>JACPVT010000130.1 GCA_016191685.1 Rhodospirillales bacterium | reverse complement strand
ATCCGCTGATGCTGGAGTTCGACATGAGCGACAACCGGCTGCGCACGGAGCTTTTGAAGACGCCGCTCAGGCTCGAGGCCGGGCACGTCCTGCTGCCTGATGGGCCGGGCCTCGGCATCGAACTCGATCCTGCGGCGGTCGAACGCTACCGGGTATGTTGATGGGGCCGGTGAAAGTCGATCCGGCCAAGGTCCATGAGTTCGTGACCGCCGCGAGTTTCTACCGCTGGCTTGGCAAGCACCACGACAAGGCGGATGAGCTCTGGATTAAGATTCACAAGGTGGATTCGGGGTTGAAGTCGATCACGCCGAAGGAAGCCATCGACGTTGTGCTCTGCTGGGGCTGGATCGACGGGCTGCGCAAGGGATTCGACGGCAAGAGCTACCTGCAGCGCTACACGCCGCGCGGCCGGAAGAGCGTGTGGAGCCAGATCAATGTCGACAACGTTGCCCGGCTGATCACGGAAGGCCGGATGACCGGGCACGGGCTCGCACAGGTCGATGCGGCCAAGGCCGACGGGCGCTGGGCCCGCGCCTACAGGAGCAAGGACACGAGGATCCCGGACGATCTCCAGGCCGCCATCGATGCCGAGCCCAAGGCCAGGGCGATGCTGGAGAAACTGAGCGCACAGAACCGCTTTGCGCTCGCCTTCCGCACCGGCAACATGAAGACCGAGGCGGGACGGAAGAAGAAGATCGCGGCTTTCGTGGCGATGCTGAAGCGCGGCGAGACGATCTACCCGCAGGGCAAGAAGTGAGCGGCAGTTGACGATCGATCGATGTGCAAAAAAGCACACCTGGACCACCGCGCAGCGGCGCAGCCGGTCGGACCGCACAGGAGTAGTCTCGTCCTAACCAAAGGGGGAGCAGCCGCCATGCCGATCGTCAATCGTCTCTATGCCGAGTTTCTCGGCACTGCGTGGCTCGTTCTCGGTGGCTGTGGCAGCGCGGTTCTCGCCGCCGCCTTTCCCCAACTCGGCATCGGCTTCGCGGGCGTGGCGCTGGCGTTCGGTCTCACCGTACTGACGATGGTCTATGCGCTCGGTCCGGTGTCGGGTGGCCACTTCAATCCAGCGGTGACCGTCGGTCTGGCCGTTGCCGGGCGCTTTCCCAAGGGCGAGGTCCTGCACTACGTGGTGGCGCAGGTGCTGGGCGGCATCGCCGGGGCGGCGATCCTCTATGTCGTCGCCACGGGCAAGGCCGGCGCCGACATCGGCGGCTTCGCGACCAACGGCTACGATGCTCAATCGCCCGGCAAGTACGGGCTGGTGGCGGCCCTCGTCGTCGAGATCGTCATGACCTTCGGCTTCGTCACCATCATCCTGGGCGCCACCGACAAGCGGGCGCATCCGGCCGCCGCCGGTCTCGCCATCGGCCTCGCGCTCACGCTGATCCATCTTGTCAGCATTCCGGTCACAAACACGTCGGTGAACCCGGCCCGCAGCACCGCCCCGGCGCTGTTCGTGGGCGGCGCGGCCCTGTCGCAACTCTGGCTGTTCTGGGTGGCGCCGCTGCTGGGTGGCGCGGTTGCCGGTCTCGCCTACGGGATACTCCGCCGCGACGACTGACGGGCCCCTCCGGCCGGGGTAAGGTGGGGAAACTGCGCGCCACCCGCTGGAAGGATCAGGCAATGACCATCGCCAAGCATCTCGCTCTCGCCGTCTTTGCGGCGGTATTGCCGTCCGCCGTCCTGGCCCAGGACGCCGAGGTCAAATTCTGGCTCAAGGCGGCGCCCGGCAACATCCAGGGCTGCATTGCGGCCGATCCGCAATTCACCCGCGAGCATACGTTCACGCTGAAGGGCGGCCTGGCGGAAGTGAGCATGCCGGGCAACATCCACGTCAAACTGAAGCTCACCAAGCCGAACATCTACGCCGGCGACTTCGTCCTCGGGCGGCTCAATCTGCATATGGTCGCCGACCTGGCGGCGACGCCCAAGAGCCTGATGGTCACGGAAAAGAGCCTTGGCTGCAAGTGGTCGGCCGTCAAGGAATAGGCGGGCGACAAGCAGGGATCCGGGCCCGCAAGGTGGCACTGCAGGCGACATGACGGCGCGCCGGCTGTCGATTCCCTTCAGCGCCACGATCCTGTTGTTGATGGCGCTGGTTCTGGCGCCGCTCAGCTCGGCGCTGCTGTGGCTCGGCTGGCGGTCAGTCGATTCGCTGGAGCAGCGCAGCGCCGATGCGCGCGTGGCAGAGCTGGAGAAGGCGGTCGAACGGTTCCTGACCGATGGCCTGCGGGTCGTGGTCTATGTCGGCCTGACACTGGCCGATTCGCCGAGCTTCGCCGCCGGCGAGGGGCCTGCCGCCGACGACGAACGCCGCCGTCAGCTGGTCGCACTGCTGGGGCGGCATCCGGTGGTCGCGGGGGCCTTCGTCGGCTACGCCGACGGACGCCTGGTCTACGCCGGCCGACCGGATTCCTTCTCGCCTACCGAGTGGTCCGACTACGGAGTCGCTGACCGGAACGCGATCGTCATGCGCGCGGTCGACGGCGAGGGGCCGGCGCGGCGCGAAGTCTCGTGGCTTCAGGCGCCCGACGGAAGCCGGAGTATGGAGCGCGTCCGGCCCACCAACTACGATCCGCGGACCCGACCCTGGTATGTCGAGGCCGAGAAGGCGCATGACGCCGTGCTCACTGCGCCCTACCACTTCGCCTGGTCGAAGCACGCGGGGATCTCGTCCGGCGTGCCGTTGTACGGCGGCGGCGGCGTGATCGGTTTCGACTACACGCTGGAAACGCTGTCGCAACTGATCACCACCTACAAAATCACACCCAACGCGATCATCATGGTCGGGCATGGCGTGGGCGCCGTCGAAGTCGAGTCGGAAGGATGTGTCGGCGCCATTGCCGGCTGCCTTCCCGGCGATACGGAAGTGCGCGCGGCGTTGAAGGAAGTGATCCGCGAGGCGGTCGACGGCGACCACGGAGTCGATCGCCGGGTCCTGATCGGCGGTCAACTGTACCGGGCCATCGTGAGGCGCGTTCCCGAGGCTCTCGGGCAGCGCTTCGTGGTGGCTGCTGCCGTTCCCGTCGCCGAACTCGCCGCCAGCTCACGGACCCTGCTCGAGCGCGCGGCGGCGGCCGCTGCAGTTGCCGTCGGCTTCGCCATCCTGGGCGCGCTCCTGGCGTCGCTGCTGGTGTCACGGTGCCGCGAAGTCACGGTGATGTTCACCGATATCGAGGGCTTCTCCAGACTCAGCGAGACGATGGAGCCCGAACTCCTGACCAGCCGCCTGTCGCGTTACTTCGAGGTCCTTGGTGCCGAGATCTCGGCCAATCGCGGCATGATCGACAAGTATATCGGCGACAGCATCATGGCATTCTGGAACGCTCCCGAACCGGACCCCGACCACATCGCCAATGCCTGTCGGGCGGCGCTGCAGGCGGCGGCGGCCGGGCGCGCGCTCTCCGAGAAATGGCAGCAGCGCGGCCGGCCGGGCTTTCGTACCCGCTTCGGCCTGCACACCGGTCCGGCGGTGGTCGGCAACGTCGGTGCGCGCGAGCGCATCAACTACACGCTGGTCGGTGCCGTCGCGAACCAGGCGTCACGGCTCGAGGGAATGAACAAGGTCTATGGAACGGAGGTGCTGGCGAGCGGCGAAGTTGCCAACCCTACCGCCGACCGCTTCGTCTGGCGCCACATCGACCGCATCGTGGCGGTGGGCACGACCGAGATGCACGACATTCACGAGCCACTGGGCGACATCGCCAGCGCCGTCGATCATGCCGAACTGCTCGCCCACTGGCAGGCCGGGCGCACGGCCTATGTCGAGGGCCGCTTCGAGGCAGCGATCGCGTGCTTCCGCGAGGTGGCGGCGCTGCGTCCGGGTGATGGGCCGAGCCGGGTCTTCATCGCGCGCTGCACCGAATTCCTCCGCAGCGGCACACCCGAAGGATGGGACGGCGTCTGGCATCTCGACGCGAAGTGACGTCTCAGGAATGCCGCATCAACGCACGGACATGCGCGGCGACCGACTCGGCCAGGGCGTCGAGGTCGTAGCCGCCCTCGAGGGATGAGACCACGCGCCCCTCGGCGTGCCGGTCCGCAATCGCCACAAGTTCTTCCGTCAACCACGCGAAATCCGCGGTCTCGACATTCAACTGCGCCAGCGGATCTCGGCGGTGGGCATCGAAACCCGCCGATACGACCAAAAGCTCCGGCGCGAAGAGATCGAGCGCCGGCAGGATGCGATCGCCCCACGCGGTGCGGAACTCCGCGCTGCCACTGCCGGGGGCGAGCGGCACATTGACCACATTTCCCGCCACTCCGCGCTCGCGCGCCGAGCCGGTGCCGGGGTAGAGCGGCGACTGGTGGGACGAGGCATAGAACAATCGCGGATCGGGCTCGACGATGGCCTGGGTTCCCTGGCCGTGATGGACATCGAAGTCGACGATCGCCACCCGCTCCAGGCCGTACGCGGCCTGGGCGTGCAGGGCGCCCACCGCGACGTTGTTGAACAGGCAGAAGCCGCCGGGAACGCTCGGCAGGGCATGGTGACCGGGTGGACGCACCGCGGCGAAGACGGTTTGCGCGGCATCGCGCATTACCGCATCAACGCCGGCGACTACGGCGCCGGCGGCATGACGCGCCGCCTCGGCGCTGTCGGCGCTCATGATGGTGTCGGCGTCGATCTGGACCAGTTCGCCGGGCGGCGGGAGGACCCCGAGGATTGCCTCGATATATTCCTGCGGATGCACACGCATGAGCTGCTCGAGGGTGGCGGGCGGCGCCACCACGGAAGCCAGGTGGGCAATGGCCGCGTCGTCGAGCGCGGCCAGCACCGCGCGCAGCCGGTCGGGTCGCTCGGGGTGGAAATCGCCGGTGTCGTGGGCCAGGAACGACGGATGGCTGATGAGGTACGACGTCATGCTTTCCCTCTAGCGCGGCGGGCTTCGCCGGGATAGAGCGTCCGATCCGTCGCTTGAGCCGCCTTGCGGTGCGGCGATAAGATGCCGGCCTCTTCTGGGGGATCCAAGTACATGTTGCGTTCGATTGCCGTTGCCGTGCTGTCGCTGTTTGCCGGAAGCGCGCTGGCCGTGGATACCACCTTCCTGCTGATCAATTCGACGAGTTCTCCGATCAGCGAGATGTCGATTTCGCAGTCCCAGCTGGGAATGTGGAGTCCCAACGTCCTTCGTCCGCCGATCATCAAGGTCGGTGAGGCCCGGCAGGTCGTGATCCCGGCCTCGCAACTCGTGTGCATGGTCGACATCAAGCTGAGCTTCGCCGACGGCGCTGCGCCGGCGATCTGGCAGTACCTGAATTTGTGCGATCTCCGGAAGCTTCAGGTCTTCTACGACCGCTACAGTGGCGTGACGACCGCCAAATACAACGAGTAGAGACTAGCCATCAGCGCCCCGCCATTCGGGCTTTTTCGCCGGCCTGGTGGCTGCAAGTCTAGGGCGTCTTGGTCTGCGGACTAATGATGCGGCCGTTGCGGTCGATGCGGTTGCCCTGGTCGTCGTAACGGAAGCCGAATTCGTCGCGGAAGGCCACTTCGCCGGTGGCCGCGGGACGCGACACGATGGCGGGTGGGGCATATGACGCACCGCCGGCAAGGCGGTAGCCGTCGGCGTCGACGCGATAGCCCTGCGCGTCGATCCGATAGCCGTATCGATCGTAGCGATAGGGCGGATAGGTCGGCGCGACGGCTTCCGAACGATAGCGGCGGGCGTCAACCTCGCGGCCGACGCAGCGGTCGAAAGCGGCGGTGCGCGGTTGCAAGCCGTAGGAGTAGCAGGCGTCCTGGGCATCGCGAGCAAGGTTGACCTCGGCATAGTCGGCGCTGACCCGGCCGCCGGCGCGGGCGGCGCGCTCGCGCGACACACAGTTGCCGTAGGCGGTCGTTCCGGGGGTGAAGCCATAATCGATGCAGGCCTGCTCGGATGACCAGAAGACGGCGGAAGACATGGTTGGCGGCCCCGAGGGCGTGATGTAGCGGGTCTGTTGGGGGGACTGACAGGCCGCGGCAAGCAGACCGACCGACAGTGCCATGGCAAATCGGGCGTTCATGAAGGCCTCCCTGTTCGATTGTCCTGGGGAAACGTCGCCGGGGGCCGGAAGTTGCGGAGGCGTGCGAGAACCTGCCCGGGAACCCTGCGGCCCATGTCGCGTTGAGCCTCCTGAACCAACATGGTTCATTCAGGAGGCATCATGTCCGCGCTCAAGCTAACGGTGATGGCGATCATTCTGGTTGGCGCGACGGCCTGCGGTGACACTTGGGGCCAGCGCGCTGTCACGGGCGGCGCGATCGGTGCCGGCAGCGGCGCCGTCGTCGGTGGCGTGACGGGCATGGGCGTGCTGCCGGGTGCGTTGGTCGGTGGCGCCGTCGGCGCCGGCGTCGGCGCGGCCACGACGCCGGCACGCTAGACGGAGAATTTCCCAACAGGCAAGTCGATGACGAAGGCGCCGCCCGTCAGCCGGGCGGCGTTTTCATGTGTCCCAGCCCAGGAACCAGTCGAGGATCGCTGCATTCTCGTCGCGTGGGTAGGTGTGCGAGAGATCAGCGATCTCACGATGGATCACCGCCGCGCCGGCCTGCTCCAGGGCGTGTCGGGCGCTTTGGGCCACCTCGGGCGGGAACATCCAGTCCTGCGTGCCATGCACGATATGAACCGGCAGTCCGCGCACGCGGCCCGGATCGGCAAAGCCCATCATCATCGGATGGAAGGCGGCGGCCACAGGCGCCAGGTGGGTGAAGCGGCAGTCGGCCTTCAGCCCGAGCACATAGGTGAAGGTGCCGCCGTCGCTCATGCCGGTTAAAAGCTGCCGCGTCGGATCGATCGACCATTGGCCGGCGACATGCTCGACCATGCGGTCGATGTTCGGTCCGTCGACTTCGGGCTCCATCAACGACCAGGTCGAGCCGCTCGCCGTCGGCGCGATCACGATCAGGCCCCTGGTGCGCGCCTCGCGCAGCCAGCTCCAAAGGAAGGCGCCGCCGTTGCCGCTGCCGCCGTGCATCGCGACGACGAGCGGCCGAGGCTGCTCATCATGCGTTTCCGGCACATAGAGCGAGAAGGCGCCGCGTGTGCCGGCAGGGCCGCCGACATGCATGACACCCACCCCATCGCGGGTGGCGTCAGCGGCCGCCAGCCGATCCAACAGGGCCGCGTCGTCGCGCGCGGCCGGTTCGAGGACGAACTGGCTGACCGGTCGCAGATGCGAGGCCATGGGATAGATCGCTTCGGCGGCACGCGCGTAGCCCCTCAGCGCGCGGTAGGCCGCGACGATCGGCTGTGGTGCGTCGCCGGCCGCCAGAAGACCGGCGATACCTTCGCCCGCTGCCTCGGCCGCGCCCTCAAGGCAGGCGCGCACCGGCCCCAGCCGCTCCGGCCAGGTCATGGCGCGCGAGGCCGATAACGCGGCTTCTACGTCGACGTTGCGGCCGGCAACGGCGTCGATCAATCGGGGCAGGTTGTCGGGCGAGAGATGGCGGCCGGTGAACTCCAGCGCGTAGAGCGCCCGCAAGGTCGCAGGCACCAGGCTGGCGATGGCGTCGATGGCCGGTTCGTTCGCCGCATCGGCCATCGGTCCGCCCCCCCCTCAATCCTTGAGCGCGACTGCTTCCAGCGCCGGCCGGCCGCGGATCATGTCGGCGGCCTTCTCGGCGATCATCAGCGCCGAGGCATTGAGATTGGCCGAGGGCATGGTCGGCATGATCGAGGCGTCGACCACGCGCAGGCCTTCGAGGCCGCGCACGCGAAGCTGGTCGTCGACTACCGCGGTGGGGTCGCTGTCGGGCGCCATGCGGCAGGAGCCCATGAGATGGAAGGTGGTCGTGCCGCGTTGCTTGGCGGCCGTCAGCAGATCGTCGTCGGACTGCTTCTCGGCGCCGGGAAACTCCTCGCGGTCGTAGTATTTGCTGAGCGGCTGCGAGCCCAGCAGGCGACGGGCGAGCTTCATGCCGGCCAGCAACACGCGGCGGTCGCTTTCGGCAGCGAGATAATTCGGCTGGATGACCGGCGCCTCGAACGGATCGGCCGAGCGCGCGCGGACATAGCCGGTACTGTCGGGCCGCTGCTGCCAGGAGGCGATCGTCATGCCGGGGAAATCGTCCAAGGTCGACTGCACGCCTTCCTTGTAGCTGGCCGGCGTGAAGGTGAGCTGCAGGTCGTAGTTGTCGACGCGCTCGTCGGACTTCCAGAACACGTAAATGAGGGTTGGATTAAGCGCCAGGATGCCCTTGCGCGACACGGCGTATTTCAGCACTTCGCCCACCAGCCGAAGTCCGTGCGAGCGCTCGTTGATGCTCATGGCATTCTTTACGCGGGCGACGAAGCGCGGCGCATAGTGGTCGCGCAGGTTCTCGCCGACGCCCGGCAGCGCATGCTTCACCGTGATGCCGAGCGACTGCAGCAGAGGTGCCGGGCCGATGCCCGAGACCTGCAGGAGCTGCGGCGAGTTCACCGTGCCGCCGCACAGTATCACTTCCTTGGCGGCGCGCACTTCCATCGGCCTGCCGTTGCGGCCGCCCTGGCGGTAGCGCACGCCGACCGCGCGCTTGCCCTCGAGCACGATCTCGCTTGCCTGGGCGTGGGTGCGAACCGTGAGGTTGCGCCGGCTCATTGCCGGATGCAGGTAGCCGCGCGCCGCGCTCACGCGCCGGCCGTTCTGGATGATGCGCTGGACGTAGCTCACGCCCGCCTGCATCGTGCCGTTGTAGTCGCGGTTGCGCGGGATGCCCATCTGCACCGCGCCCTCGATGAAGGCCTCGCACAGGGGATCGCGCCAATCGAGATCGGTGATGGGAAGCTTTCCCTCATGGCCGCGGAAGGTCTCGTCAATGGCATCGGGCACATCGGCGATGCGCTGCTCGGTGCGACGGAAGTAGGGGAGCACGTCGGCATAGCCCCAGCCGTGGTTGCCGCGCTGTGCCCAGCCGTCGAAGTCGTGCCGCTGGCCGCGGTTGTAGATGTGGCCGTTGATCGAGCTCGAGCCGCCCAGCGTCTTGCCGCGGGGTGCGGCGATCCGCCGGCCGCCGGTCCATTCGCTGGGTTCTGACGTGTAGAGCCAGTTCACCCTGCGTGTACATGAAGCCGGCGGGGATATGGATGAAGGGATGCCAGTCCGATGGCCCGGCCTCGAGGACGCAGACAGTGACGTTCGGATCCTCGCTCAGCCGGCTGGCGAGCACGCTGCCGGCCGAGCCGGCGCCCACGATCACATAGTCGAAACTGTCCATTCCCGCGCGTCTCCCGAAGCCACGGCTTTAGCGCGGGCGGTGCCGGTTCGGCAATTGCTTCACGCAGTGTGGACGATGGTACCGCGGCACGGCATCGTTGGCATCGATGACCACGCCGCCGCTCAAGCTGTTGCTGTCCGACTTCGCCCATCGCACCTGGGGACCCCGCATCGCGGCGGCCGTTCCGTCAGGCGGCCTCTCCTTCGTGACCTCCGAGCAGGCAGTCGCCGGCGACGGACCCTGCGACGCCGATTTTGCCTTCATGACCCGCGAGGTAACGGGGCGGTCGAGCAAGAACAACCAGACTCCGGAACTGCGCGACTTCGAGATCGTGCTGCGCCGGTCACCCAGGCTGCGCTGGCTGCAAATCCATCCGGCCGGGGCGGAGCGGCCCATCTATCGCGAGCTGCGCGACCGTGGTGTGAAGGTCACGACCGCCTCCGGCGCGACGGCGGTGACGGTGTCGCACAGCGTTCTGGGTGCCGTGATCGCGCTTAACCGGCGCTTTCCGCTGCTGGCCGACGCCCAGCGACGGCATGCCTGGGAGCCGCGGATCGGCGATCGCGCACCGCGCGACCTGAAAGGCCAATGCGCCGTTGTCGTGGGTCTTGGGCCGATCGGCCGCAACATCGCGACGCTCCTGAAGGCCCTGGGCATGAAGGTGATCGGCGCCCGGCGCAGCCCTGAGCCGGTGGCGCCGTGCGACCGCACCGTCGGCTACGATCACCTTCGCGATGTCCTACCGGAAGCGGACTGGCTGATCCTGTGCTGCCCGGCGTCGCCCCTCACGCGCGGGATCGCCAACGCGGTAGCCTTCGCGGCGATGCCCGCCGGTGGCCATTTCGTCAATGTCGCGCGCGGCGAGATCGCCGTCGAACCCGACGTCATCGCGGCACTCGCCAGCGGCCGTCTCGCCGGCGCCTATCTCGATGTCTTCGAGCGCGAGCCGCTCGATCCTCAATCGCCGCTGTGGGACATGCCCAACGTCCTCGTCTCGCCGCATACCGCCAGCCATTCACTGGGCCAGAATGAGGCGATCTTCGAAATCTTCCTCGACAACCTGGCGCGCTGGCGGGACGGCCGGAAACTCCGCAACGACGTCGACGATCTCGGCTGACGACCGGGCAAACTAGTTGAACGACAGGCCGCCGCTCAGCGGCACCGGTCAGGTGTCCGCAGGTTGACGCACCGGACCCGCGACGCCAACCTAGCCGCATAGAGGGGAAACGGACAACTCATGCAGATCGGCGTCATCGGCCTCGGACGAATGGGCGGAAATATCGTGCGGCGGCTGACGCGGGCGGGGCATTCCTGCGCGATCTTCGACGCCAATCCCGCGGCGGGTGCCGCATTGGCGGGCAATGGCGTCACCGTCGCGGGCTCGGTGTCGGCGCTGGTCGAGGCATTGGGATCCGGTTCGCGCACCGTGTGGGTGATGCTGCCGGCGGGAAGGATTACCGAAGAGACCATCGCCGAACTCGGCACCTTGATGAAGAGTGGCGACGTCATAATCGACGGCGGCAACACCAACTTCAAAGACGATGTCCGCCGCGCACGCGAGCTCGCACCAAAGGGCATAAAATATCTCGATATCGGCACGTCCGGCGGCGTCTGGGGCTTGGCGCGCGGCTATTGCCTGATGATCGGTGGTGATGCCGAGACGGTGACCCGTCTCGATCCGATCTTTTCCGCCCTGGCGCCGGGTCTCGGCGATATCGAACGTACGGAAGGCCGTGAGAAGCTCGATCCGCGCGCGGAGCGCGGCTACATCCACGCCGGGCCGGTGGGAGCGGGGCATTTCGTAAAAATGATCCATAACGGCATCGAGTACGGCATGATGCAGGCCTTCGCCGAGGGCTTCGACATCATGCGCCACCGCGCCGATGACAAGCTGCCGGCCGACGAGCGCTACGACCTCAACCTGGGCGACATCGCCGAAGTGTGGCGGCGCGGCAGCGTCGTGACCTCGTGGCTGCTCGACCTCACGGCCAGCGCGCTCGCCAAGGATGCGCACCTGGAAAGCTTTTCCGGCCATGTCGAAGACAGCGGCGAGGGCCGCTGGACGATCGAAGCGGCAATCGAGGAAGCAGTGCCGGCCGACGTGCTGGCGGCTTCCCTGTTCGTGCGGTTCCGTTCGCGCCAGCAGCACACATTCGCGGAAAAGGTTCTGTCGGCGATGCGGCTGGGCTTTGGTGGCCACGTCGAAGTCCCCAAGAAATAGGAGTTTTCATGCGCGTAGGTGTTTTTTACTTCCCGACCGACTACGGCATCGACATGGCCGAATTGGCGCGCGCCCTCGAGGAGCGCAGCTTCGATTCGCTGTTCGTGCCCGAGCACACCCATATTCCGCTCAGCCGCAAGACGCCGTTTCCCACCGGCGGCGAGCTGCCCAAGCGCTACTCGCACACCCATGATCCGTTCGTTGGCCTCGCCTTCGCGGCGGCGGCGACCAAGAAACTCAAGATCGGCACCGGCATCCTGTTGGTACCCCAGCACGAGCCGATCGCCACGGCCAAGGCCATCGCCTCGCTCGACCAGCTCTCGGGCGGCCGCTTCATCTTCGGCATAGGGGCCGGCTGGAACCAGGACGAGATGGAGAACCACGGCGTCGGTTACGCCACGCGCTACAAGCAGATGCGCGAACATGTGCTGGCGATGAAAGCGCTGTGGACCGAGGAGGCGGGCTCTTTCCACGGCGAGTTCGTGAATTTCGATCCGGCGTGGTCGTGGCCGAAACCCGCGCAGCGGCCGCATCCGCCGATCCTGCTGGGCGGCGAGACTGATCACACGCTGAAGCGCGTCGTCGAGTATTGCGATGGCTGGTTCCCGCGGCCGCGCTCCGGCTTCGAGGCGGCGACTGCTCGCGATCGCCTGCATCGCATGGCGGAGTCGGTGAAGCGCGATCCCGCGACGCTCACGATCACTGTATTCGGCGCGCCGGCGGAGGCCGCCGCCTTGGCTGCCTACGAAAAGGCCGGAATTCCCAACGCGCTGCTGGCGATCCCCGATCTCAGCCGCGACGAGATCCTGCGCCATCTCGATACGATCGCGCCGCTCGCGAAGGCGCACGCATGAGCGTCGCCGTCGGCCTCGGCTTGATGGAGTTTCCGTTTGCCGGGGCGGGCGACTATTGGCGCTGGGTCGATCTCTGCGAGGCGGGCGGCGTCGATTCTTTGTGGCAGACCGACCGGCTGGTGAGCCGCCAGCCGATCCTCGAATGCATGGCGACCATGGCGGCGCTGGCCGGGCGCACACGCCGGATGCGCTTCGGCATGAACGTGGTGTCGCTGGCGCTGCGCGATCCGGTGCTGCTGGCCAAGCAATGCGCCACGATCGACGTGCTCTCCGAAGGACGCCTGCTGCCGGCCTTCGGCATCGGCAGTCCGCTCGGGCCGGAATGGCAGGCGCTCGACATCGACACCAGGACGCGTGGTCGACGCACCAACGAAAGCCTGGAAATCATCGCCCGCCTGTGGCGCGAGGAGAGCGTCGACTTTGCCGGCAAGCACTATCGCCTCTCCGGCGCCTCGATCTCGCCCCGGCCCGTGCAGCCCGACCTGCCGATGTGGATCGGCGGCGCGTCGGATGCGGCCATCCGGCGGACGGCGCGCTACGGCACGGGCTGGCAGGGCGGCCCCGAGGGACCGGCCGAAGCGGGTCGGGTCGTCGCCGCCATCAAGCTGTCTGCCGCAGAAGCTGGCCGCTCGATCGACGAGGATCATTACGGCGCGGCCTTTCCGTTCTATTTCGGGAACGCCTCCGATGGCGTCGTGTCGGGCGCCATGGCGGCCTATGCCAAGCGCACCAACCGCGATCCGGCGCGCTATTTCGCGATCGGCGACGAGGCCGCGATCCTCGACAGGATCGCCGAGTATGTCGAGGTCGGCGTTCAGAAGTTCATCCTGCGGCCGGTCGGCGACGGCGCGAGCGTGCTGGCCCAGACGCGGCAGCTCATCGAGAAGGTGCTGCCGCGAGTCGGCGCGAAGTGGCCGAAGGCAGCCTAGGAGGAAACGATGCACATCGGCGTGGCGATGTTCTTCACGGATTACTCCATGGCGCCCGGCGAACTCGCCCTGGCTGCGGAAGAGCGTGGCTTCGAATCGCTGTGGGCGCCCGAGCATTCGCACATTCCGCTGTCGCGCAAATCGCCCGTCCCGAGCGGCGGTGAGCTGCCGAAGAAATACTACGATGCGATGGATCCGTTCGTGACACTGACGGCCGCGGCGGCCGTCACCAAGAACCTGAAAGTCGGCACCGGCATCTGCCTGGTCGCCCAGCGCGATCCCATCCAGACATCCAAGCAGGCCTCATCGATCGACCAGCTCTCCGGCGGACGCTTCCTGTTCGGCGTCGGCAACGGCTGGAACAGCGACGAGATGGAAAACCACGGCACCGTCTTCGCGAGCCGCCACAAGCTGGCACGCGAGCGCATCGAGGCGATGAAGGCGATCTGGACCAAATCCAAGGCCGAGTATCACGGCGACCTGGTCAATTTCGATCCGATGATGAGCTGGCCCAAGCCGGTGCAGAAGCCCCATCCGCCGATCATCGTCGGTGGCGCCTTTCCCTACGGCGCCCGGCGTGCGCTGCGCTACGGCGACGGCTGGATGCCGCATCGCGTGCGCACGACCTACGCCGACGTGAGCGCGCTGCTGCCCAAGTTCCGCGAGATGGCCAAGGAAGCCGGCCGCGACCCCGCCTCGGTGCCGGTCACCATCTGGGGCGCCAAGGAGGACGAGGGCCTGCTGAAGCGCGACCGCGACGACGGTGTCGAGCGCCTCGTCGTCAGCCTCGACTCGGCCAAGGCCGACAAGATTCTTCCAGAACTCGACCGCTGGGCGAAGCTCGCACGCGCCGTGGCTTAGCCTCTACCGTCGTCCCGACTGGAGCGCGAAGCGCGGAGTGGAGGGACCTTCTCTCGACGACAAGCCGTCTCCGCTAGAGCACATTCCTGTTTGCAGGACTCGGAAGGGGATTCCCTTGGGTCTTGAAGTGTGATTCAAGCTGAGGGCTGGGATCGCAGGAGGCCAGCATGAATGGCACGAGCCCTCTCCTTGGATCTTCGCAAGCGGATCG
>JACPVT010000129.1 GCA_016191685.1 Rhodospirillales bacterium | reverse complement strand
CGACTTTGCCGGCCATGCTTCACTCCCTGATCGAGTCTTCAGACGCCGCCCGTCACGTCGATGGTGAGGCCGGTGACGAAATCGGCGTCGGACGAGGCCAGGAAGCAGATCACGTTCGCCTGGTCGACCGCCTCGGCGACGCGGCGCAGCGGCGTGCGCTCGATCTCCTCGGCCTGCGACGCCTGGGAGCGCTTCTGCCAATGCGGCCGGATGCGTTCGGTGAGCGTCACGCTGGGGGCGATGGCATTGACGTTGATGCCCTCGGGGCCGAGCTCGTAGGCGAGCTTGCGGGTGAAGGCGATGATGCCGCCCTTGGCCGCGGCATAGGCGCTGGAACTGTTCCGGCTGAGGCCACGCCCGGCGATCGAGGCCAGGTTGACGATCTTGCCGCCGCGCTGCCGCTTCATCACCGGGATCACCGCATGGGTGAACAGAAAGGTGCCGTCGAGATTGAAGGCGATCAGCTTCTGCCAGTCGGCGAAAGCCAACTGCTCGGTCGTTGCCTGCGGATTGGCGATCACCGTGCTGCCACCGACGGCGTTGACCAGGATGTCGATGCGGCCATGGTCGCGCGCCACGTCGGCCACCAGCCTGTCGACCTCGGCGGCGTCCTGCGCGTCGACCAGCTTGCCTTCCACTCTTCCCGGCCCACCCTTGCCCGGTCCCTCGCCCGCAGCCTTGCGCAGCGCCGGCACCGCCTCGTCCAACCGGCCCTGGTGATTGTCGACGGCGATCACGGTGGCGCCCTCGCGCACCATGATCTGCGCCGCCGCGCGGCCGATGCCGTTGGCCGCCGCGGTGATCACCGCGACCTTGTTGGTGAAGCGCATGGCCCGCCCCCTCGCGCTAGGCGACAGGGTCGAGCACGACCACGGGGATCTCGCGCGCGCCTGCCTTGATCTGGTAGTCGGCATAGGGCGGCCAGAAGACCACGCCTTCCTTCCACAGCTTCGCCCGCTCCTCGCCCGACGCGACCCGGGCGCGCGCCTTCATCTTCGCTGTGCCGACCTGGATCTCGACATCGGGGTTGGCCATGAGATTGCGGTACCAGCCGGGATGCTCCGGCGCACCGCCCTTGGAGGCGACCACGAAGTAGCCCTTGCCGGCGCGGCCATAGAACAGCGGGAACAGGAACTTCTGTCCCGACTTGCGTCCCTTGGTGATCAGCAGCAACGACGGAACGGTCAGTTCCGGCATGTTGGGTACGGTGATCTTGTACATGTGACCGTCGCTGCCGCCGCTCGAGAGGTAGCGGTCAACATGGTCCTTCATCCACTGGGGCAGATTGGGTGCGATCTGGATCTCGGTCATTTCTGTCTCCTTGTTCGTCAGCGGCCGATGCGCCGCCTCAGTTGAAATTGAGCTTCAGGCCCGGCTCCGGCCAGGTCATGGCCGCGAGCTGCCCCTTGTCCGACAGGGTGATGTAGGCGGTGCGCATGTCGGGGCCGCCGAAGCAGATATTGGTCGGATATATGTCCGGCATCTTGACCTCGCGCACGATTTTTCCGGACGGCGCGAACTCGGTGATCATGCCGGTGGTGAGCGTCGCCACCGCGATATTGCCGTTTGCCAGCACCGCCAGGCTGTCGAACCGCGCCGGCCCGGGCACGCCGCCGATGACCCGGCCGCTGTGCGGTGCATGGCCCTTGGACTTGGCGATCACGCCCGGTCCCTCGACGTCGAAGGCGAGCAGCCGCGAGCCCTCGGTGTCGGCGACATAGAGCGTCTTGCCGTCGGGCGACAGGCCGCAGCCGTTGGGGCTCAGTATGGGATAGGCGAGGCAGACGATCTTCGAGCCATCGGGCAGCGCATAGTAGAGGCCGCCATGATCGCGGTGACGCGCGTAGCGCTTGCCGAGATCGGTGAAGTAGAAGCCGCCCGCCTTGTCGAACACCAGGTCGTTGGGCGCCGACAGCTTGTGGCCGTCGCACTCGATGTAGAGCGTGGTGAGCGTACCGGTCGTGCGGTCGAGCCGCTGGACGAAGCCATGCTTGTAGTCGGGATGCGGCGCCACGCCCATCGAATGGCCTTCGACGTAGCGGCTGCCGCCGTTGTTGCAGAGATAGAGCGCACCGTCGGGGCCGACCGCAAGACCGTTGGGTCCGCCGCCGGTCGCCGAGAACAGCGACACCTTGCCGTCGGGCGCAACACGCGAGCAGCGGTTGTTGCGGATCTCCGTCAGGATCACCGATCCGTCGGGCATGGCCACCGGGCCCTCGGGAAAGCCGAAACCGGTCGCCAGAATACGCACCTCGCTCATCGCCTTCCTCCGCCATTCCTGTCTTGGTGACGATGATCGACCGCCTGAAGCTGTTCGTCTACAGCGCGCCGCGAATCCGATCGATCAGCTGCAAAGGATCGCGAGGCAATACGTCGCCTCGCCAGGCGACATGCTGGTCCGGACGGGACAGCACCAGTTTTTCGCGGTACGGCGCCTGCGGTGCGAGATCGAGCACCGCCAGTGGCACGCCGCGCAATGCCGCCGCTTCGACGAGCGCCGTCGCCTCGACCGCTCGGTCGAAGCGCAGCAGCATGAAGCCCGCGCCCATCGCGTCATAAAGTGATCGTCCCTCTTCCAGCCAAAGATGCGGCGTGCGGCAACCCGGCACGGTGGAGGGCGCAAAACTGTCCATCGAGTAGGCCGGCGCCGGCTCGCCGTCGT
>JACPVT010000128.1 GCA_016191685.1 Rhodospirillales bacterium | reverse complement strand
GATGCCGCGGGACTTCGTCTCCTCGCGCACCATCTTCAAGAACCCGACGTCACCCGGCAGGCAGCCGTGACTGCCCTGCATCGGCTCGAGCAGGACCGCGAACAATTCCTCGCCGTGCTTGGCCAGCAGTGCGCGCGTGCCCTCGATGTCGTTGTAGGGCGCCACGACATAGTCGTAGGGAATGTTCACCGGGCTGCCGCCGCTCACGAAATAGAGCACGCCGCCGTGATAGCCGCCGTGGAACACCATGACCTTGGTGGCTTTGGCCCGTCCCTTGCGCTGGGCGAAGACCTTGGCGCCTGCGAGCGCCATCACGTTGCCCTCGGTGCCGGAGTTAGTGAAGCGCACCAGGTCGATCGAGGGCATGCGGTCGGCGACCAGCTTGGCGAGCTTGGCCTCGTTGGCGTTGCGGCCACCGTAGTTCCAGCCGTGATTGAGCGCACGGTCGACGGCGGCGCGGATCACCGGATGCGAGTGGCCGTAGATGCCGGCGGTATATTCGCCCAGCACGTCGATGTACTCGTGGCCGTCGGCATCCCACAGTCGGCAGCCTTCGCCGCGCACGACGGTGAGCGGAAACGGCGAATTGTGCAGCGTGGTGCGGGTGTTGCCGCCCGGCATTGCTTCGCAGGCCTCGTGATGGCGGCCAAGGCTTTTGGGATTGCGGTCGGCGTAGGCCTGGCGCGCTTCGACGAGCGCGGACTGCAGATCCGAATTGACCAGGGCTTGATCGGGCACGTCACTCTCCTCGCGTTACGGCGAGAGTATCACACCACGTTCAGCTCGCGGATAGGCCGGCCTGCGGATATGCGTTCATAACCAAAGGGACTGAGGTCGATCGTGCGATAGCTGCCATGCACGATCAGCTCGGCAACCGCGCGACCGACCGCCGGCGACTGCTGGATGCCGTGGCCGGAAAAGCCCGTAGCGAAGATCAGATTCTCCACGTCGGGATGACGGCCGACAATGCCGTTCTGGTCGAAGGTGTTGTATTCGTAGTAGCCCGCCCACGAATTCACCACCTTGGCCGCCTCGAAGGCCGGCACCCGCTCTGCCAGCGCCGGCCAGACCATGTCGTCCCATTCGGCATGCTGGACTTCCAGCGGCGGTTCGGGCGGATCGTTGCCGTCGGCCGGCGTCGTACCGGCGAGATAGAAGCGGCCCTCGGGCCGGAACCACACGCCCGAGGGATCGATGGTGAGCGGCGTGAGCCCCGGCGGCTGGCGGACGTCGAGCACGAACACCGAGCGCCGCCGCGGTTCGACCGGCAGCGCGATGCCGGCCGTCGCCGCCACCTGCCCCGACCACGGCCCTGCCGCCAGCACGACCGTGCCGGCTTCGATCCGACGCCCCGAGCGCAGGGTGACGGCGTCCGGCGCCAGTTTCATCACCTCATCGGCGATATACTCGGCGCCGAGTTCGCGCGCCTTGCGCCTGAATCCCTGCATCAGCGCCGGGCCGTCGAACCAGCCCTCGTTGGCTGTGCCGTGCGAGGCGAGCGTGACGCCGTCGGCGGAGATCCAGGGAAAGCGTGCCCCGAGCGCCGCGGGCTCGAGCAGCTCGACCGAACAATGCTCGCCGCGCTGGACGGCGTGGTTGGCGCGCAGCACCGCCTCCCCGGCCTTCGATGCCAGGAACAGATAGCCCGGCTCCTTCAAGCCCAGATCGACGCCCAGCAACTCGGGCGCGCGGCGGAGGAAGCCGATGCCGTAACGCGAGAGATGGATGTTGAGCGGCGTCGAGAACTGCTGCCGGATCGAACTCGCCGACAACGCCGAGGAGGCGCGGGCATAGGAAGGGTCGCGTTCGACGACCGCGACGGTGCCGGAGAAGTTGGGGTCGCTCTCGAGGTGGTAGGCGATGGACGATCCCATCACGCCACCGCCCACGATGACGACGTCGAACCCTTGGGTTGGAACCTCACGGGTCATGGGTTACGCTATGCTCCAAAACGCTGCTACGGCCGCGCGTACCAGGTCAGCGACCGGCGGACTATGGGGGGGAGTACGAATGGACACTCTCGCGCGTGCCGTCAATGTAATCGACTGGATCAACCGTTGCATCGGGCGCGTCGTCGCCTGGCTGACATTGGCCACGGTGCTGGTCTGCGGCGCGGTGGTGTTCCTGCGCTATTCGGCGGGATTGGGATACGTGTGGCTCCAGGAACTCTACGTCTGGACGCACGCCATGACATTCCTGCTGGCGGCGGGCTTCGCCTATCTCCTGAACGCCCACGTCCGGGTCGACATCTTCTACGCCAAGCTCGGCGTGCGCGGCAAAGCCTGGATCGACCTCTTCGGCGTGATCTTCCTGCTGATGCCGTGGCTCGTACTGCTTGGGTGGACGTCGTGGACCTACGTCACCTACTCCTGGCAGACCAGCGAGATATCGGTCCAGAGCAATGGCATGCCGGGCATGTACGTTCTCAAGTCGACGCTGCTCGGCTTCGTCGCCCTGGTGGGCCTGCAGGGCCTGGCCTGGATCGGTCGCAGTATCCTGGTGCTCGCCGGCCGCGAGCCGCCGCCCTCCGAGACGCTGACCGGACCGCTGGGCTGAGGCGCGCGACATGTCCCAAGCCCTGCTCGCCGATATCCTCGCCATTGCCCTCTTCGTCGTCGCCACCTTCGGCGTGCTGCTGGGCTTCCCGATCGCCTTCAGCCTGGCGGGCTTCTCGCTCCTCTTCGCTGCCCTGGGCTGGGCGCTCGGCGTCTTCGACCCGATCTTCCTCACCAGCCTGCCATCGCGCTACTTCGGCCTGATGACCAACGAGGTGTTAGTCGCGGTGCCGCTCTTCATTTTTATGGGCGCGGTGCTGGAGCGCTCCAAGATCGCCGAGGCTCTGCTCGAGACCATGGGCCAGATGTTCGGCACGATGCGCGGCGGGCTCGCCATCTCGGTGGTGATCGTGGGTGCGCTGCTTGCCGCCTCGACCGGCGTGGTCGGCGCCACCGTGGTGACGATGGGCCTCCTCAGCCTGCCCGCCATGATGCGCGCAGGCTACGATCCCAAGCTCGCCACCGGCGTGATCTGCGCCTCGGGAACGCTCGGCCAGATCATCCCGCCCTCGGTGATCCTGATCTTCGTCGGCGATCTGCTGATGGGCGCCAATCAGCTCGCCGCCCAGCGCACCGGCAAGCCGCTCGATCCCGTCTCGGTAGGCGACCTGTTCGCCGGCGCCTTCTTTCCCGGCATCTCGCTGGTCATCCTCTACATCCTCTACATCCTCGTGCTGGCGATCGTGCGCCCGCGCAGTTGCCCGGCGCTGGTTATGGACGCGGAAGAGAAGCGCACCCTGCCACGCCGCTTCCTGCGCGCCCTGGTGCCGCCGTTGCTGCTGATCATCGCCGTGCTGGGCTCGATCCTGAGTGGGCTGGCGACGCCCACCGAGGCGGCCTCGATCGGCGCCATCGGCGCGGTCGTGCTGGCCGCCTTCAACCGCGCCTTCTCATGGGAGATCCTGAAGGGCGTCATGCGCAACACTGCGGTGATCAGCGCCCTGGTGTTCGGCATCGTGCTCGGCGTGTCGGTGTTCTCGCTGGTGTTCCGCGGGCTGGGTGGCGAGCACCTTGTCGAGCAGGTGCTGGTCGACGTGCCAGGCGGTGCCTTCGGCGCGGTGATGGCCGTCATGGTGGTGATGTTCGTGCTCGGCTTCTTCATGGACACGATCGAGATCGTCCTGATCGTCGTGCCGATCACGGCGCCCGTCATCATCGCCATGGGCGTCAACCCGATCTGGCTTGGGGTGATGATCGGCGTCAACCTGCAGACGGCTTTCCTCACGCCGCCCGTCGGCTTCGCCCTGTTCTACATGCGCGCCGTGGCGCCGGCCTCGATCACCACCGGCGACATCTACCGCGGCATCATCCCATTCGTCGGCCTGCAGGTCGCCGCCATCGGCATCCTGTGGATCGCGCCGGGCCTCGCCACCTGGCTGCCCAAGCAGGTCTTCCCCGACGCGGTGCCGGTCTCGAGCGGCACCGGCGGCAGCACGCCGGGCTCGGTGCTCGACGACCTGCTGAAGATGCCGTCGGCGGGCGGCGGCACGCCTGCGCCATCGGGCTCGCCGCTTGATCAGATCCTCAATACGCCGGTGACCCCGCCTCCGACACGCTGAGCGACGGCCAAATAAAAAGAGCCGGCGTCGCCGCCGGCTCTTCGTCGTTTCGCGCGCTGCCGCTCAGGTGAACTTGAAGCCGATCAGGCGGGCGTTCAGGTACTCCTGCAGACCGATGCGGCTCCACGCCATCTGCTCGCGCTGGAACTTGTAATAAGAATCCAGCGTCTTCTTGGTCAGCGCGTCGCCGGTGTCGCGCAGCTCCTTCAGCACCTCGCCCCATGCCATGCCGTAGGCCTTGATGAAGTCCTCCGGCAGGTGACGAAGCTGCACGCCGTGCTGCTTGATCAGCACCTCGAGCGCGCCGGCGTTGCTGGCATCGCTTTCCGCTGTCAGCTGGACGTACTCGTCACTACAGGCCCAGGCAAAGATCTGCTGGATGTCCTTGGGCAGCGACTCGTACTTGGCCTTGTTGACGGTGATCTCGTTCAGGGTCGCGGGTTCATGCAGGCCGGGCCAGTAGTAGTACTTCGTCACCTTGTAGAAGCCCGCCGCGAGGTCCTGCCATGGGCCGACCCACTCGGTGGCGTCGATCGCACCGGACTGCAGGGCGCCGAAGATCTCGCCCACCGGCAGGTTGACGATGGTGGCGCCGAGCCGCCGCAGCGCCTCGCCGCCCAGGCCCGGAATACGCATCTTGAGGCCCTTGAAGTCGGCCGTCGACTTCATCTCCTTGTTGAACCAGCCCGCCATCTGCACGCTGGTCGAACCGGCGGCAAAGCCTTTCAGGCCGAACTGGGCGTAGGCCTCGTCCCACAGTGTCTGGCCGCCGCCATAGCGCAGCCACGCCACCGTCTCGTAGTTGGTCATGCCGAACGGCACGGTGGTGTAGAGGCTGAGGATCTTGGCCTTGTTCTGCCAATAGTAGGGCGTCGAGTGCATGACATCGGCGGTGCCGCGCTGCACCGCGTCGAACGCCTCGAAGGCCGGCACCAGTTCGCCTGCCGCGAACACCTTGATGGTGAGACGGCCGCCGGTCACCTCGCTGATGTTCCTGGCGAAACGGTCCGCCGCGGTGCCGCCGCCGGGGAACATCTTCGGCCAGCTCGTCACCATGCGCCATTCCTGCCGGCCCTGCGAGATCGCGGGAGCCGCCATCGTTGTCACCGCAGCCGTTGCGGCAACTCCGCCGACTGCTGCCTTGGTGAATTTGCGTCGTTGAATCTTGGTCATTGTTCGCGTCTCCCAACTGTGAAGTCCCTGAATTCACGCGGAGCAATACGCTACACTTTGCCTGACTGTCGGCATTCACGCCTTCAGGCGGAATGATGGATGCTACAGACCGGGTCGCGGGCTTGTCAAAGCAGCGGGCACGCGCACCCAGCCTTCCATCAGCCGGCGGGCAGAGCGGCTCATCATCACCTTGGCGACCTTCCACTGACCGCCCTCCTCGCGCGCCTCGGCGCCGACGCTGAGCGTTCCCGAGGGATGGCCGAAGCGCACGCGGCCATCGGCGCCGGCCGGCGCCACGCGGCTTACGATCGTGCCGGGTATCGCCGCGGCGGCCGCAATGGCGACCGCCCCCGTACCGGTCATGGCATGGTGCAGCACGCCCATGGAGAAGATGCGGGCTAGCAGATCGATCGAGCCGGCCTCGACCTTACGGCCGTCCGACGCCGTGTAGGAGGCGGGCCCGGCCACGAACGCGAGCTTGGGCGTGTGCGGCCGCTTCGCCGTCGCTTCCGCCGGCGTGGCGACGAGGCCCATGGCAACGGCACCCAGCGCCCGCACGGCTTCGGCACATTGCAGCATCGTCTTGTCGCCGTTGATGTCGCCCTGAAGTTCCGTGCCCTTGAAACCGAGCCTGGCGGCATCGACGAAGATCGTGGGATTGCCGGCGTTGATCAGCGTCGCCTCGATCCGGCCGACCTCAGGCACGTCCAACATGTCGATGCGGTTGCCGGTAGGGAACATCGCGCCGCCGGCGCCGTCGCCCTCCTCGTCCGCCGCGGGATCGAGGAACTCGACCTTCACCTCGGCCGCCGGAAAGGCCACGCCATCGAGTTCGAAGCCGCCCAGTTCCTGGACCTCGCCACCCTGCATGGGCACATGGTTGACGATCTTCTTCTCGATGTTGGCCTGCCAGATGTTCACCGTCGCGGTGCCGTCGGCCGGGCCCTCGACCAGGCCCATGCTGAGCGCAAACGGCCCGACGGCGGCACTGAGGTTGCCGCAATTGCCCGACCAGTCGATCACCGGCGCGTCGATCGCCACCTGTCCAAAGCGATAGTCGACGTCGCAGCCTGCGCGTTCCGACCTGGAGATGATCACCACCTTGCTGGTGCTCGAGGTCGCCCCGCCCATGCCGTCGGTGTGCTTGCCATAGCGATCCGGACTGCCGATCACGCGCAGCAGCAGACGATCGCGCGCTGCGGCATCGGACGGCAGGTCGTGGGCGAGGAAGAAGACACCCTTGCTGGTGCCGCCGCGCATGTAGACGGCTGGAATGCGAAGCTGTTTCATGGCTGCCTCGACGTCGATAGGCCGATGTTCGCGCGAACTCACCGCCTCCGCCAGGCCTGCAGACGCCCGAGCAGGAAGCGATCGACCAACAGGTGCAGCGCCTTCACGGCCGCGGAGGTTACCACGATCACCAGGCAGAGCGCGGCCGCGGCGGCCGTGGCCCCCGCCTCCTCGATGTTCACCGCCGCCACCGAGGCGAGCTTGGTGTCGGGAGCGTAAAGGAAGATCACCGACGATACCGTCGTCATGGCGTTGACGAACAGATAGATGGCAATGTCCAGGATGGCGGGCAGGCAGATCGGCACAGTGACGCGGCCGAAGGTCTTCCAGATCGGCACTTTCAGCGAGGCCGAGACCGATTCGAATTCGGGGTCGATCTGTTTCAGTGCCGTCGTCGCCGTGAGATGGCCCACCGTATAGAAGTGCGCGACCGTATTGATCACCAGGATGGCCATGGTGGCGTAGAGGAAGTTGAGCGGGTTGTTGGGTGCGTTGAAGAAGAAGATGTAGCCCAGCCCCAGCACCAGACCGGGGACCGCCATCGGCAGGAACGCGAGCAGCTGGACCAACCCGCGCACCAGGCCGAATCCCTTGGTCTTCTCGTTCAACCAGGCGCCCACGAACATGATGGCCGTGCCGACGATTGCCGCTCCCGCCGCCATCCACAAGGAGTTGAAATACGAGCCCCAGCCATTGGAGTCGAAGTTGCCGAACTCGTAGTTGGCGAACGTCAGGCTGAGGTTGTACGGCCAGTACTTGATCAGCGAGCCCCAGGCCGCCATGCCAAGGATGGTCAGGATCCACAGGCAGACGATCGTGCAGAAGATGGTGAAAAAGGCGTCACGGCCGGGCTTGGGCCGGGGAATCAGCGGCACGGCGCGTGCCGTCAGCAGCGCCACCTGCTTCCTCTGCACCAGACGGTCGACGACGAAGGCAAGCGCCGCTGGCGCCAGCAACACCATGCCGACCACGGCCCCCATCGAGAAATTCTGCTGGCCGATCACCTGCTTGTAGACGTCGGTCGCGAGCACGTTGAAGTTGCCGGCGATCACCTTGGCAATGCCGAAATCGGTCATGACCATCGTGAACACCACGAGCGCCGCGCTGATCAGGCCGTACTTCGCGCCCGGCAGGGTGACAGTGAAGAAAACGCGGAGCTTGGAGGCACCCAGCGCATCGGCGGCCTCGTAGAGGCGAGCGTCGGCGGTGGCGAGCGCCGTCACCAGGATCATGGTGGCGTGCGGGAAGCAGTAGAAGACCTGGGCAATGACCATGCCGTCGAAGCCGTAGATCGAGCCGCCATCCAGCAGTGCCTTGAAGAATCCCTGGTTGCCGAACAGGTAGATCAGCGCCAGGCCCGGCAGCAGCGAAGGTGCGAAGATCGGGATCAGCGCCACACCCTGGAACAGCCAGCGCATCGGCAGCACCGTACGCGTCAGCGCATAGGCGTAGAGGAAGGAGATCGGCACGACGATCAGCGTGCACACCGCCGAGACGTGCAGGCTGTTCAGCGCCGAATTGACCAGCGCCGGCGTCGAGAAATACGAAACATAATTGGCCAGCCCGACGAATTTGCCGTCGCTGTCCTCGAAGCCCTTGGCCAGCAACGCCCACAGCGGCAGGCCGACGATAAGCAACAGCATAACGACCAGCGCGACCAGCGCGCCGCGCATCATCAGGTCGTCGCGCGACAAGCTTATGCGCAGGCCAATCTTTGGCGTGAGCACCGCGAGGCTCACGCGGCGTAAACCCTGACCCGATCGGGTGGCAGGGCGACGTCGAGCCGGGTGCCGATCACGACACCGAGGTCGCGGATCAGGTTGCTCGAGAAATCCGCCACCAGGGCAACGTCGCCGTCGCCCTGCACCTTGAGCGTGGCGCGGCAGAAAGCGCCGACGAAATCGAGTTCGGCCACGTCGACCGGCACGCGGTTCTGGATGTCGGCCGGCAGGTCGCGCACCCGGACGTCCTCGGGCCGGATGCTGAGCCGCACGGCGGTGCCCACCGCGAGGCCATCCTGCGCCGGACAGGCGAAGGCGCGGCCGCCGATCTTGACGCGCTCCGGCGCCTCGAGCGTTCCGCTCAGGAAATTCATCGAGCCGACGAAATCGGCGACGAAAGCGGTCGCCGGCTGGCGGTAGATCTCCTGCGGGGAGCCCACCTGCTCGATGGCGCCGTGGTTCATCACCACGATGCGATCGGCCATGGTGAGCGCCTCCTCCTGGTCGTGGGTCACCATGATGGTGGTGACGCCCAGGGTCCGCTGCAGGGCCTTGATCTCGTGGCGCAGTCTCAACCGCACGCGGGCGTCGAGCGCCGACAGCGGCTCGTCGAGCAGCAGCAGGCCGGGCGAGGTCGCGAGCGCCCGCGCCAGCGCCACGCGCTGCTGCTGGCCACCCGAGAGCTGGGCGGGATATTTCGACCCCGAATCGGGCAGGCCGACCAGGGCCAGCAGCTCGATCACGCGCTTTTCGATTTGGGCGCGGCCTTGGCGGCGGCTCACCAGCCCGTAGCCGACGTTGTCGGTGACGGTAAGGTTGGGAAACAGCGCGTAGGACTGGAAGACGATGCCGAAATCGCGCTGGGCCGGCGGCAGTCCCGAGACATCCCGGCCCTTCTGCCGGATTGTACCCGAGGTTTGCGGGTCGAGGCCGGCGATGGCGCGCAGCAAGGTAGTCTTGCCGCACCCCGAGGGGCCGAGGAAACAGACAAACTCGCCCTCGGCGATATCGAGAGAGATATCGCCGAGGGCTGAGAAGTCGCCGAAGCGCTTGGAGAGGTTGCGAACCTCGAGGTAGTGACTCATTGTCATCCCGAGGCTGAAAGCCGAGGGATCTTTACGGCCACGCGAAAGATCCCTCGCTGCGCTCGGAATGACACGCTTCGCGTGTCACTTGGCCTTGGGCGCCGACTTGCCGTCGTAACGCTTGGTCCATTCCGCCAGGATGCGTGCGCGGTTCTTGGCCATCCACTCGACATCCATCTTGGCCATCATCTTCTCGCCGTCGGGCGGGTAGTTGGCCGGCATCGACTTGACGGCCGGGTTGGCGACGATGGCGTAGTACTTGCCGTAGAGCTCGTTGGCCTTGAGCGACGAGGCCCAGTCGGCGAGTTTCTTGGCCGCCTCGAGGTTCTTCGTGCCCTTCACGATGGCGGTGGCTTCCATCTCCCAGCCGAGGCCTTCCTTGGGCACGATCAGGTCGATCGGCGCGCCCTTGGTCTTCTCGGTGGCGCCGCGCATGTCGAAGCCGATGCCGATCAGGCGCTCGCCCTTGGCGGCCTGCACGCAGGGCGCCGAGCCGGAATGGAGATACTGCGCCACGTTCTGGTGCAACGCGTCCATGAACTTCCAGCCCGCATCCTCGCCCATGATGGTGAGCCAGCCCGCGATCGTGAGATAGCCGGTGCCCGACGAGGCCGGGTTCGGCATGACGATCGAGTCCTTGTACTCAGGCTTGGTGAGGTCGGCCCAGCTTGCGGGCTTGGCCTTCTTGCCCTTGGCCGCTTCGGCGTTGTTGAAGCAGACGACCGCCAGGAAGGCGTCCATGCCGACCCAGATTTCCGGGTTCTTGCCGCTCTTGAACATCGGCTTCAGCGCCGCGGCACCGGCCGGCGTATAGGGCTCGATCATGCCCATGCCTGCGAACAGGCCGACGCTCGAGGCGGCGAGGCCCCAGATCACGTCGGCGCGGGGATTGTCCTTCTCGGCGATCAGCTTGGCCGTCACCACGCCGGTCGAATCGCGCACCCAGGCGATCTCGATCGTGGGATTATCGGCCTCGAAGGCCTTCTTGAACGGCTCGAGCTGCTCGTTCTCGAGCGCCGTATAGACCGTGAGCTTGGTCTTTTGCGCCCACGCACCGGTGCCGAAACTTGTGGCCGCGAGCACGGTTGCTCCCGCCAGCACCACGCGCCGCAGTATTGAAGTCTTGCCCATTTTATTCTCCCCGTCCGGCGACATACCGGTCGCCTCGCTACACGCGCCGTATGACGCATCCGTGACGGCACCTATCCCCAGCGCGCCGTCCTTCACAAAACCTTAACATGGAGGTGGGGATCGGCAAGGCCGTCATGCTACGGTTCCCCTAGCAAGAGGAGAGCCAGAATGGACGGCACGGCGCTGTCGGCGCGTCATTCGCTATCGCCGGAAATCGCCCAGCTGGTCGCCCGGCACAAGCCCGGCGGACCGCTGGAACGGGCGTTTTACACGGCCCCGGAGGTCTTTGCCGCCGACCTGGCGCGCATCCAGCACCGCCATTGGCTGTTCGCGGGCTACGCCTTCCAGATCCCCAAGGCGGGCGACTACTTCACCTACCGGGTGGGGACCGAATCGATCATCGTCGTGCGCGGGCGCGCCGGCGAGATCCGCGCCTTCCACAACGTCTGCCGCCACCGCGGCTCCCGGATCTGCAGCACCGAGACGGGCCACGCCCACCGGCTGGTCTGTCCCTATCACCGCTGGACCTACGAACTCGACGGCGCCCTGGTGCTCGACACGCGCCGCGAATTCGGCGTCGACAAGGAAGACCTGTCGCTGAAGCCGGTGGCGATCGTCGATGCCGCCGGCCTGCTGTTCGTCTCCTTGAGCGACCAGCCGCCGGACTTCTCCGAGGCGCTGGCCACCATCCGCCGCAAAATGGCACCGCACGCCATCGCCCGCGCCAAGATCGCCCATCGCCCAACCCCAAGGAATACACCACCGCCGCCTACGACGTGCAGCGCGACGCCGCCATGCTCGATCCCTCGCTGCAGCCCGGCATGGATGCCATCGTGGCGCGCGCCAACGCCCGCTTCCGCTCCCTCGGCCTCGACGAGGGCGATGCCATGTCGACCATGAGCGGCGTGTCGTGGCGCTGCCATCGCACGCCGGTGATGGAAGGTTTCGTGACCCAGAGCATGGACGGCAAGCCGCTGTCCTGCCTGATGGGCGACATCAAGGAGTGGGATTCGGGCACGCTGCGCACCACCGTGTTCCCCAATTTCTGGCAGCACACCAATTGCGACTATGCCGCTGCCGCGCGGCTGACGCCGATCGGTCCCGACGAGACCCACGTGCGCGGCTACTGGCTGGTCGACGAGAAGGCGGCCGAGGGCAAGGATTACACGCTCGAGCGCCTGCTGCCGATCTGGGACCTCACCAACAAGCAGGACTGGAAGATCTGCGAGGACCAGCAGGCTGGCGTCAGCTCGCTGGCCTATGCGCCCGGCCCCTACTCGCTGGTGCGTGAACGCAACGTGGCGCATTTCCTCGACTGGTACCTCGGGGAATTGCGCTAGTGGCCCTTCCCACGCAGGCGCGGATCGTCGTCATCGGCGGCGGCGCGGTCGGCTGCTCCATCGCCTATCACTTGGCCAAGCTCGGCCAGCGCGACGTCGTCGTGCTGGAGAAAAGCGGGCTGACGCACGGCTCGACCTGGCATGCCGCCGGGCTGGTGGGCCAGCTCCGCAGCAAGCGCAACCTCACGCGCCTGATGCAGTACAGCGCCCAGCTCTACGGCCGGCTGGAGGCCGAGACCGGCCAGGCGACGGAATGGAAGCCGGTCGGCAGCCTGCGTCTTGCCTCCTCCCCGGAGCGCTGGAGCGAGCTCAAGCGCATGGCCACGACGGCGCGCAGCTTCGACTTCGAACTGCACACGCTCAGCCCGAAGGAAGCCCAGGAGAAATTCCCGCTGATCACACTCGACGGTGTCGTGGGCGCGGTGTTCGTGCCCAACGACGGCTCGGTCGAGCCCTCCAGCCTCACGATGGCGTACGCGAAGGGCGCGCGCGCGGGCGGTGTGCGCATCGTCGAGGGCGTATTGGTGACCGGCTTCGAGTTCGACGGAAGGCGCGTCAGGCGCGTGCTCACCGATCAGGGCGCGATCGATTGCGAGATCGTGGTCAATGCCGCCGGCATCTGGGCGCGCGACGTCGCCAGGATGGCGGGCGTGGAAGTCCCCGCCGGCGCCGTCGAGCACCAGTACATGATCACCGAGAAGAGCGACGCCATCCCTAAGGGCCTGCCGACGCTGCGCGATCCCGACAACATCTTCTATCTCAAGCCCGAGCCCGGGGCGCTGGCGGTCGGCGGCTGGGAACAGGGCACGCCGACCTTCGGCAGCAAGGGAGTCCCCTTCTCGTTCGGTCGCGAGCTCTTCCAGGCCAACCAGGACCGGCTCGAAGCCTTCCTGCTGCCGGCCGCGGAGCGCCTGCCGATCCTGAACGAGCTCGGCATCCGCACCGTGATCAACGGTCCGATCCCGATCTCGCCCGACGGCGAGCCGATCATGGGGCTGGCGCCGGAGCGCGACAATTTCTACCTCGCCTGCGGCTTCACCTCGGGCATCGCGGCCTCCGGCGGCGCCGGCAAGGCGATGGCGGAATGGATCGTCGAGGGCGAACCCGGCCTCGATCTCTGGGCCTTTGATGTCCGCCGCTTCGGCAGCCATCACATGAGCGCCAGGTACCTCGCCGAGCGCAGCGTCGACAGCTACTGGCGCTACTACCAGATCCACTACCCGATCGAGGAACTGGAGAGCGCGCGCGGCGGACGGCGCAGCCCGCTCTACGGCATCCTCAAGGACAGGCGCGCGGTCTACGGCTCGCGCTTCGGCTGGGAACGGCCGAACTGGTTTGCGCCCGCCGGCGTCGAGGCGGAAGACAGGCCCTCGTTCGAATCGCGGCCGAACTGGTTCGCGCATGTGGCCGGCGAGTGCAAGGCCGCGCGCGAACGCGCCGTGCTGATCGACCAGAGCTCGTTCTCGAAATTCGAGTTCACCGGCCCCGGCGCGTTCGCGGCCCTGCAGCGCATCGCGGCCAACGATCTCGACAAGCCCTCGGGCAGTCTCGTCTATACGCAGCTATGCAACGCGCGCGGCGGCATCGAGGCGGACCTCACCTTCGTGCGCCTCGACGAGAACCGCTTCTACATGGT
>JACPVT010000127.1 GCA_016191685.1 Rhodospirillales bacterium | reverse complement strand
CGATGCATCTGCCCGCGTGGCGCATCTTCGACTCCCGCTATGCCAAGGCGATGACGCTCTCCATGCACTTCGGCTCCAAGGAGAAGGGCTTCATCCGCAAGGCCGCGACGATCGAGGCGCTGGCGGCGGAGATCGGACTCGATCCGCAGGCCCTTCGTGCCACGGTCGACCGCTTCAATGGCTGGTCGAAGGAGGGAGTCGATCGCGACTTCCATCGCGGCGAAACGGTATGGGAGCGCTTCTATACCAAGGACCGCGCGCTGGGCACGGTCGAGCAGGGGCCGTTTTATGCAGCACCTTTCCTTTACGTCAGCCTCGGCACCAAGGGCGGGGCGCGCACCAACCGGCACGGCCAGGTGCTGCGGCCCGACCGCAGCGTAATCGGCGGGCTCTACTCGGCCGGCCTCGCCGCGGCGAGCCCGATCGGCACCAAGGCGGTCGGCGCCGGCACCACGATCGGTCCCTTTCTCACCTTCGGCTACGTCGCCGGCAAGGCGATCGCGCGGCGCAATGTCTGAGGGTCGTTCCTCCATGGGTCCTCTCGGTATCCTCATGCTCGACACGCGCTTTCCGCGCATCGTCGGCGACATCGGCAATGCCGCCTCGTTCGACTTTCCGGTGATCTTCCGCCGGATGGAGGGCATCGGCTCGGCCGACGCCGTGACCGCGCATCCCGACCGTCCGCGCGTTCTGGCGGCATTGAAGGCCAATGCCGAGGCGCTGGCGGCCGAGGGCGCGGTCGGGCTCTCGACGAGCTGCGGATTTTTGGCGCTCTACCAGGACGATCTCGCGGCGGTGTCGCCGGTGCCGGTCGCGACTTCGGCGCTGCTGCTGATCAGGCAGCTTGCAGGAAAGAAGGTCGGCGTCATCACCGCCTCGGCAAAGAATTTGACGCCGGCGCATTTCGCGGCGGTCGGTGCGCCGACCGACACGCCGTTCGTCGGCCTGCCCGAGGACAGTTCGTTCGCGGACACGTTCCTGAGGAACGGCCTCACGCTCGATCGCGACGTCGTGGAGCGCGAAGTGGTCGCGGCGGGACGGGCGTTGGTCGAGCGGCACCCCGGGATCGACACCGTCGTGCTCGAATGCACCAACCTGCCGCCCTACAAGAAGGCGCTGGAGTCGGCGCTTGGATTGCCGGTGTTCGACGTGCTCGACCTGTTGGGCGGCTTCTATGCGGGCCTCGGCCGGGGAGGTTGACGATCAGGACTTCTTTTTCTTGGCTGCCTTCTTCTTGGCGGTCTTCTTCTTCGAGACTTTCCTTTTTGCGACCTTCTTTTTCGCAGCCTTCTTTTTCGCCGGCGCCTTCTTCGCCGCGGCCTTGGCCGCCTTCTTCTGCGCCGACAGCTCGGCCTTCGCCTCCTTGAGCTTGCGTTCCGCCGAGGTGAAGCCGAAGAACGCCTTGCTGCCCGGCAACGGCTGCAGCGGATCGAGCGGCTGGCCGTTGGAACTCCAGAACTCGCGCTCGCGCATCGCCAGCCGCGCCGGGTTGAAGTAGCGGTCCTGCCAGTTCGGCTCCTGGACGTCGGGAGACCAGTCGATCTGGAAATACTTCCGGGGGCTGACTTTCTCGGCGGTTTCGAGCGAGGCACCCTCCTTCACCCAGGCGGCCGCGGCGGCGCGCTGGGCGCGGCGCTGATTGTACCAGCGCCAGCGGTAGTGCTCGAAGATGTCGGCCGCATGCGTTGCGTAGGCCTCCGCCACCCGGCGGTTGCCGCGGATCAGCAGCATGTTCTCGTCGTTGTTGTAGGAGGCCTTGAAGCCGAGATTGTGGCTGCCGGTGACGACGAGGCAATTGTCGGAGAACGGATCGATGACGGCGACCTTGTCGTGGATGACGGCATGGCCCGCCTTGACGATTTCGGCCTGCCATTTCTCGTCGTTGCGCAGGATCCCGGCGGGCCCGACGACTTCGGCGTCCATCTCCAGTGTGCGCGATTGCTCGAATTCCATGGCCGCCGCCGCGTCGCTGATCACGCCGCGCACGAAAAGCCCCGGCTTCTTGCGGCAGACTTCGGCGAGATGCTTCGCCAGCGTCCAGGACCGCGCGTTGTTGGCCTGGCCCGGCATGAAGCAGAGGAACAGCACGGCCTGCTTTGCCTTGTCGACCGCCTCGAACAGCTCGGCCATGTCCGGCGGCGTCTCGGGCCGGCCCGGTACCTTGCTGGCGGGAGGGATGACGGCCGGCGTGTTGGGCGAGAACCAGGTTTTGACCTCGGTCTTGCCGTCGCCGAGCTTCACCCATTGCGGCGCGACCGCGCAATGATTGCGCAGGGCCTCGCCCTGCAGCTTGGACACGCCCTTGGGCGGGTCCGGGATGCCGGCGGCCAGGGTGTCGGTGCGCAACGCCCGCCAGTACTCCATGTACGACTCGGCGAGCTGGGGCGAATGCACCACCACCGCGTTGTTGTTCTGGGTGCACAGGCCCGATCGCGTCCAGTTGGTGCTGCCGGTCATGACCGAATGGGCCTCGCCCGACTTGCGATAGACCACGAACTTGTTGTGGCCGATGCCGCGGCCGTCCGGCAGGAACCGCGACACCAGCTCGACGTCCGATTCGTCGAGCTTGCGGCGGGCCTCCTGGTTGGCGTGATCGTAGACGCCCGCCGTCTTGTCGCCGGTGTTGTTGGACAGGATCATGTGAAGCTTGCCGCCGGCGTCGACCAGCGGCGCGGTCAGCTGGTCGTCGGTCAGCTCGTAGAGGCTGGCGTAGCACTCGCCGCCGTCGGCCTTCATGCGCTCGAGCAGGGCGACGACGCCCTTGGGAAGTTCGCCCGAGAGCCGTGCCCGCGCCTTGCCGGCGGGATCGTCGAGCGCCTTCATGAGCGTGTCGACGCTCACGCCGGGCTTGAGCTTGTCCGGGGCGGTGCCGGAATATTCCGTCAGGAGCCTGGAGAGCGCCTGGGTCGAGAGGATGCCGCGATTGAAGTAGACGTCGATGTCGCCGAGTTCCTCGGTCGCCTCGACCGGGTCGGTGACCGGGTTGGGCACGCCCGGCATCGGTTCGAGTCCGTTGGCGCCCTTGTGCATGGGCACGATCTTGTAGCGCACCGCGACGTCGCGGCTGTCGCGGTCGAGGAAGTCGCGCCACGAGAACTTGTCGACGGGACGCAGGGTGGTCTCGCGAAGCGTGTCGGGGCCGCTGCGATCCTCGAAGATGAGAAGCGAGCTCAGCGGTCGCCAGTCGGCGCTGCCGTCGGCGGGTTGCCGGTAGAGGGCAAACCCCTCGCAGCCCGGCAGCGGCGCATCGAAGCTCCAGCCGATGTGGACGACGTCGTTGTTGGCAATGGCATGGGCTTTGGCAGGCATCGCTTCGTCCCCCTCGTTCCCTCGATACGTCCGAAGGTAGAATAGGAAGAAGAGCTTTACAATCGTGTGACGATTGTCAGCGCGCGGCGTTGACCATCAGGCCGGGCAGGAAGTTCACCAGGTCGGGGAAGAAATAGAGCAGGGCCAGGCAGAGGACCATCGCCAGGAAGAAAGGCAGCGACACCTTGCCGATCCAGAAGATCGACTTGCCGGTCATGCCCTGCAGCACAAACAGGTTGAAGCCTACCGGCGGCGTGATCTGCGCCATCTCGACCACGATGGTGATGAAGATGCCGAACCAGATCTTGTCGATCCCGGCCTGTTCGACCATCGGCAGCACGATGGCCGCCGTCAGCACGATCATCGAGATGCCGTCGAGGAAGCAGCCGAGGATGATGTAGAGGATGGCCAGCACCAGGATCAGCATGCCGGGCGTCAGCCCCATGGCGGCGATCGTCTCGGCGAGATGGCGCGGCAGGCCGGTGAAGCCCATGGCGAGTTTCAGGAACGAGGCGCCGGCCAGGATCAGCAGGATCATCGAGGTGAGGCGCGTGGCGCCCATCACGCTGTCCCAGAAGTTCCTCGTGGTGAGTCGGCGCTGCCAGGCGGCAATGACGAAGGAGCCCACGACGCCGAAGGCTGCTGACTCGGTGGCAGTCGCGACACCGGCATAGATCGAGCCCAGCACGAGGAGGATCAGCAGCACGACCGGAATCAGCGAGCTCGATTCGCGCAGCTTCTTGGCCAACGGCATCGGCGGATCGGGCGGCGGGATCTTCGACGGGTTGAGCAGCGACCAGCCCGCGACATAGGCCATCATCAGCCCGGCCAGCAGGATTCCCGGGATGATGCCGGCAGCGAACAGCTTGGCGATCGAGACTTCGGCCTGCACGCCGTAGACGATCATGATCAGCGACGGCGGGATCAGCAGTCCGAGCGTGCCGGCGCCCGACAGGCTGCCGATGGCGATGGCGTCGGGGTAGCCGCGGCGGCGCAGCTCCGGCACGGTCATCTTGCCGATGGTGGCGCAGGTCGCGGCCGAGGAGCCCGAGACGGCGGCGAAGATCGTGCAGCCGATGATGTTGGTGTGGACCAGCCGGCCCGGCAGGCGCTGCATCCACGGCGCCAGGCCGCGGAACATCTCCTCCGAGATGGCGGTGCGAAACAGCACCTCGCCCATCCAGACGAAGAGCGGCAGCGCCGTCAGCGTCCACGACGAGAGGTCGGAGAACACCACGGTTGCCATGGCGTCGCCGGCCGGCTTGGCCGGCGCGAAGGTCCACATGACGGCGATCGACACGCCGATCATGCTCAAGCCGATCCATACGCCGGTACCGAACAGGAAGAACAGCGCGGCGATGGCCAGCAGCGCGATCTGGGCGTCGATGCCCGTCATGATGGATGGGCCATTCAGCGCTCGAGGTGCGCGGCTTCCTCGCCGCTGGGTTCTGCCATCAGCGGGCCGCCCGAGACGACCACGACGAGCTGCTCGACGACGGCGATGCACAGCACCACCGCGCCCACGGCCATGCCGACCTGCGGTATCCACAGCGGGATGGCGATCAGGCCGGTCGAGAGATCGTTGATCTCCAGGCTTTGCCAGCAGAGCTTGAGCGAGAACCAGGCGAGGTAGCCGCTGAGCAGGGTGGCGAGGCCGAGGCACCAGATCTCGGCCAGCCGCCGCGGCAGACCCTGCAGGCGCTGCACGAACAGCGTCACCCTTATGTGCTCGCCGCGGCCGAAGGTCGAGGCGAGTGCCAGGAACGCCGAGGCGAGCATGGCATAGCCCGCGAACTCGTCGGCCGAGCGCGCCACATAGGTGATGAAATTGGGAATGCCGAACGTCTGTTCGAGCCACAGGCCGATGCCGGGCCCGACCGAATAGAGGACGAAGACCAGGAGCAGCACCATGAAGATGCCGCCCAGGATCCCCGTCCACTCGTAGAGCGTCTTGAGCGCGGACCGCACGAAGGCGGACGCCTACTTCTTGTTGTAGGCGTCGACCACGGCCTTGCCGTCGGCGCCGGCCTTGGCCAGCCACTCGTCGGTCAGCTTCTTGCCCAGCTCCTTGTACTCGGCGGCGAGCTTGGGCGAGGGCGGCTGCACCTTCATGCCGTTCTTGGCCAGCGTCTGGAGAAAGCCTGCCGACAGCTTCTCGGCCTCGGCCCAGCCCAGCGCCTCGGCCTTGGCGGCCTCGGCCAGCACGACCTTCTTGGTGGCGTCGTCGAGCTTGTCGAAGGCTGCCTTGTTCATCAGCACGGCGTCCTTCGGCAGCCACGCCTGGGTGTCGTAGAAGTGGGTGAGCTGCTCCCACACCTTGGCGTCGACGCCGGTGGCGCCGGAGGAGATGAACGAATCGACCTTGCCGGTGGCCAGCGCCTGGCTGAGCTCGGCGGCCTGGATGGTGATGGGCTGCGCGCCGGTCAGTTCGGCGATGCGCGAGGTGCCGCGATTGTAGGCGCGGAACTTAAGGCCCTTCATGTCGGCGAGCGAGTTGATCTCCTTCTTGGCGTAGAGCCCCTGCGGCGGCCACGGCACGGCGAACAGCACGATCATGCCCTGGGCCGCGGCCTTCTTCTCCAGCACCGGCTTCTGTGCCGCCCACAGCTTCTTGGCATCGGCGAAGGAAGTGGCGAGGAAGGGCACGACATCGAGGCCGTAGATCGGGTCCTCGTTCTCGAAGTTGGAGACCAGGATCTCCCCGATCGGCGCCTGGCCGGTCTGCACCGCGCGCTTGATCTCGGGCGCCTTGAACAGCGAGGCGCCGGGATGGACGACGATTTCGAGCTTGCCGCCGCTCGAGGCCTTCACGGCATCGGCGAACTTCTGCAGGTTGACGCTGTGATAGTTGGTCGCCGGATAGGCGGCCGGCAGGTCCCATTTGGTCTGCGCGATAGCCGGTGTCGCGAGCAGGGTCGCGGCCGTGGCGAGAAGAAGTCGGCGCTTCATCGAACGTCTCCTGGAAAAGGTCCCCGTGACGGGATCGTTACATGCGCCCTATCGCGGCAGCAAGCGGCGATAGAGCGGCTGGAGCAAGGTCGGGATCAGGTAGATCGGGAACTGCACGGCGGCGATGAACAGGAAGATGTCGGCGTCGGCCGAGGCCGGCAGGACTGCCATCAGCAGGGCATTGTGCCGGCCGCCCGAGCAGTAGCCCGCCGTGAGCGCGGTGCGCCGGTCGAGGAACGGCAGGGCTGCGGCGGCCATCACGAAATTGCACAGGATCATCCCTCCGAAGGCGCCGGCGACGAATCCCGCCAGCTTCACCGGTTCGGCCAGCGCCCGCGCCATCACGCCATCCATCAGCGGGATGGCGAACACCATCAGCACCGCCACCGACAGCCCATCAAGAGTCGTGCCAGCCTCGGCGAGCCTGGGCCCGAGGAAGCGGCGGATCGCGATCGCGCCCACCAGCGCCACCACCACGATCAGCGCCAGCCGCAGGCTGAGGTCGACGGCGCCGATCCTGAGATCGAGGTCGAGCAGCCATAGCGCCAGCGGCGGCAGGGTGAAGGGCACCAGGAAGTTGGTGAAAAGGGTGAGCAGCAGGGCAAGCGACGAATCGAGCCGCAGGAAGGTGGCCGTGGTGGCGGCCGAGATGATGCCGGGCGCCATGGCGCTGAGGCAGAGCGCCGCGATCAGGCCGGGCCACAGGCCCAGGGCCTGCCAGATCGGCCAGACGACCAGCGGCACGGCGATCAAGTTGAGCAGCGACAGCGCGATGGCGAGGCCCGGCCGGCGCAGCAGCGCGGCGAGCCGGGTCCAGTCGGTGCGGGCCAGCGCCAGCATCAGCAGCGCCACGGCGAGCGGCCAGAGCAGCGGCCGTGCGAGAGCGGCGACGTCCTGGAACAGGAGTCCCAGCCCCAGCGAGAAGGGCAGCAGCGTCGTGGCGCGGCCGCCCATGCGCCGCAAAACGTGAACGACCGGATTCATTCCCTCGACCCTAGCACATGGTAGCGTCGGCCATGTTCCTGCGGACCCTGACGGCGGCAATGCTGGTGCTCGCCTCCATGCCGGCATCGGCGCAGCCCGTGCCGGCGCCCGATTGCACGGTCGACGGCACGCTCAGCGACGAGGGCGGACTGAGGCTCGACATCGTCTATCGTTGCCGTTCGGCAGGCGCGATCACGTTCCATGCCGATGGCGATCGCGTCGCCGGCAAGGTGACGGAGTTTCGCGACGGCGATGGACGGGCGCTGCTGCCCTCGGCCAACGGCTGGCGGGTGGAGTCGCGCAACGGCCTCGCCGAGGCGCGCTATCGCTACGATCTCACCGGCTACGCCCGCGCCGTCGACCAGGCGTCGGTCGCGGTCCAGCGCGGCGGCGGCGTGCTCGCCATCCTGTCGGCCTGGCTGCTCGAGCCCAGGGGCTACGATCGCCCGCCCACGATCGACATCCGCATGACCACCGGCCCGGGACTCGTCTTCACTTCGGGCCTGCCCAGGGTCGGCGACGCCTGGCGCCTCACCGGCACGACAGTCCGCTTCGCGGGCTACAGTGCGCTCGGCCGCCTCCACCTCGAGGAAGTCGCTGTGCCGGCGCCGGGCTCGCTCCGGCCGGGCGGGCGCGCTGGACAAGAAGCAGGCCAAGGCACGCTGCGTGTCGTCCTTCTCGATGGCGTCTCCGAGACCGGCCGCGCCGTGCTCATGGATTGGGTGCGGCGGACCGCCGAGGCACAGACGAATTACTGGCAGGGCTTTACGGCCAGGCAGATGCTGCTGGGCCTCGTGCCGGTCGGTTCGCGACGCGGCGTCGGCTACGGCCGCACCGTGCCGGGCGGCGGCGTCACGGTGATGGTCGAGGTCGGCACCGAGGTCGACACGCGCCGGCTGTTCGACGATTGGGTGCTGACGCACGAGATGATCCATACCGGCATGCCGTTCATCCGCGGCCGCAGCACCTGGTTCATGGAGGGTGCCGCGACCTACGTTGAGCCCATCATCCGCGCCCGCGCCGGCTGGAAGACCGAGGAGGAAGTGTGGCGCGAGTGGGTCGAGAGCATGCCGCAGGGCATCGGCGCCTTCACGATCGGGCTCGCCAACGCGTCGGGCCGGCAAAATTATTGGGGCGGCGCCACTTTCATGCTGCTGGCCGATCTTGCGATCCGACGTGCGACCGAGGGCGCCAAGGGGCTGGAGGATTGCCTCGCAGGCGCGCTGTGGAGCGGTTTGGACGGCTCGCGGCGCGTCGACCTTGCGGACTATGCCGCCGCCTGTGATCGCGCCACCGGCACGACGGCGGTGGCGGGCCTGATCGAGCGCCATGTCGAGCGCGCCGAGCCGGTCGATCTCGCGGCCCTGTGGCGCGAACTCGGCATTTCGATGGTGGGCGGCCGCGTCATGCTCGACGACCGCGCCGCCGGCGCGCGTTGGCGCAAGATGATCGTGATGGGCATGCGGCCGACGCCGCGTGTGCGGCTGCCGTGGGAATCGTGATCGGGGCGTCCTGACGAGAAGCTAGAACATGCCGTTCGCGTTCGCGGGCTTCTCCGGGATCGGCTGCACCACGTCCCAATGCTCGACGATCTTGCCGTTCTCCAGCCGGAAGATGTCGACGACGGCGCTGCCGCGCTCGCCCGGCGTGCGCACCGCGTGGACATGCAGGATCACGAAGTCGCCCTCGGCGAAGGCGCGCTTGATCTCGCTCCTGGCGTCGGGGAACTTCTCCTTGCGGAAGGCGATGAAGGCCTTGAAGCCTTCGATACCGTCGGGCGCGCCGGGATTGTGCTGGATATATTTCGGCCCGAAGTGCCTGGCGGCCGCGTCGAAGTCCTTCTGGTTGAGGCCCTTCTCGTAGAAATCGAGCACGACCTTCTTGTTCGACTCGGGATCTGCATGCGCCGGCCAGATGGTTCCGATCGACAGGGCAAGAGCGAGCGCGAGATGTCTCATCGAGGTCTCCTTGTTTTCCCGAGCCATGCTAGCATCGCAACATGAGCGAACGTAACGGCGTGTGGCTGGAGGATCTCACCTGGCAGGAGGCCAAGGCACGCTTCGACGCAGGCGCCGTCATCGTGATGCCGGTGGGTGCGGCGTCCAAGGCGCACGGGCCGCACCTGCCGCTTGGCACCGACGCGCTCACTGCCCGCGCGCTCGCCCAGCGGCTGATCGAGCGGCTGCCCGTGGTCGCGGCCCCGGTTGTGGGCTTCGGCTTCTATCCTGCCTTCACTCCGTTCGCCGGCAGCCAGCACCTCGGCGCCGACACCTTCAAGGCAATGGTGCGTGAGCTCATCGGCAATTTCCGCGCCCACGGCGTACGGCGGATCGCGATCCTCAACACCGGCGTCTCGACCGAGAAGCCGCTCGACGAAGTGGCGCGCGAAGTGGGCGAGGTCGCGGTGCTGCACATGCGGCTCCTCGGCGTCGGCGGCGAGGCGCTGTTGGACAATCGCGAAGGCGGCCACGCCGACGAGCGCGAGACCTCGGTGATGCTGGCGCTCAACCCGCGCGGCGTGCGCATGGACCGCCTGGCACCCGAGGGCGATTTCAGGACGACCGCCGCTACCGGCGATGCGACGCGCGCCTCGGCCTTCAAGGGCGAGCGCCTGCTCGATCTCAGGGTCGACGACATGGTGGCGGCGCTTGTCGTGCGCTGGCCCGATGCCTTCTAGCGCTGTGGGGGTGGCGTTTCCGTTTCGAACTTCACCGGCCGCCAGCTCTTCACCAGCTTCTTCGCCTCCGCGATCTGCGACGACGACATCCGCGCCGCCAGCATGTCGCGCTGGCGGACGGCCTCGGAGCCGCTGCCGGCGACGTGGCGCGTGCTGAGGGTGAGCCACATGTAGGCCTGGACGAAGTCGCGCAAGACGCCGTTGCCGTTCACATAGAGGATGCCAAGCTTGTACTGGGCGTGGGGCTGGCCCTGCAGCGCCGCCGATTCGAGCCACTTCGAGGCTTCCTCGGGGCTCCGCATCTCACCGGTCGCCTCGAGGTAGACCAGGCCGAGGCGGTACTGGGCGTAGGGGTTGCCGGCTTCGGCGAGCGGCAGCAGGATCTTCTCGGCTGCGGCGTAGTTGCCGCGCTGGTAGGCGGCATTGGCATCGTCGATCGGCGCGGCGAACGCCGGTCCGGCGGCGGCAAATGCCAGCAACAAAAAGAGCCCGATCAGGGGACGCATCGCGGCACCTCCTTCATTTCGAGTATGCCACACATCTGGTCCCCCGGCTGGTCCCGCTGCCCGTTGCATGGGATAGTCACCGCCCCCACTTATTGGACAGCATGACAAACAATTCGGGCCTCATCCTGCCGTTCGACAACAGCTATGCCCGGCTGCCCGAACGGTTTTACGCGCGCCTGCCGCCGACGCCGGTTGCGGCGCCCAGGCTGCTCAAGCTCAACCTTGCGCTGGCCCGCCGGCTCGGGCTCGATCCCGACGTGCTGGCCTCGCCCGAAGGCGTGGAGATCCTGGCCGGCAACCGCGTGGCCAAGGGCTCGACCCCGATCGCACTCGCCTATGCCGGCCATCAGTTCGGCGGCTTCTCGCCGCAACTGGGCGACGGCCGCGCCATCCTGCTGGGCGAGGTGGTCGACCGCGACGGCGTGCGCCGCGACATCCAGCTCAAGGGCTCCGGCCCGACGCCGTTCTCGCGCCGCGGCGACGGCCGCGCTGCCCTCGGTCCGGTGCTGCGCGAATACCTGGTCAGCGAGGCGATGTTCGTCCTCGGTATTCCGACCACGCGCTCGCTCGCCGCCGTCAGCACGGGCGAGCCTGTGTGGCGCGAGGCCGAGCTGCCGGGCGCCGTGCTGACCCGCGTGGCCTCCAGCCACATCCGCGTCGGCACCTTCCAGTTCTTTGCCGCCCGCGGCGACCTCGAGGCGCTTCGCCTGCTGGCCGATCATGTGATCGACCGCCATTACCCCGAGGTCCGCAACGATCCTCAGCCCTACCGCGCGCTCTACGAGCAGGTGATCGCGCGCCAGGCGAGTCTCGTGGCGCAATGGCTGCTGGTGGGCTTCATCCACGGCGTCATGAACACCGACAACACCTCGATCGCCGGCGAGACCATCGACTACGGCCCCTGCGCCTTCATGAACGCCTACGATCCGGCGACGGTCTACAGCTCGATCGACACCCAGGGCCGCTACGCCTACGCCAACCAGCCGCGCATCGCGCCGTGGAACCTGGCGCGCTTCGGCGAGACGCTGCTGCCGCTGCTTGCCGACGACAGCGACGCGGCACTCGCCATGGCCAACGAATCGCTGCAGACATTCCAGCCGCGCTTTGCCGCCGCGCTGCTGGGAGGCCTGCGCCGCAAGCTCGGCCTCTTCACCGAGGAGGAGGGCGATGCGACCTTGGCCGACGATCTCCTGAAGGCGATGGCCGCCAACCAGGCCGACTTCACGCTCACCTTCCGGCGCCTCGGCGATGCAGCGGCCGACCCCGCCGCAGACGCCGGTGTCCGCGATCACTTCCTCGATCCCGCCGCCTTCGATGCCTGGGCGGTGCGCTGGCGCCAGCGCCTCGCCCGTGAACCGCAGGACGGCCCGACCCGTCGCGCGGCCATGCATGCGGCGAACCCCATCTATATTCCGCGCAACCACCGCGTCGAGGCGGTGCTGGCCGCCGCCATCGAGCACGACGACTATGCGCCGTTCGAGGAGATGATGACGGTGCTGGCGCATCCCTTCGACGAGCGGCCCGAGTTCGCGGCCTATGCCGAGCCGCCGACGGGCGACCAGAGCGGCTACAAGACCTTCTGCGGTACCTGATGCCGCCGTCCAGCTAGGCCTCCGGCGGCACGACCAGGAACAGGTCGGTGTCGCCGGGATCGACGCCGCAGGCGGTGAGTGCGGCATGGACCTGGCCACGATGATGCGTCTGGTGATTGAAGAAATGCACCATCAGCGGGCCCTTGGGCCGGCGCAGCTCCGCCTTGGCCGAGCCGCTCCACCACACCAGGTCGGCATCGAGCCAGGCCTGATCGATCCGGCCGGCAAGATCTTCGATCCGCGCATCGGCCGCGATCCGCGCGGCCCGTAGCTCATCGAAACTATCGAACAGGGTCGGGCTCCCGGATTGCGGAACCGTGTTGGCCGGCCAGCCGTCGAACCGCGACATCCACTGCCGGTCGCCCCACATCAGGTGATTGAGCGTGCCGTGCAGGGACTTAAAAAACAGGCCGCGGTCGGCCCGGCGTTGTTCGTCGGAAAGCCGCGCCGCGCCGGCATAGACCCGGCGGTTCATCTCCGAATTGTAACGAGCCATGGTGCGGACGAAGAGCGGCGTGATCATGTGAGCGTCCTCAAGAGTGATTGATCCGATCAACTTCGCGTGCGGCATGCAACGTCGGGACGGCTGGTGAGTTGACCATACGATGCCTGCGGAGGATCCGATGAAACCGATCGTCTTTGCAGCACTTGCTCTCATGTCCCTGGGTTTTGTTGCGGGATCGATTGCCCAGGCCCAGTCCGGCGGGCCTTATCGCGGTAATCAGATCGAACTCGGCAACATGCCGCAATGGGGACCGTTGGTGTCGCCGGGCGGCGCCGGCACATCCGGCGCCAATTCCCGCGACCAGGCGGCGAGCCCGATCCCGGCCACGCGCGACGAGTGGCGCACGAAACCCGGCGACACACAGCCGCCAATTCAGGACGTTCATCCGGTGCCCGGCAAGCCGCTGCCGCCAGCGAAGAGCCCCAGGTAGAAGATGGCGTCCGCCGCCGAGAACCGGGTGCTCGACCTGGTGCAAAGGCTCAGCGTCAGTCATCCGACGCATTGGGTGGCCGTGCAGGAGGTCGCCCAACGCAGCGGGCTTCGACGCGACGAAGTCGACGCCATCGTCCGCCACGCCGTGGGCAAGGGCCGCATGCTGGCTGAAGGCGAGCCGCCCCACCGCGTCACGCTTCGCAATCCCCTCGCGACCGACCCCGACGCGCCGTTCCGGCCGGCGGACGGAACCAGGCGAAACGCCTGACGTTTTTCCGGCTGGAGCCAGGCACTCCAACCGGCCCGACCGCGGATGTACCGGCGGGTCGGTTCCGCCGGGAGGGGCGGAAAGCCCATCAGCCGCGACGGATGCGCTCGATTTCAGCCTCGTTCGGCGTGTAGGCGGGGGCCTTGGGGTCGAAGCGCGTCCAGCCTTCGCGGCGATAGTCGCTGGCCCGCTTCACCGGATCGATCGGCGTGTAGCGGTCGAGCAGCGCCTGCGCCTTGGCACTCTCGGCATCGGCCACACGCGCGCTCACCAGCGTGCAGCCGCGCCGCACTGCTTCGCAGTAGACGTCGGCATGCTCCTGCGACAGGCCGGCATCGATCAGCGCGCCGACGATGCCGCCGGCCGCGGCCCCGGCCGCCGCACCGACCGCGACGCTCACCAGCCATCCCGCCGCCAGTACCGGGCCCAGCCCGGGGATCGTCAGGATGCCGAGGCTGGCCAGCAGCCCGGCGCCGCCGCCCAGCGCGCCGCCGAAGCCGACACCGGTGGCGGCATCGGGATACTTCTCGACGTCGTCATATTCCGCGCTGACACACTTGTTCGCGACCAGGCTGATGTCCTTGGCCGACACGCCGTCGGCTTCCAGCGCGGCTATGGCCTCGCGGGCATGGGCATGGGTGTCGTAGGCGCGGCTGACGGTTTTCATGATCGTGACCTTACTCCAATACGCGGACATCGCCTGTCTTGAAGTTTTGTCGCCGGGCGACTCGTCCGGTCATATCCAAGCCCTTGATCCATCTCCCCTAAACCGGGAAGGGATCGGACTCGGCCTGTCCGACCAACGGCGACATCGCGCGACGGCGCTCCGTCTCCAACGCGCGCGCGAGTTCTTGGCGCAGCACCGGCCCGAGGCTGGCGGCCAAGACCTGGGCGAAGGCGGCGGGATCGGGCGCCGGAGCAGCAGGTGCCGGAGCAGGGGCGGGACGCATACGACGGCGGCGGCTGTTGAGCTGGCCGATCATCCGCATCAGCAGAGAATCGTTGTAGCTCTCGGCCTCGCCCAGCTTCTGGCCCTTGTAGAAGAACGGCTTGGCCGTGGCCTTGCCGGCGCGCGTCATCGCCTTGTCTTCGAGGAGCTGCTGGCGCCGGTCGAGCGCGTCCTCGCAGCGCTGGTTGAAGGCGGGGTTGTCGTTGCGCCAGCGCTGGATGGTGCGGACGCTGACGCCTGCGGCGGCGGCGGCCTGGCCGACCGAGCCCCAGCGCTCGAGCTGGGCCAGGAAGCAGGCGCGGATGCGGCCCGGCGTCCTGTGCCTGGGCGGGCCGGAGAAGAGCGCGCGCTCCATGGCGGTGCCGGCATTCTCGATCGCCTTGGCGCGCTTCGCTGCTTCCGCGGCCTCACGCTGCGGCCGCGTCTCCTCGTCGGCCTTGGCCTGCAGCTCGGCCAGCGAGAGGTGGCCCATGTGCGCCGGCAGGCGGACGTTGTTGCCGTGGAGCTTGCGGTAATAGAGCGCCTCGGCCCACGAGAGCGCCTCGATCCGCTCGGGCTGGGGCTTGATGCCAAAAACGGCTTCATTGACGGAAATCGTCATTTTGGGTTCCTATCCTTCCTTTTCTCTAGGGCCTTTGGGGCGCCTTCCGCCTTTCAGCAGGATATATAGGGAAGGATAGGATTCATGTCAATAGGGCAAAACATCCGCTATAGTTCGTTTGCCAGCCAATCACGGCGCAACTGATCCCAGGGCACCAGATGGACATTAAAAGGTACATGAACTATATATGGTTCAGATAGGTGGCCAGAGAGCCTCGCAAAATCCCGGTCGTCTTCTACAGCACCCGCGCCGGCACTGAGGTGGTGCGGGATTGGCTACGTGGACTGGACGAAGGAGACCGGAACGCGATCGGGCAGGATTTGATGCGCGTGCAGTATCGGTGGCCGGTCGGCTTGCCATTGTGCCGTTCATTGGGCGAAGGGCTTTGGGAAGTCCGCAGCGATCTGCCGAGCAACCGGATTACCCGCGTGTTGTTCAGCGTGGCAGGCGACAGGATCGTGGCGCTTCACGGCTTCATCAAGAAGACGCAGAAGACGCCCGATGCTGATCTGGCGCTGGCGCGCAAACGCAAACGCGAATTTGAACCGTGAAGGAGTGTGACATGAAAAAGAAGACACCCGCCCGCTCCGCAGCGAAGCTCGCGACCCTTGACCAATTTCTTCAAGGGGAGGGCAAGCGCGACGAATTCGAAGCCGTGGCCATCAAGGAAGTGCTTGCGTGGCAGATCACCGAAGCCATGAAGGCCAACAAGATTTCCCGCAACGGGCTCGCTCTGCGGATGAAGACAAGCCGCAGTCAGGTCGGGCGCTTGCTCGACCCCAAGGACGGCAATGTAACGCTTTCGACTCTTCAGCGCGCGGCAAACATTGTCGGCCGTAAACTGCGGTTGGAATTGGTCTAGCGAACTAACAGCACGTTCACTGCCGAGGCATTCCATCGAAGGATCGTCTCGCCAGTGTCGACGTCGCCCGAGAGCTAGAGCGGCCGACTGGGTACGCGGAGGAGTCGTCGTACCAATGCATCGAGTTTCGTGCGACGGCTGAACGGAAGTTCAGCGAGTGGGTGTATGCGGCGCATGATCTGCCCGCGTCTGGAATATTGGATATCGAGATGAGCGCCACGAACTTGCCTGAGCCGGTCCGTATTTCGTGCCGGTTTACGATGGTGGAAGTCGAAAGAACCTGGGCTGACAAGAGGATCCTTGACCTGTTGCACAGCGACGTGCGGGCATCACTCTCACGGCTCCAGATTAGATGAGGCGAGCTTCTTAATCAGCGGAGTCGACTGTGACTTCAATCCCTCACCGCATTGTCCGAATCGATGTGCGCGCCGGTGCGCCGGAACCGAGGCGCCGCGGCAGTGTGAAGCCATGACCGATCGCGCATCCCTGCGGGCGCAAGGCGAGGCCGTGCGCCAAAAACTGTTCGGCGACGACGACGGCGCGCCGTCGATCATGCGGACGCTCAACACCGAGGCGAGCTATGGCGCGATCTGGAGCCGGCCGGGCCTGGCGCTCGACGACCGCATGGTGTGTGCGCTGTCGGCGCTGGGCGCCGTCCAGCGCCTGCCCAAGCTCGGCCGCCATGTCGCCGCGGCGCTCGATCTCGGCCTGTCGGCGCGGGCGATCGTGGAAGTCCTGATCCAGATCGGCATCTATGCCGGGTTCGCCGCCTCGGAAGAGGCGGTCGAAGCGGCCGGCAAGGTTTTCAGCGCCCGCGGCGTCGCGATGCCGGAGGAGACGGCGCGCGAGGACTCGCTGGAAGCGCTGAGCGCGCGCGGCCGCGAGCTGATGCAGAAGCTCCATGGGGCGCGTGCGTCCGAAGGCTATGCCGCGCCCGGCAATGCGGTGACGGGCGCGCTCTATCCGCTGGCGATCCAGTACGGCTACGGCGAGATCTGGTTCCGTCCCGGCCTCGATCTCCGGCGACGGGCGCTGGTCGCGGTGGCGGCCTTCACGGCGCTGAAACTCGACGGCCAGGTGAAGAAGTTCGGCCAGTCGGCGCTCAACATGGGCCTCAGCCGCACCGAGGTGATCGAAGCGGTGATCCAGACCGCGCCGCTCAGTGGTTTCGCGCCCGCGCTCAATGCGCTGGGCGGACTGAGCGAAGTGCTGGGCGGAACCTCGCATTGACTCCCGCCCCCGCCTCGTCCGGAATGCGCCGACACAGTTCCCGAAAGGGCCGCGCATGGACCGCCTGGAGCGCGCCGACCACCTCTTGAACGATCCCACCGTTCGCGCCCGCGCGCTGGGCGCCGCCATTGCCGCCGCCTCTGACGAGATCGAGCTGAAGCGCCGCATTCCCTCAGCGCTTCTGTCCGCGCTGCACGACGCGCGCCTCTTCCGTCTGCTGCTGCCGCGCTCGGCCGGCGGCGATGAAGTGACGCCCGGCCAGTATCTCGCCGCGATGGAAGAGGTGGCGCGCCATGATGCGTCGGTTGCCTGGAACCTCTTCGTCGGCAACAGCTCGGCGCTGGTCGGCGCCTACATCGCGCTCGATATCGCGCGGGAAATCTGGCGCGATCCGCACACCGTCGTGAGCTGGGGGCCGCCCAACGAGGCGCGCGCCCGGGCAGTACCCGGCGGCTATCGCATGACGGGCCGCTGGGATTTCGCCAGCGGCTGCCGCGCCGCCAACTGGATGGGCGCGCACGGCGCCGTCGAGGAGGAGGGTGGGGGGCTCCGGCTCAACCGCTATGGACGGCCGGGGCAACGCATCCTGCTCTGTCCCGCCTCGCAGGCGACCCTGCTCGACACCTGGAACACCATCGGACTGCGCGGCACGGCGTCGGATTCCTACACCTTCGACGACCTGTTCATCCCTGAGGCCTATTCCAGCCAGCGCGAGGATCCCGAGGGGCGGCGCGAGACCGGGCCGCTCTATTCCTTCACCCACGCTGGCCTCTATGCCGTCGGCGTGGCAGCCGTTGCCTTCGGCATCGCCCGCGCCATGCTCGATGCGCTGGTCGAGCTTGCGACCAAAAAGGCGCCGCGCAATCTCGGCCGCATGGCCGACAGCCCGACCGTGCAGGCCGACGTGGCGCGCGCCGAAGCGCGGCTGGGCGCGGCACGCGCTTACCTGCTCGACATTGTCGGCACCTTATATGAGCGCGCACGGCCCGAGGCGCCGATGGACATTCCCGACCGGGCGCGCGTGCGGCTGGGCTGCACCCACGCCATCCACGCCGCCATCGAGACGGCCGACTTCGTCTACAAGGCCTGCGGCGTCGACGGCATCTTCCCCGGCAGCCCCTTCGAGCGCCAGGGTTCCGTTTCTGCAAGGCTCAGTAGCGGAGCGTGACGCCGACGGTGAAGAACTTGGCGTTCACCGTGTCGAAGAAGCTGCCGGCCAGCAGGTCGAAATTGATCGGCCCGTCGTTCGGCCGCCAGCGCACGCCCATCTGCGTGCCGGTGAAGCCCGGCTGGCGGCCGAACACTTCCAGCATCAGGCTGACGTCCTCCCAGCCGATCTTGGCCTCGACCTGGGCGCCGTAGAACATCGCGTCGGGGGACTCGGCGATCCGGATGTAGTTCCAGCCGAGGTTGAAGTTGAAGCGCACATGGTCGTTGAGCGGGATCGTCACCGGCACGAGCAGGTTCGCGGTCTCTAAGAGACCGGTCTGCAGCGCCACGCCGCTGTTGAAGACCAGGCCGATGCCGACACCGGAATCCTCCGGCAGGAAATTGACCTTGGCCTGCGGGCCGAACACCTGGGCGTCGCCGAAGTCGGCCCCCCAGAGATGCTGGAACTGGGCGCCGAACTGCAGCTTCGGCAGGTCCTTCAGCGTGCAGGCATTGGTGGCGTTGAAGTAGCCACCGCCGACGACGTCGTCGAACTTCGTGACCCAGGTGTCGAATTGGCAGGTGCCGGGCTCGACGACTTCGGAGTCGTCGACGATGTGGGCGCCACCCGCCGCCCAGGCGGGCGGCCCCGGCGGCAAGGCCGCAAGCAGGGCAAGGAGAAGGGCGAAGAGGGGCCATCCGTTGTTGGCGGCGGCCGGAACGAAGGAATGATTTTTCATGACAGACTCGCGGTGCATCTCGACCGTCACCACGAGCCTGTAGCCGAAACCCGCCGCCGCGCTGGACGCGGACGGACACGAACCGGTTCCTACATCAGGACACCCCGCCCAATGCGCTCGCGTGTGACCGCGGTTGGTGGCAGGTCTCCTGGCTTGCGGGTCATCGCTCTCGACCGCCTTCCCGGAAACCTGTCGGTCTCCAGTGGCTTTACCGGTCTCGAACTCACCGCTTACAGTTGCGGGGGCAGCCGCGGCGTCGCGTCGAAGCCGACGCACCGCGTTCCCTGTTAGTCCCTTGCGGGAACCACCAGGACCGATGCTGGCAGCCGTGGTTCGCAGCGTCAAGTCGATGCCCGCTTCGCCCGCCCGCCCGGCGTGTTAAAAGGCGAAGACAGTTGCCCGCGTGCAGGGGAGCCGAACGGCGATGAGGGTGCTGCTCGTCGAAGACAATACGGAGCTCGTCTCCCTGCTGAAGAAGGGCCTCTCCCGCGGCGGCATCGAAGCCGATTCCGTGGGCACCGCCGGCGACGCCAGTCATGCGGTCGCGGCGATGCAGTATGCCGCGGTCGTGCTCGATCTCGGCCTGCCCGACCAGGACGGCATCAGCCTGCTGCGCGATCTGCGGCGCCGCGGCGACGCGACGCCGGTGCTAGTGCTGACGGCGCGCGACGGCGTCAGCGACCGTGTCACCGGCCTACGCGCCGGGGCCGACGACTATCTCGCCAAGCCGTTTGCAATGGAGGAGCTGATCGCCCGGATCGAGGCGCTGCTGCGCCGGCCCGGCGCCCTGCTCGGGCGGCGCCTCAGCTTCGGCAACGTCGCCCTCGACACCGAGGGCCGGCAGGTCCTGGTGGGCGGCGCGATGCACGCCTTTCCGGCGCGCGAGACCGCGGTGCTGGAGATCCTGCTCCGGCGCAGCGGCAACGTGGCGCCCAAGCGGCTGTTCGAGGATCACCTGTTCGGCCTGTCGGGTGACGTCGGGTCGAACGCGGTCGAGGTCTATGTCCATCGCCTGCGCAAGATGCTGGCCGACGCCGGCGCCACGGTGAAGATCCATACGGTGCGCGGCGTCGGTTACCTGCTGACGAGTGAAAAAGCGGCGGGAGAGAAATCCGGGTGATCCGCTTTCGCTCGATCGTCTCGAGGGTCGTGGCGCTGCAATTCGTGGCGATCGGCGCCACCGCCATCCTGATGCCGCTGGCGCTGTACTGGCTGCTCACCCAGGCGGCCACCAACCTCCATCGCGACGCGCTGCGCAGCCAGGCCGTCACCATCGGCAGCTTCCTGCGGCCGCAGCCCGACGGCGGGGTGACGCTCGAAATACCCGAAGACGTCCGGCCGCTCTATTCCGACGGCTACGGTCTCTACGCCTACGCCGTGCTCGATGCGGCCGGCCGCGTCCTGTTCTCCTCCCGCGCCGACGGCGGCGCGCTGTTTCCCTCCCGCGAGATCCCGCGCGACGACGGGCTCCGGCGCCCCCGCCGGACGGGTACGGTCCTGTTCGGCGTGACGGTGGCGCGGGTGCTCGGCGAGCGCGTCTACTGGGTCCAGGTCGGCCAGGATCTCTCCCATCGCGATGTCATCATCGACGACATCGTCGCGACCTTCTTCACCCGCGTCGCCTGGATCATCTTTCCGATCCTGCTGGTGCTGCTGCTGATCGACGTCCTGATCTTCCGGCGGGCGCTCGAGCCGGTACGCGAGGCCTCGAAGACGGCGGCAGCGATCGGCCCGTCGAGTACCGAGGTCCGCCTGCCCGAGCAGTCGATGCCGGCGGAGATCGTGCCGCTGGTCCATGCCGTCAACCAGGCGCTCGAGCGCCTCGAAGCGGGCTACCTGGCGCAGCGCGAGTTCACTGCCGACGTGGCACACGAGCTGCGCACGCCGCTCGCCATCATGCGCGCCCGCGTCGACGCGCTGGATCCCGGCCCGGCGCGGGATGCGTTGCGCGCCGACATCGTCGGCATGGCGCGGACGGTGGGACAGGTCCTCGACATCGCCGAACTCGAGAGCTTCGTCGTCGGTCCCGGCGCGACGGCCGACCTTCATGCCGTCTGCTCCGAGGCTGTGGCCTTCATGGCACCGATGGCGGTCGACATGTCCAAGACGATCGCGCTCAGCGGCGCCGAGGGACCGGTCTGGGTGCGCGGTCATGCCGATGCGCTGTTCCGTGCCG
>JACPVT010000126.1 GCA_016191685.1 Rhodospirillales bacterium | reverse complement strand
GGGCCAGTCGACGACGAGTTCGGCCTGGCGCCGCACACCGACACCAGTTTCCTCACCTTGCTGGCGCCCAACAAGGTGCAGGGCCTGTCGATCCGCACCCAGAGCGGCAACTGGATCGATGCTCCCGCGATCGACAACGCCTATGTCGTGAACGGCGGCCAGATGCTGCAGCGCTACACCAACGACCTCTTCCTGGCGACGCCGCACCGCGCCATCAACAAGAGCGGCGGCGAGCGCCATGCGCTGCCTTTCTTCTGCGACTCGGGCATCGACTGGCCGATCGCCGCCGTGCCGACCACGGTCGGCCCCGACAAGCCGCCGAAGTATCCGATCACCTGGTACAGCGACTACATGACCTGGTACCTCAAGAGGAATTACGACGTGCTCAACACGGACGCGCAGCAAGCCGCCGAATGAACGCAACGCTCGCCCGCGTCGAAGCTTACGTCTTTCACACGCCAATCGCCGAGCCGATCCGAACGTCGTTCGGCACCATGACCGAGCGGGTGGCGGTATTCGTGCGGGTGGAGGATTCCGATGGTGCGCACGGCTGGGGCGAGATCTGGTCCAATTTCCCGACGGCCAGCGCCGAGCACCGCGCCCTGCTGTTCGCCGACATCGTGGCGCCGCGCGTGCTGGGCAAGCCGCTCGGCGATCCCGTGGCGCTGTGGAGCGAACTCGACCGCTCACTCCACGTGCTGCGCGTGCAGAGTGGCGATTCCGGCGCGCTCTCCGCCGCGGCAGCCGGGCTCGACCTCGCGATCCACGACCTCGGCGCCCGCAAGCGCGGCCTGCCGCTGTGGCGGGCGCTCGGCGGCACGGACGCGTCGCCGGTGCCGGTCTACGCCTCCGGCCTCAACCCCGGCCGCGCCGCCTACGACACAGTCGGGCGTATGCGGGCGGCGGGCTATCGCGCCTACAAGATAAAGATCGGCTTCGGCGCGGAGACCGATCTCGGCTCGCTGCGGCCGGTGGCCGAGGAGCTGAAACCCGGCGAGCGGCTGATGGTCGACGTCAACCAGGGCTGGGATCTCCGCACCGCCTGCACCATGGCTCCCCGGCTCGCCGGCTTCGGCCTGCACTGGATCGAGGAGCCGCTGCTGGCCGACCGGCCGGCGGCCGAGTGGACACAGGTTGCCGCCATGGCACCGGCGCAACTCGCCGGTGGCGAGAACCTGCGCGGCGCCGGCTCCTTCCAGGAGATGATCGACTCCGGCCTGTTCGGCGTCATTCAGCCCGACGCCGCCAAGTGGGGCGGCCATTCCGGCTGCCTGCCGGCGGCGCGGGCGGCGCTGGCTGCCGGCCGGACCTACTGCCCGCATTTCCTCGGCGGTGCCATCGGCCTCCTCCATTCCCTGCACCTGTTGGCAGCGGTCCGCGGCCCCGGCCTGCTGGAGGTCGACGCCAATCCCAACCCGCTGCGCGAAGGCCTGATGGGCGACGTTTTGACCGTGCGCGACGGCGGCGTGTCCCTTCCCGGCGGCCAGGGTCTCGGTCTAGAACCAGACATCAAGACGCTCGCTTCGTTCAGGACCCTTCATCTGGAGCGGCGGGCGTAAGAAACGAAGGGGGGAACCACATGCTCGGCCTGATGCAAGACCGTCCGCTGCTGATCTCGCAGATCATCGACTTCGCCGCCGCGGCCTACCCCGACGTCGAAATCGTCTCGCGCACGGTCGAAGGGCCGATCCACCGCTACGGCTACAAGGACGCCCAAAAGCGCGCCAAGAAGCTCGCCGAGGCGCTGCAGGGCCTGGGCATCAAGCTGGGCGACCGCGTCGGCACCATCGCCTGGAACAGCTACCGCCATTTCGAACTCTATTTCGGCATCTCCGGTATCGGCGCGGTGCTCCATACGTTGAACCCTCGCCTGTCGCCCGAGCACGTGGCCTATATCGCCAACCATGCCGAGGACCAGATCCTCTTCGTCGACCTCAACCTGCTGCCGATCGTCGAGGGCGTGTGGGCGAACCTCAAGACCGTGAAGCACGTCGTGGTCATGACCGACCGCGCCCACATGCCGGCCTCGACCAAGATTCCGAAGCTGCTGTGCTACGAGGAGCTGATCGCCGACAAGCCGGGCACGCTCAAATGGCCCGTCTTCGACGAGCGCACGGCCTCGTCGCTCTGCTACACCTCGGGCACCACGGGCAACCCCAAGGGCGTGCTCTACTCGCACCGCTCGACCGTGATCCACTCGATGATGATGTGCTCCGGCCCGGTGCTGGCGATGACGCCGGACACCACCATCCTGCCGGTGGTGCCGATGTTCCACGCCAACGCCTGGGGCCTCGTCTATGCCGGCCCGATCTGCGGCGCCAAGCTGGTGTTTCCCGGCTTCAAGCTCGACGGCGCCAGCATCTACGAACTGCTCGACAAGGAACAGGTGACGCTGAGCGCCGGCGTGCCCACGGTGTGGCTGGCGCTGCTCGACTACTGCGCCCAGAACAAGCTCAAGATGTCGTCGGTCAAGCGCACCCTGATCGGCGGCTCGGCGGTGCCGCTCGCCATGATCGAGCGCTTCTGGAAGGAGCACCAGGTCGAGGTGGCGCAGGGCTGGGGCATGACCGAGATGAGCCCGCTCGGCACGCTGACCCGCTTCAACAGGGGCGAGCGCGACCTGCCGGACGCCGAGCGCTTCGCCATCACCGCCAAGCAGGGCCGCCCGGTGTTCGGCTGCGAGATGAAGATCGTCGACGATGCCGGCGAGGACCTGCCGCTCGACGGCAGCGTCTCGGGCAACATGGTGGTGCGCGGCCCCTGGATCGTCTCGGGTTACATGAAGGGTGAAGGCAAGAGCCAGTTCGGGGCCGACGACTGGTTCCAGACCGGCGACGTCTGCAAGATCGAGTCCGACGGCTCCGTCGTCATCACCGACCGCTCCAAGGACGTGATCAAGTCGGGCGGCGAGTGGATCAGCTCGATCGACCTCGAGAACGCAGCCATGGGCTGCCCGGGCGTGGCCGAGGCCGCGGTGATCGGTGTGCCGCATCCCAAGTGGGACGAGCGGCCGCTGCTGATCGTCGTCAAGCGGCCCGAGGCCGACGTCGCCAAGGGCGACGTGCTGAAGTTCCTCGAGGGCAAGATCGCCAAGTGGTGGATGCCGGACGACGTGCAGTTCGTCGACGCCATCCCGCACGGCGCCACCGGCAAGATCCTGAAGACGGCGCTGCGCAAGCAGTTCGCCGATTACAAGCTTCCGGCGGCCTGACAGCGTTGCTGACATAACGTTGTCAGCAGCCCTGTCCTAGGGTGTCGACCATCACACCGATGGGAGAGACACATGGCTTCGACGCGCGTCGACTACGCGGAAACAACCGCAGACCGTCCGCGCGCTCGAGGAATTCAGCCGCGTGCAGCTCTCCACGCATTTCTTCATGCGCGATTTCCTCTACAGCGAGATCGCCAACCACTACGGCGTGCCCAACATTCCCGAGAACCCCGATCTTGCGGTGGAAGTCGGCAAACGGCTTTGCGAGGAACTGCTCGAACCTCTGAATGCGACGTTCGGCCGGATCGCAATCCGCTCGGCCTATCGATCTCCCACGGTCAACGCGCTCGGAAACGAGAAAGGCCATAGCTGCGCCTCGAACGACAGGAACCATGCCGAGCATATCTGGGACCGCCTGGATTCCCACGGACGGCGCGGCGCGATGGCCTGCGTCGTCGTGCCGTGGTTCGCGGACCGTTACGCCGATGGCGCCGACTGGAGATCACTTGCGTACTGGATTCACGATCACCTTCCGTACAGCAAACTGCAGTTCTTCCCCAAGCTCGCCGCATTCAACATCAGTTGGCATGAACGACCGGTACACAGCATTTACAGCTTCATCAAACCGGCCGGGTACTTGCTGCGCGAAGGCTCTGCCAGCGATAGTTTCGCCGGCTACTACGCCGGTTTTCCCGAGTTCCGGGGACCCAAGTTGCCGACGACCTGAGGTTCGCGCAGCTCGGCGAACGCCTGGCGTGCCACCTGGACCGAGCTCACCAAGGCGAGGCCGGACATGATGGCGGCGACGACATAGTCGGGCCAGCCGGTGCCCGAGCCGAACACGCCGGCTGCCGCCACCAGGACCGCGAGATTGCCGATCGCGTCGTTGCGGGTGCACAGCCACACCGAGCGCATGTTGCTGTCGCCCTCGCGCCAGCGATAGAGCAGGAACGCCACGCCGAGGTTGGCGGCGAAGGCGAGCGCGCCGACCGCGCCCATCACCGGTGCGTGCGGCACGGTGCCGGCCAGCGCATGCTGGACCGTGGTGACCGCGACCCACAGGCCGAACGCGCCCATGCTGGCGGCCTTCAGGAGCGATGCCCGGGCGCGCCACTGCAGCGCCATGCCGAGCACGAACAGGCTGATGCCGTAGTTGGCGCCGTCGCCCAGGAAGTCGAGCGAGTCGGCCAGCAGCGAGGCCGATTGCGCCGCGACGCCGGCGCCGATCTCGATCGCGAACATGGCGAAATTGACCACCAATGCCGCCCACAGCACGCGGCGGTAGGCCGGCGAGGCTGCGGCGGCGGCGCCGTGATCGTGTCCATGGCTGTGACAGCTCGCGCTCATCTCAATGCTCCCTGATGTGGGTGACCATGTCCTCGACCATGCGGCGCACATGGGCGTCGTCGGCGCCATAGAAGACCTGCTTGCCCTGCCGCTCGGCCCGTACCAGCCGCGCGCCCTTCAGGAGCCGCAGGTGGTGGCTGACCAGCGACACCGAGAGGCCGAGCTTGTCGGCGATGTCGGACACGGCGAGCGGCATGCGCAGGCAGGAAACGACGATGCGCAGCCGGCTGGGATCGCCCAGCAGGCGGAACAGGTCGGCCAGCGCGGTGGCGTCGTCGTCGGAAAAGGCAGGCTTCTTGGCTTTGGACATTTGAACAACTGTTCAAGTATCTATCCCCAGGCACTGACCTGTCAAGCGCGCGCTTTTGTTACGTTATACGTTCCTTGCGGCGCGGCACGGCGACGTCGCAAATCACCGCTGCCAGCACGATCGCGCCGCCGGCAAGCGTGGCAACCGCCGGCGCCTCGCTGAAGGCGAGCCAGACCCAGAGCACGCCCAGCGGCGTCTGCAACGTGCCGATCAGCGCGCCGCGCGTCGCCGAAACCAGCGGTGTGCCGAACGACAGCAGCAGCAGGCCGAGGCCGAACTGGGTCGTGCCGAAGAGGGCGAGCTGGAGCAGATCGCCGCCGCTCACCGACAGAGGCCGCGCCCAGGGCAGCACGATCGCCGCGCACAGCAAGGCCGAGAGACCGACTGCCGGCAGCATGCTGACCCTGGGATTGCGCCGGATCATGACCAGCACCGTCGCCATCAGGACGGCCATGGCCAAGGCCAGCAGATCGCCCAGCCATCGGCCTCCCACGACGGCGGAGCCTGCCATGACCACGACGCCCGCCAGCGCCGCCAGGCTGGCCAGAAGCGTGACCCTGTCCTCGCGTTCGCCGATCACCAGCCAGGCGATACCCGCCGTCATGAAGGGGATCGTGGCGTCGATCACCAGCACATCGGCTACGCTCGAGAGACGCAGTGCGTTCAGGAAGCAGACGGTGGCGACGGCCGAGCAGACGGCGATCAGTATGCCGTCCCGGCCGATGTCGCGGACCGCCTCGACGATGCGCCCGTGCTCATGCCACGCCACCACGCCGAACAGGAACAGGCCGCCGAACACGCCGCGCCAGAACAGCATCGTCCAGGCATCGGTCTCGATCAGCCGCGTGTAGAAACCGCCGGTCGAGTAGGCAACGGCCGACGCCGCCAGGATGATCGTGCCTAACCAGATTTGCCGCTGCACGTGGTCTACAGGAACGGAACGAACGGTATGCGTTCGCGCCGCTTCAGGAGCGGTAGAAGCTGGGGAATCGCCTTCTTGAAGTGCTCGGTCTCCTGGTGCGCCGCCCACCCCGCTTCATCGACATAGAGTTCGAACACGAAGAACAGCGCCGGATTGGTCGGCGACTGATACGGCAGGAAGAGTTTCATGCCCGGCTCTGCCATCGACAGTGGCGCCAGCCAGCGCTGGATCTCGACCACCTTGTCGATGTCGCCGTCGTTCGCCTCCAGCATGATGGCCACGACGAAGCCCTCATTGAGGGCGGCGAGGGACTCCGCGGCAATCCAGTTCGTCAGCATTCGGCCTCCTGGGAATTGAGGCCGCTGTTATGGATACCCGCTCCTGACAACGTTATGTCAGTAGTGATATCCTCAGCAAATGCGCCGTTCCGACCGCCTGTTCGACATCATCCAGCGCCTGCGCACCGCCCCTGGGCCGGTGACGGCGGCGGCGATGGCGGCCGGCCTCGAAGTAACGCCGCGCACGGTCTATCGCGACATTGCCACCCTGCAGGCGCGCCGCGTGCCGATCGAGGGAGCGGCCGGTGTCGGCTACGTCCTGCGCCGGGGTTTCGACCTGCCGCCGCTGATGTTCACCATCGACGAGGTCGAGGCCATCGCCGTGGGCGCCCGCCTCGTCCGACGTCTGCGCGATCCAAAGCTGCAGGAAGCCGCCGACGCGGTGCTCGCCAAGGTAACGGTCGTGCTGCCCGACCGGATGCGGAGCCATCTTTCGGCGACGCCGATCTACGTTTCGCCTGGCCTTGCGGCCGAGGCACAGGGCACGGACCTTGCCGACATGCGCGCCGC
>JACPVT010000100.1 GCA_016191685.1 Rhodospirillales bacterium | reverse complement strand
GGCGCCCTTGCCGGGCTTGTTGTCGACAATGATGTTCTGGCCGAGCCGCTTGCCGAGATACTCGGCCACCATGCGGGCGATCACGTCGGTCGTGCCGCCCGGCGCGTAGGGCACGACGAGTTTGATGGGCTTGGTGGGCCAGGCTTGCGGCTGGGCGTGAACCGGCAAGGCGAACGTGGCGAGTGTCGAGGCAACGAAAGTGCGGCGAAGGATCATGCGCTGAGTATACTCGCCGCATGAGCGTGCCCAAGAACCTGTTCGCAGCCCTGTTCGAGCCCAAACGCATTGCCCTGGTCGGTGCTTCGGCCGATCCCGCCAAGACGACGTCGCGGCCGCAGCGCTTTCTGCGCAAGCACGGCTTTACTGGCGAGATTCTTCCCGTGAATCCCTCGCGCAGCGAAATCCTGGGCGAGATGGCCTACAAGGATCTCGATGCGATCCAGGGCGAGATCGATCACGCCTATATCCTGCTGAATGGCGCTGCGGCCGTCGCGGCCCTCGCCGATTGCGGCAGGCGCGGCGTCAAAGTCGCTTCCATCCTGGCCGGCGGCTTTGCCGATGCCGGGGCGGCGGGCGCGTCGCTGCAGGACGATCTTTCGCGCATTGTCGCTGAAACCGGCATCCGGCTGGTCGGGCCCAACAGCATCGGCACGGTGAGCACGCAGCCGCCCATGGTGCTGACGGCCAATGCGGCATTCGCCATCGACAAGCTGCGCACCGGGCGCTGGGCCGTCGTCAGCCAGAGCGGCAGTCTCATTGGCGCGTTGCTCTCGCGGGCCGACGCGCGCGGCATCGGCTTCTCGCGGCTGATCTCGGTCGGCAACGAAGTCGACCTCGCAGTCGGCGAGATCGCCGATCTGCTGGTCGACGATCCGAAGACGGATGCGATCCTGCTGTTCATGGAAACCTTGCGTGACGGTGACCGTCTCGCCCATGCGGCGCGGCGCGCCCATGCCGCGGGCAAGCCGGTGATCGCCTACAAGCTCGGCCGCTCTTCAATCGGGCAGGAGCTGGCGAAGTCGCATACCGGCGCCATCGCCGGTTCCGACGCCACCTTCGATGCTTTCTGTCGCCGCCACGGCATCGCCCGCGTATCGATGTTCGAATCGCTGGTCGACGTGCCGGCGTTGCTGGTCGATCGCCCGCCGGCCTCTGGAAAGCGCGTGGCGGTCGCCACCACGACCGGCGGCGGCGCCGCCATGGTGGTCGACAATATGGCGATGGCGGGCCTCGACATCGCCGACCCGCCACAGGCCTTGGTCGATTGGCTAAAGCCGCTCGGCATCGCGGCGGGCGAGGGCAAGCTGATCGATCTCACTCTGGCGGGCGCCAAGCCCGAGATCGTGGCCGGCACCATCGAGCGACTGCTGGCCGATGACGGCAACGACGCGGTGATCTTCGTGGTCGGCTCCTCGGCCCAGTTCAATCCCGAGCTCGCGGTCGAACCGCTACTGCGCTTCGCGCGCACGGCCAAGCCCTTTGCCGTGTCGTTGACGCCGGCGGCGGAGAAGTCGCTGGCCCTCCTGACCGCGGCGGGCGTGCCCGCCTTCCGCCATCCTGAATCCTGCAGCGAGGCGATGGCCCTCTGCCTGCTGCGTCCGACGCCTCACCCGTTGCCGGTGCTCGCCGAGCCGTTGCGCGCCTCGCTCGACGCGCTCGAGGCAGGCCGGATCAACGGCTTCGATGAGCGCCGGGCGGCCGATCTCTTCGGTGCGCTGGGCGTGCCGATGGCCAAGTCGCTCGCGATCCCGGACGCCAAGCGTGTCGCCGCGGCGGTGGCCGAGGTCGGCGCTCCCGTGGCGCTCAAAATCCTGTCGACCGACATCGCGCACAAGACCGAGGCGGGCGGTGTGGCCTTGGGCCTGATGGATGGTCAGGCCGCCGCCGTCGCGGCACGCGAGATCGAGCGGCGCGTGAAGGTGCATTCGCCCGGCGCCAGGCTCGACGGTTTCCTGATCCAGAAGATGGAGCGCGGCCTCGCCGAGGTGATCCTGGGGTTCCGCCGTGATCCGCTGGTGGGCCCCACGATCACCGTCGGCCTGGGCGGCGTGCTGGCCGAAATCTACAAGGACGCGTCTACTCGCCTCGCGCCGGTCGACGAAGCCGAGGCACTGCAGATGATCGGGGAGGTAAAAGGCCTCGCCACCATCCGCGGCTATCGCAACCTGCCGCGTGGCGACGTAGCGGCGCTCGCGAAGGCGATCGCGGCCTTCTCGGCCTTGGCACACAAGGCTTTTGCCGACATTTCGGAAGCCGAGATCAACCCACTGCTGGTCAAGCGCGACGGCGAGGGCGTCGTGGCCGTCGATGGGCTGGTGGCGTTGCTCTAGTGAGCGGTCGGTCGATCCAGGAGCTGATGGAAATCGTCGAGCACGAAGTAGGTCGGCTGCAGCTTGTCGATCTCGTAGGGCCGGTGCATGGCCGTGGCTGCATCGAAAGGCAGGCGCTCGACGCCCTCGTCCTCGATCGCGTGCTTCACTTCGGCGGCCGAGGACAGGATGCCGGCGCCATAGGCCTTGAGACCTTTGGCTGTCCGGATCAAACCGAACTCGACGGTGAACCAGTAGAGTCGCGCCAGGCGATCGATGTTCTCCGGCCCGGCCTCGATGGCGCGCCGGCCGTAGGCCTGCATGAAGTCGGCGAACACCGGGTTGGTGAGCAGCGGCACGTGGCCGAAGAAGTCGTGGAACAGGTCAGGCTCGACCAGATAGTCGATCTCCGCGCGCTTGCGAATCCAAACCGTCACCGGGAAGCGGCGATGCGCGAGATGGTCGTAGAAGGCCGCGTCGGGGATGAGGCCCGGCACGGCAACGATTTGCCAGCCGGTCGGCGGCTTTAGCCGAGCGTTGATCGCCTCGAAGTCCGGGATGGCGTCGCCGATCCCGAGCGAGACGAGGCCGCGCAGGAATTCGTCGCAGGCGTAGCGGCGGGCGAGCGCGGTCTGACGCTCGACCAGGATGCGCCATACGGCCTGATCCTCATCGGAGTAGAGGTCGGCGTGCTGCGGCACGGTCCAGTCCGGCGCCATGCCGGCGTAGTCGCCACGGAGGTTCTCGAGGGGTGCGGTTTTCATACCCTGAATATGGGGGCAGCACAGCGGTGAATCCTCGCGAAATTGGACTGTTAGGTAGCTTGTTTTGGAGGTATTCTCTATAAAATCATATTATTATAGTGAATTACACCATGATCGAGCTCGACGACATCGACAGACGTATCGTGGCGGCACTCCAGGCCGAGGGTCGGCTGCCGATGGTCGACCTCGCCGACCGGGTCGGGCTGTCACCCACGCCCTGCCAGCGCCGGGTGAAGCGGCTGGAGGAAGGGGGCGTGATCGGTCGCTACGCGGCCCTGGTGTCACCGCAGGCGATGGGGCTCGGCCTGCAGGCGCTGGTCCAGATCACGCTCGACGATCATTCCGAGAAGACCGTCGAGGCCTTCGAGGCGGCGATCCACGCACGGCCGGAGGTGGTGGCCTGCTATGCCGTGACGGGAGACATGGACTTCCAGGTCCATGTCTTCGCCCCCGATCTCGCGAGCTTCAGCGAGTTCGCCATGAAGGCGTTGCTGCGCATGCCGGGGGTCAAGGGCACGCGTTCGTCCTTCATCATGCAGGCGGTGAAGAGCGATCTCGTCTGGGCGCCGACTCAGGTTTCGGACAAGGCGCGCAAGTAGAGCGGCCGATCGATGTTGCCGCCGCTCAGGACCAGGCCCACGCGCTTGCCCGCCATCCGCGCGCGTTCCTGCATCAGGGCAGCGAGCGAAGCAGCACCGGCGCCTTCCGTGAGCTGGTGCGTGTCCTCGTAGTAGGCGCGCATCGCCGCCATCACTTCGTTGTCGCTCACCTGCACGATGCGGTCGGCGCCCTTCAGGATCGCACTCAGCGCCTCGGCGTCAGGGCCGCGCACTGCCATGCCGTCGGCCATGGTGTCGGCGCTGTTGGTCGGCACGACCTTGCCGGCGGCAAACGACAGCGCATAAGCGGGCGCCTCGGTCGAGACGACGCCCACCACCTTGGTCGTGGGGCTGAGCGCATCGCGCATGGCGATGACGCCGCAGATGCCGGAACCCAGGCCGATCGGCACATAGACCGTGTCGAGCGCCGGGGCTGCCTGGAACAGTTCGAGGGCGTAGGTGGCCACGCCGCACACCAGGTCGCGATGGAAGGAGGGGACCATGGAGAGGCCGCGTTCGCTGGCGAGCCGCATCGCGGTCTCGCGCGCGGCATCGAAATCGTGACCGGCCTCCACCAGTTCGGCGCCGAACGCCCGCATCGCCGCATTCTTCTCCACCGAATTGCCCTTGGGCACGACGATGGTGGCGGCGATTCCCGTGCGGGCGGCGGCGAGCGCGATGCTCTGGCCGTGATTGCCGCGCGTGGCGCTGATTACGCCCGCGACGGCCGGCTGGTCGCCCTTCAGCCGAGCCATGTAGACCAGCCCGCCGCGCACCTTGAAGGCGCCGATCGGCGTGTGGTTCTCGTGCTTCACCCAGACCTCGCAGCCCGTGCGTTTGGCGAGCAGGGGCCATGCGTATTGCGGGGTGGGTGGCATGGCCGCGTAGACGATGGCGGCCGCGTCTTCGACATCCTGGAGGGACAACATGGTGCTACTGTGGGCTAAGATGCCTGAGGTTCCAACCGGAGTGCTTTGATGCCTGTTCTTCCCCGTTCGCTCGAGATCCAGGGCGAGATTTCCGCCATCCGTCGCGACATCCATGCCCAACAAGCGGCAGGCCTGCGGCCAGGCCGGGCACACGACGATGCTGCTGGGCGCCGCCAAGCGTCTCGCCGCGGCGCCCGACTTCGCCGGCACCGTGCACTTCATCTTCCAGCCGGCCGAGGAGGGCGGCGGCGGTGGCAAGGCGATGATCGACGACGGTCTGTTCGAGAAATTCCCCTGCGATGCCGTCTTCGCCATCCACAACAAGCCCGGCCTGCCGCTCGGCATGATCGCCACCAAGCCGGGGCCGCTGCTGGCGGCGGCCGACCGCTGGGACCTACGCATCACCGGCAAGGGCGGCCATGCCGCACATCCGCATCTCAGCCTCGATCCGCTGATCGTCGCGTCCAATCTTGTGCTGTCGCTGCAGACCATCGTCAGCCGCAACATGGATCCCTTCGCCTCCTCGGTCGTCACCGTCGGCTTCGTCAAGGGCGGCTCGGCCTACAACGTCATCCCGACCGACGCCCATGTCGGCGGCACGACCCGCACCACGACGCCGGAGGCGCGCAAGCTGATCGAAGCTCGCATCCGCGAGATCTGCGAGGGCGCCGCCACGATGTACGGCGTCAAGATCGACGTCGAATACCGCTACGGCTATCCTCCGACGATCAACAACGCCCAGCGCGCCGCCTTCGCCATCGACGTGGCGGCCGGTGTCTGCGGCCCCCACGGCGTGCGCGACAACGTGCAGGCCAGCATGGGAGCGGAAGACTTCTCCTACATGCTGGAGAAGGTCCCGGGCGCCATGGTGTGGCTGGGCAACGGTGGCGAAGACGGCAACGGCGCGGGCCTGCACAACTCGCGCTACGACTTCAACGACATGGCGATCCCGTTCGGGGTCAGCTTCTTCGTGAACACCGTCGAACGCTTCCTCGGCGACAAGTAGAGCCGGGCGAGGAGCCGGTCACCCGAAAATGGAGTTCTTTCGCGTCTACGGCCGCGTGATCGGGCTGCTGCGGGCCGAGAAGCGGCTCGCCATCGTTCTGGCCATCGCCAACGTGGCGGTGGCCGGCCTGCAGTTCTACGAGCCGGTGTTGTTTGGCCAGGTGATCGATCTCCTGGCTACCGCCAAGGACAAGTCCGTCGAGGTCCTGTGGCGGGATGCCCGGGAGATCCTGGGCATCTGGGCATTGGTCGGGCTGGGCGGTATCACGGCCAACATGATCGTCTCGCTGCAGGCCGACCGCATGGCCCATCGCCGGCGGCTGGGCGCGATGGCGACCTATTTCGAGCATCTGCTGGTGCTGCCGTTCTCCTTCCACAACGCCCAGCACTCCGGCCGCCTGATCAAGATCATGCTGACCGGCGTCGATAACCTGTTCGGCATCTGGCTGTCGTTCTTCCGTGAGAATCTCGCCACTCTGGTGGCCTTGTTCATCATGTTGCCGCTCAGCATGTTCATGAACTGGCGGCTCGGCCTCCTGCTGCTGGTCCTGATCCTGTTCTTTGCTGCGACCAATATCTGGGTGGTGAGCCGCACCGACCGGCTCCAGCACAAGGTCGAGGACCTGCACAGCGAACTCGCCGGCCGCGCCGGCGATGCGCTGGGCAACATTCACCTGATCCAGAGCTTCGTGCGGCTGGCGGCCGAGACGGGCGAGATGCATCGCATCATCGCCCAGACGCTTCAGGCCCAGTTTCCGGTCCTGAACTGGTGGGCGCTGCTGTCGGTGCTGACCCGCGCCGCCTCGACCGTCACGGTGATCCTGATCTTCGTGCTCGGAACCTGGCTCTACACCCAGGGTGAGGCGACGGTCGGCGAGATCGTGAGTTTCATGGGGTTCGCCACCATGCTGATCGGCCGCATGGATCAGGCCTCGGGCTTCGTCAGTCGAATCTTCTTCCAGATGCCGTCGCTCGGCGATTTCTTCCGTGTTCTCGATTCCCAGTCGACGGTGCCTGACAAACCTAATGGCATCGATATTGGCCGCGCTCGCGGCGATGTCGAGTTCGACGACATCAGCTTCTCCTATGACGGCAAGCGGCCGGCTCTGGTGCATTTTTCGCTGAAGGTGCCGGCGGGCACGACGGTGGCGTTGGTCGGACCGACTGGCGCTGGCAAGAGCACGACGCTGTCGCTGCTTCATCGCATGTGGGACGCCCAGTCGGGCGTGATCCGCATCGACGGGATCGACCACCGCGACATCAAGCTGGAATCGCTTCGCCGCAACATCGGCGTGGTGTTCCAGGACAGCACCATGTTCTACCGCTCGATCGCCGACAACCTGCGCATCGGCAAGCCCGACGCCACCCAGGCCGAGCTCGAGCAGGCAGCCAGGCTCGCCGAAGCGCACGACTTCATCATGCGCCAGCCGCAGGGCTACGACACGCTGGTGGGCGAACGCGGCACCACGCTGTCGGGCGGCGAGCGCCAGCGGCTGGCGATCGCCCGCGCACTCTTGAAGGACCCGCCGATCCTGATCCTGGATGAGGCGACCAGCGCCCTAGATTCCCTCACCGAAGCCCGCATCCAGAAGGCGCTCAAGACATTGATGCAGGGTCGCACAACGTTCGTCATCGCCCATCGGCTCTCGACCATCCGGGAGGCCGATCTGGTCGTGGTGTTCGAGCATGGCCGGGTCGTCGAGCAGGGCGGCTACCAGGAACTCTCGGCCCGTGGCGGCGCCTTCGCCCAACTCGTCTCCACGCAGCGGGCTGGCATAGAATCTGCCTGATATCCCCTTGGCGGGCGTGGATTGTCCGCCTAAGAGTCGCCGGACGGGGAACCTCACGAGGGACCAGGACATGAGCAAATTCGCCAAGTGGCTGGGTGGCGCTGCCGCCGCGGCCGTGATGCTGGCCGGCCTTTCGACACAGGCCCAGACGCCGATCAAGTTCACCCTGGACTGGGTCTTCCAGGGCCCGACCTCGCCGTTTCTCGTGGCGCTGGAGAAGGGCTACTACAAGGCCGAGGGGCTCGACGTCACCATGGACCCGGGGCAGGGCTCCGCCGGCGCGGTCCAGCGCGTCGCCACCGGCGCCTACCAGATCGGCTTCGCCGACGTGAACGCGACCATCGAGTACAATGCCAAGAATCCGGGCAAGGAAGTGCTCTGCGTGTTCATGGCCTACGATTTCGCGCCGTTCGGTGTCTATGCCCTGAAGAAGAGTGGCATCAAGACGCCGAAGGATCTCGAGGGCAAGAAGCTCGGTGCGCCAGTGTTCGACGCCTCGTTCCGTCTGTTCCCAGCCTTCGCCAAGAAGAACGGCATCACCAAGTGGGAGCACGTCAACCTGACGCCGCAGCTGCGTGAGCAGAGCCTGGTGCAGGGTACGGTCGACTTCATTTCTGGCCATTACTTCTCGTCGATGCTCGACCTCAAGGCGCGCGGAGTAGCATTCGAGGACATCGTGTCGATGCGTTACGTCGACTTCGGCATGGATGTCTACGGCAATGGCGTCGTCATCTCGCCGGAGATGGCCAAGAACGAAAAGGTAGTGAAGGGCTTCCTGGCGGCCACGGTCAAAGGCTGGAAGGACGTGATCGCCAACCCGCAGCTCGGCATCGCCGCCGCCAAGAAGCGCGACCCGCTGATCGATGAGAAGCTCGAGATGGAGCGCCTGCAGATTTCGTTGCAGACCAACATCCTGACGCCTTACGTGAAGGCCAACGGCATGGGCGACGTCGATCCCGTGCGCTTTGCGCGCGCGGTCAAGGACGTCTCCGAGGCCTTCAGCCTGCCGGCCGCGCCGGCACCGGACAAGGTCTTTACCAACAAGTTCCTGCCACCCAAGGCCGACCGGATGATCTCCAAGTAGAGATGGCGTTCGTCGACCTCAACGCCGTCAGCCTCACTTACCGCCTCGGCAAGGAAACGACCCTCGCTCTTGCCGATGCAACGTTCAGCATCGACAAGGGCGAGTTCATTGCCGTCGTCGGTCCCTCCGGCTGCGGCAAGTCGACGATCATGAAGCTGGTCACCGGCCTGCTGCCCGCCACGGGCGGCGAGGTCCGGGTGGCTGGCCAGAAAGTGACGGGGCCTATCAAGGGCGTCGGCATGGCGTTCCAGAACCCGACCCTGATGCCGTGGCGCACCACCATGGACAACATCCTGCTGCCCATGGAGGTGGTCGAGCCGCACAAGCGCCGCTTTCGCAGCAACCGCGCCGAATACGAGGCGCGGGCGATGAAGTTGTTGCAGACGGTGGGCCTCGCCGACTTCGCGGACAAGTTCCCCTGGCAGCTCTCGGGCGGCATGATGCAGCGCTCCAATCTTTGCCGCGCGCTCATCCACGAGCCCGAACTGCTGATGCTCGACGAGCCCTTCGGCGCCCTCGACGCCTTCACCCGTGAGGAGCTGTGGGGTGTCATGCAGGCGCTGTGGCTGGAGAAGCGTTTTACCGGCGTGCTGGTCACGCACGACCTGCGCGAAGCCGTCTTTCTTGCCGATACCGTCTACGTGATGAGCCGCCGCCCCGGCCGCATCGTCATGGCCAAGAAGATCGACATTCCGCGACCGCGGACGCTCGCCACCACCTTCGAGCCGCATTTCGTGGAGGTCGTGCATGAGCTGCGCGACCGGATCAGCCAGGAACACGCATGAGCGAGCTTCAGCGCGAAGCCTTGAAGCATGCCATGCCGTGGCTGGTGATGGCGGTGCTGCTGATTGTCTGGGAGATCGCTTGCATCGCTTTCGATGTGCCGGAAATCATCCTGCCCAAGCCGACCAAGATCTTCGTCGTTTTTGTCCAGCGCTTCGACATCCTGATGGCCTACTGCTGGGACACGCTGTGGACGACCACGATCGGCTTCCTGCTGGCGATTGCCGGCGGCCTTCTGCTCGGCTTGGCGATCGGCGCCTCGCCGTTCGTCTACTCCGGCCTCTATCCGCTCCTGATCGCCTTTAACGCCATTCCCAAGGTGGCGATCGTGCCGATCCTGATGATCTGGGTTGGGGTCGGTTCGCTGCCGGCCGTCATCACCGCATTCGTCATCAGCTTCTTCCCCATCGTGGTCAATGTGGCGACCGGCCTTGCCACCATCGAGCCGGAGATGCGCGACGTGCTGCGCAGCCTCGGTGCCACGCGCCTGGAAATTCTGACCAAGGTCGGCATCCCGCGTGCCATGCCTTACCTCTTCGCCAGCCTGAAAGTCGCGATCACGCTTGCTTTCATCGGCTCGGTGATCTCCGAGACGGTGGGCGGCAACAACGGCATCGGCTTCCTCATGCTGTCGGCCAGCGCGCGCAACGACGCGCCAACGACCTTTGCCGGACTGTTCGCCATCGCCATCATGGGCGTAGCGATGTACGCCGTCTGTGCCGTGGTCGAGAAGCGCATGACCCGCTGGGCCTTCCGCGGCGAGATCGTGGGTTAGGCCGCCAGCACGCCGTCTCTCGCCACGATCTTCCCGGCCTTGATCACCAGCTTGCGGCGCGGGCGGGCGGCCACGGCCTCGGCGACGGAGCCCGCCTCGACGACCACGAGATCGGCGGCGGCTCCCACCGCGACGCCATAACCTTCGATACCGAGGATGCGCGCGGCGGCGCCTGTCACCATGTCGAAGGCGAATTCGAGTTCATGGTCGTGCCGGTAATTGGCCCGGTAGCCGATCATCATGGCGCGTTCGAGCATGTCGCCGTTGCCGAACGGCGACCAGGCATCGCGGATGTTGTCGGAGCCGCCGAACACCACCACGCCATGCTGGTGCAGGAGCGCGAGCGGCGGGATGGGAGCGCCGCCCGGTCCGTGGCTCATGATCGCCACGCCGGCCCTGGCCAGCACATCGGCCGTGCGCGCGGCGACGTCGGCGGGGACCGAGCCCAGCGCGAAGGCATGGCTGACGGCCGACTTGCCCTGCAGGCCTGAAGCGGTCGTGCGCTCGGCGATGGCGATCAACTGCGCAATTCCGCTCTCGCCGCCGTCGTGCAGATGGATGTCGACGCCCACGCCGCGCCGTTCGGCGATGGCGAAGATCGCTTCGAGATGGCCGTCGAGATCGCCGTCGATGCCCACGGGGTCGAGTCCGCCCACCAGGTCGGCGCCCTCGGCGATGGCGGCATCGAGCAGATCGGCAGTACCTGGCGAGCGCAGGATGCCGCTTTGCGGGAAGGCCACGATCTGGATGCTGACGAGGCCCCGGAAGCGATCGCGGATCTTCAGGACCTCATGCAGGTTCCGGAGTCCGAGCTGGTTGTCGATGTCGACGTGGCTGCGCATGTGCAGCGTGCCGCCCGCCACCACCTGGCGCACGAGGTTGGAACCGGTTTCCACCTCCGGCACCGTGCGCGTTGCCCGCACCTTGCGTTCAGCTTCGATACGGTCGGCGACGTTGTTGCCGGTGGCCTGATTGGGCACCCAGGGCAGGCCGAGCAGGGTCTTGTCGAGATGGATGTGGCCGTCGACCAGGGGCGGCAACAGCAGCGCGCCCGCGACGTCGAGGACATCGTCACGTGCCGGAACACCGGCCGAGGCAGGGAGGAGGGCGGCGATCCGCCCTCCCGTGACGTCGATGTGACGCTGCGTGCCGTCGGCCAAGACGGCGTTGGCGATCAGCACCGCTTTACTTGTCGGCGACGGCGCCCGCTTCCTTGCGGAAGCCGCTCACCGCGGCCTTGGCGGCCAGCGCCAGCAGGCCCGAATCGTTGGCGATGGTGCAGAGCTGGAAGCCCATGCCAACCGCCTTGGCGGCGTAGCTCGCCGTGCCGTTGTGGATGCCCGCGAACAGGCTGCGCTTCTTGCAGGCCGTCGTGAGCTTCTCGTAGATCTTGAGGACCTGCGGCTCGTCGCGGTCGAGCTTCGGCACCAGACCCAGCGACAGACCGAGGTCGCTGGGGCCGACGTAGATGCCGCTCACGCCCGGCACGTCGAGGATGGCATCGATATTGTCGATCGCTTCCTGGGTCTCGATCATCGGGATGATCAGCACTTCGTCGTTGGCCGTCGCCTGGTAGGGCGTGGCCTCGCCATAGGCGCCGGCGCGGATCGGGCCATTACTGCGCTTGCCCTTGGGTGGATATAGCGCATAGGAGACCAGCGCCTTGGCCTCGGCCGGTGTGTTCACCATCGGGCAGATCACGCCCCACGCCCCGCCGTCCAGGACCTTGCCAACGATACCGGGTTCGTTCCACGGCACGCGCACCAGCGGCGTGATGGGGTGCTTGTCCATCGCCTGGAAGCAGGTGACCATCGAGAGGTAGTCCTGCACGCCGTGCTGCATGTCGACCGTGACGCTGTCCCAGCCGCACTGCGCCATGACCTCGGCCGAGAAGCCGTTGGGGGATGGCGAGCCAGCCATTGACGCAGGCCTTGCCGGCCTGCAGCCGCTTCTTCAGCATATTCGTCGACATTTCAGCGCTTCCTCGTTTGATTGGGAATGGCGAAGTCTACACAGCGACGGGGATTTCAGTGACGGTTTTGTCGTTGCGGGCCGGACGGCTCGCCGTCGATCTTGCGCCTTCCGCCGGAGGGTCGATCGCCCGTTTTGCAATCGACGGCGCCAGCGGTTCCATCGATCTGCTGCGGCCGGCCGACGCTGCCGCGCTGGTCGCTGGCCAGGGATCGGGCGCCTCCTGCTACCCGCTGGTGCCGTTCTCCAATCGCATCGCGAACGGCCGTCTAGTTGTCGACGGACGGGAAATCATCTTGAAGCCCAACTGGCCAGGCGTGCGCCACCCGATGCACGGCGATGGATGGGCGCGGTCCTGGGCGATCGAACGCCATGATGGACACTCTGCCGACCTTGCCTATGTCCATGACGGCCGTGAAGGCTGGCCGTTCCGCTATCGCGCCCGCCAGTCGTTTCGTCTCGAGGACGACCGCCTCGTGGTCGGCATGTCCATCGAGAACCTCGAGGCTCGGCCAGCGCCGGCGGGCCTCGGGCTCCATCCATTCTTCACGCGTGACACCGATGCCGAACTCGCGTGCCAAACCCGGGGCGTCTGGCTGACGGATGCCGAAGTGTTGCCCATCGGGCGCGTCGCGGTGCCGCCGGAATGGGACTTCGCCGTTTCGCGTCCGGTGGACGGCGTCGCTCTCGACAACTGCTTCGACGGGTGGAATGGACACGCGATGGTCACCTGGCCGCGATATGGCCTTCGGCTCGACCTCACGGCATCGGAACCATTCCGTCATCTCGTGATCTATGTTCCAAAGGGGAGCCGGTATTTTTGTGTCGAACCGGTGAGCCACGCCAGCGGCGAGATCGACCGATCGCTTCTCGCCGCCGGCGCAACGCTTGCGGGTGAGATCGTCTTCCGCCTGTCCAACCTGTGAGGGCCCCATGTCGCGCTTCGCCTCCTACCCCAGCCTCAGCGGTCGCGTCGTCTTCGTCTCGGGCGGCGGATCCGGTATCGGTGCCTCGATCGTCGAGCACTTCGCCGAGCAGGGCGCCAAGGTGGGTTTCGTCGACATCGATGAACCCGCCTCGAAGGCCCTGGTCGAAAAGCTCACGGCCGCCGGCTATCCCACACCGCTGTTCACCAAATGCGACGTGCGTGACATCGCCGCCTATCAGGCCGCCATCGGCGAGGTCGCCGGAAAGTTCGGCACCATCACCGCGCTGATCAACAACGCCGCGCGCGACGACCGGCACGTGATTGCCGACGTGACGCCGGCCTTCTGGGACGAGCGCATCGCGGTCAATCTCCGGCATCAGTATTTCGCCATCCAGGCGGTGGCGCCCGGCATGAAGAAGGCGGGCGGCGGTTCGATCGTGAATTTCAGTTCAATCAGCTATCACACCATGGCACCACAGCTCTCGGTCTACCAGGCGGCCAAGGCAGCCGTCATCGGCATGACGCGTGGCCTGGCCCGCGACCTCGGCAGCGATGCCATCCGGGTCAACGCGATCACGCCGGGCTGGATTATGACCCAGCGCCAGATCGACCTGTGGCTGACGCCGGAAGCCGACGCGGCGCTGATGGCGGCGCAGTGTCTCAAGGAGAAGGTCTATCCGCCCGACATTGCCCGCATGGTGCTGTGGTTGGCGGCCGACGACAGCCGCCTCGTGACGGCGCAGAATTTCGTTGTCGACGGCGGCAGATCGTGAACACGACGAAGGCACCTTTCACGGTGCGGGCCTACCGGTTCTGGCTGAAGGAAATGCGGCATATCCTTCCGCCGACGCTCTATTTCGTAACCGCTTTCAACCTGATCGTCTTCACCACCAATCTGTTGACCCAAGGCTACTGGTTTCATTTCTCGGGCTTCCTGCTGGCGACCGGGGCAGCGCTGGTCGTCGGCAAGACCATCCTGGTGATGGACAAGTTCCGTCTCATCGACCGCTTCCGCGGCGCCCCGTTGATCCAGCCGATCCTCTACAAGACGGTCTTCTACACTCTGGTCGTCCTGGTCGTTCGCCTGCTCGAGCAGGTTGTGCACTTCACCATAAGGGGTGACGATATCGTCACTGCGCTCCAGGCGGTCTCCGACAATTTCATCCTTCATCGCTTCGTGGCGGCGCAGATCTGGATCTTCACCTGCTTCCTCATCTATTGCACCGCGACGGAACTGGCCGCGTTGCTCGGTGAAGGTCAGTTGATGCGATTGTTCTTTCGGCACCGCTCGGCGCAGCACCGGCTGACGCGCCGCCAGCATGTGCGGGCACTGATGGAATTGAGCAGGCTCGCAGAAATGACACCGCGCGAACGGCTGCTCGATCCCGCGACGCCCCAGGGTGGCCGCCTCGTGGCGATCGTCGATGCGCTCCGTCAGCGGCCGGCCTGAGGCCGGGCGGTGGCCGCCGACCGCGACTGGCGCTGGATTGCCTGGGCGATCCTGGGTATTGGCGGGCTGATCTTGGCCGGCGGCCTGGCGCTGGGGCTCGGCACCCTGCGCCATGTCCTCTATGGCGAGCGCGCCGACGGCGAAGTGATCGAGATGCGGCGCGAGGGCGACATGTATGCGCCCGTGGTGCGCTTCCGGCTGCCCGGTGGCGAGACGCAGGAAGTCAAGGATCTCGCGTCGGGCGCGCCCGACTTCGCCGTGGGCGACAAGGTTGCAATCCTCTACATGCCGCAGGACTCGCGCGATTTCCGCATCGATACCTTCGATCGGCTATGGTCCTCGGCGATTTTCGTCACGGTCTTCGGCGGCTTCTGGATACTGTTCGGCACCGTGGCCTGGGCACTCTCCCGCGGCATCGACCTGGCCATGGTGGGCGAGCAGGCCTTCGCCGCGATTGCCGTGGTGGCGGGCCTGATCGGTGTCTTCGTCCTGTGGAGCGCGGCCGATCTCTACACCGGTGGCGTGCGGGCCGAAGGGCTCGTCGTCGAGGTTCGCGAGAGCCGGCGCGCCGAGTCCGAGAGCGTCCGGCGGGCCGATGGACGCGAGGTCGATCGCACCGTCGAGCGCATCGCCTTTGCGCCCGTCGTGCGCTTCACGACACGCAAGGATGGCCGGGAGATCGAGTTTCATGGCCGCGGTGGCAGCGACAGGGCGTTTGCCAAGGGCGAGCGTGTGACGGTGATCTACGATCCGGCCAACCCGATCCGCGCCCGCATCGTGTCGTTCGCCGATATCTGGTTGCCCTCGGCTGCGGCCTTTGCGGTCGCCGCCGTGTTCGGCGGCGCAGTGTGGCTGTCGCGGCGGATACGGCGGCGGGCTACAGGCCTTCGCGCCTGATCCAACCGGCAAGCAGGCCTGCGAGCTCATGCGGCCGTTCCAGTGGCGCCATGTGGCCGCAGCCCTCGATCAGCTCGAAGCGCGCGTGTGGCAGGTGCTTCGCCATGCGTTCGGTCTCGGCGAGGCTGCGCAGCCGGTCCTGGCGGCAGGCCACCACCAGTGCGGGGCATGTGATGCATTCGAGGTCGGCATAGCCGTCGCGCCGGACCAAAGCCGCCTGCCGCTTGCGGACCTCGGGGCCGAGACGGCGCTGCATGCCGCGCAGACGGTCGAGCAGGACGGGGTCCTTTTCTCGATCCGGATGCAGGCCCATGGCTGTCGAGATTGAACCTGCGGCGCGTGGTGGCCGGTCGCCCGGCCTATAACCCGCTTTGCGCCGTGCCGTCTCCTCGTCGGAATAGCCGCGCGCCGAGGAGGCCACGAAGACAACGCCCGCCACGCGCTCCGGCGCCATCAGGGTGAGCACCCGCGCCACGAAGCCGCCCATCGAAAAGCCGACCAGCACGAACCGCTCGGGCGCGCCGTCGAGGACTCGCCGCGCCATGCCTTCGAGCGTGTCGTCCTCGTAGACGTTGCCATAGTGGAGTGGTCCCAGCGCCGCGAGGTCGGGGACCATGTCGGTCCACAGATCGCGATCGCACATGAAGCATCGCACATGAAGCCGGGCAGAAGGACGAGGTCAGCCAAAGAACTGGGCCCCTGCCCAGGCCGCGGCAATCACCAGGATCAGTCCGGGAATGACGCGTGCGGCGAAGGCAGGTCCACCGCCGGTGACGGCGAAGACCGCCTTGGTGAGGGTATTGGTCGTCACGGCGGCCAGGATGGGAATGACCGCGCCTGCCGCATCGAGCCTGTCCGATGCGACCAGAGACGCGACCGAGACGGCGGGCGAATGGGTGTCGGCGAGACCGGCGAGGCCGGCCACCGCGAGCACACCTGCATTGCCGAGCCAGTCCTGCAGGGCTGCCGAGGCAAGGAGGATGGCGGCCAGAAGCGCTGCGAACAGGAGCGCCGATCTCAGGCTGAAGGCATGGCCGGGCTCGTCCTGTTGTTCGACCTCATGCCGCAACGCCAGCCCCGTGAAGACGCCGCCATAGAGAATTGCCGCCGCGCCGGCGCAGGCCAGGGGAGCTGCGAGCGCAAGCAGGGTGGCGGTACTGGTGGCGGCGAGCAGGACGGTCAACTGCACGATCGTGGCCACGGTCGAGAGGACCGCGCCGGCCACCGCCGGCCTCAGGAGTGCAGGGTTCTTGGCCGCGCGTCCTCCCATTGCGCCGATGGTGGCGACACTCGAGACGAACCCCGCGGCGAGTCCCGCCAGCGGCAGGCCGAAGCGCGCGCCCATCAGGCGCACGGCGATGTAGCCCAATGCGCTCACGCCCATGACCAGGACGACCACGATCCAGATCGTGCGTGGATTGAGCGCGCCGTAGGGGCCGATCGACTTGTCCGGCAGCAGCGGCAGCACCACCAGGGTGGCACCGGCAAAGATCAGCCCGTCGCGGACCTCTTCTTCCGTCAACACCGAGCGCACGAAGCGATGGATCGCGGTACGCGCCGTCAGCAAGCCCGCCACGATCACGCCGAGGCCCGCAGCCAGCGCCGGCTCGTGGATGGCAAGCCCACCCAGCAGCGCCGTCGCGACCAGTGCCGCTTCTGTGGTCAGGCCTGGATCCTGATTGCTGGCCCGCCAGTAGGCAAGGCTTGCCATCGCGAACACACCTGCCGTGACGACCGCGAGCAGCAGATCGCCACCGACGATCACGGCAACGGCGCCGCAGAGCGAGGTGATGGTGAAGGTGCGGATGCCGGCCGGCGCGCGGCCCGGCCCGTCCCCCTTGCGCCGCTCGCGGTCGATGCCGATCAGCAGTCCGATGCCGAGTGCGACGGTGAGGTTGAGGATGAGGGGACCGATGGGCGGCATCCCGCCATTCTACGTCTTCCCTGGCGGAATTGCGCTTCGTCTTATGGACCGCCGGTACGACCTATTTCTTCTTCAGCGCCTTCAGGATCTTCCCAGAGTCGGTGACGAAACCGAAGCACTTCTTGACGTTCCACACCGTCGCCTCGGTGCAGAAGTCGGGTGAGGTCGTGGCGCAGCAGTCCTCGACCAGCACGCAGCCGTAGCCCAGGAAGTTGGCGTCGGTCAGGCTGTGCAGCACGCACTGGTCGGTGTTGACGCCCGAGAACAGCGCCGTACGGATGCCGAGATTGCGCAGGATCGAATCGAGCGGCGTGTCCCAGAAGCCGCTGATGCGGTGCTTGTCGACCTTGATGTCCTCGGGCTTCTGTTCGAGTTCGTCGACCACGGCGGCAGCCCATGAGTCTTTCTGAAGAACCGGCGCGCCGCTGCCAGGCAGCGGATCGCCGAGCCCGATGCCGGTGCCGGCCGGCTTGTAGAGGTGGATCTGGTTGGGCGGCATGTTGGCGAGGTCGGGCCGGTTGCCCCAGTTCACCCAGATGATGGGCATGCCGGCCTTGCGCAGGACGGGCAGAAGTCTTTGCAGTGGCTTGATGGGGCGGCGGTCCGGCGTGTAGTCGGCGCCCAGATGATCGACCCAGCCGCCCTCGGCGCAGAAGTCGTTCTGCATATCGATCACGATCATGGCGCTGCGCCTGAGGTCGATCGTGACGTTCTGCGGCGCCGCCGCGATCCTGAGCGGCACGGGCCTCGCGGGCGCGGTCGCCATGTCGATGTGGCCCTTGTTGGCGCCCCAGACGTAGCCGGCGCGCGGCGCGCCCAATGGATGCAATTTGTTGGTCATCGATCTCCCCCGATGGGTCTTGTGATTGTCGGGCAACAAGCAAGTTCCCTGCCAGTTGGCACGGCGATTGCCTGCACCTTGTCCCGAGGAATGACGACAACGAGGGGGAGCACGACCATGAACAAGTTCGAACGCCGTGGATTCTTGACCGGAACCGCCGGTGCCGCCGGTCTGGTGATGCTGGGCGGCCTCGCCGTGCCGGCCCGTGCCGCCGGTCCTTTGACAGTCGGTGTGCTGATCCCGGGCTCGAAGTCCGACAAGGGCTGGATGGAGTCGGGCTATGACGGCCTGCAGGCCGCCGAGAAGAAGCTCGGCGCCAAGATCACAGTGAAATACATCGAGAACGTGAAGTTCGGCGACATGGAGCAGGTGCTGGTGGCACTGGCCGGCAAGAACGAGCTGGTGATCGGCGTCGGCGGCCAGACCCAGGCCTCGGTCTTCAAGGTGGCGCCGCGTTTCCCCAAGGTGAAGTTCGCCATCATCGGCGGCAACGCTGACCCCAAGAAGCCCGCCAACGTTTCGGGCTACGACGTCCGCCAGGCCGAGATCGGCTTCGTGGCCGGCGCCGCCGCCGCCATGCTGTCGAAGACCGGCGCCGTGTCCTATGTCGGCGGCCTGGAAATCCCGGCCATCAAGAACACCGGCACGGAGTTCGGCAACGGCGCGCGCTTCATCAATCCGAAGATCAAGTACATCGAGAACTATACCGGCGACTTCGACGACGTCGCCAAGGCCAAGGAAGCCACGCTCGCCGCCATCTCCCAGGGCGCCGACGTGCACTATCACATCCTCAATCTCGGCCTGCGCGGCATGGAGCAGGCGGCGCGCGAGAAGGGCACGCACGTGATCGGCAGCTACACCGACCGCTGCGGCACCGATCCGCTCTATGTCGCCTACTCGATCACCGGCGTCGGCTTCCAGGTCGAATATGCGATCGAGCAGGCCGCGGCCGGCACCTGGAAGCCCGAGTTCAAGCCCTTCGGCCTGGCGATGGGGCCGAAGTCCTCCGACATGGTGATCTGCAAGGGCACGCCCGAGCAGAAAGCCAAGCTAGAGGAGATCAAGAAGGATCTCCTGTCGGGCAAGATCAAGGTGCTCGACGCCTGAGCCCGCTTCTTTCCCTCCAGGGCCTCGGCAAGCGCTTCGGCAGCCTGCAGGCCCTGGAGGGCATCACGCTCGATATTCACGCCGGAACCGTCCATTGCCTGCTGGGTGAGAACGGCGCCGGCAAGTCGACACTGTGCAACCTGGTCTTCGGCGTCTATGCGCCCAGCGCCGGACAGATGCAGTTCGGTGGCAAGACGTGGCTGCCGCCCAGCCCAGCCGAAGCGCTCGAGCAGGGCATCGCCATGGTGCACCAGCACTTCAGCCTGGTGCCGCGCATGACCGTGGTCGAGAACCTGATGCTGGGCCAGGCCAGGGGCGTGCTCAATCGTGCCGCCTTCGCCGCCCGCATCAGCGACATCGCCGATCGCTTCGGCTTCGTCCTCGATCCCAATGCCGTCGTCGGCGAGCTCTCCGTGGGCGAGCGCCAGCGCGCCGAGATCGTGAAGTGCCTGATGCGTGATCCGCAGCTTCTGGTGCTCGACGAGCCGACGGCCGTGCTGCCGCCGTCGGAAATCGGCGCGCTGCTCGACATCTGCCGCCGCGTGGCCGATTCGGGCCGCGCCGTCATCCTGGTGACCCACAAGCTGGCCGAGATCGCCAAGGTCGCCGACAAGGTGGCGGTGCTGCGCACCGGCCGGCTGGTCGCCCAAGCCGACATGGCGACGGCCGACATGGGTGCGCTGGTGCAGGCCATGGTCGGCCGCGAAGTGAAGCCGCTCGACGTGGCGCTCGACGACTCGGAGGACTCCGCGGTCGCCCCGCCGAACCAGCCGGGCTTCGCCCTGGTCTGCGATGGGCTCACCGTGCTGGACCGCCACGGCGCCACGCGGCTCGACAATTTCACGCTCGAGGTCCGCCCCGGCGAGATCGTCGGCCTGGCCGGCGTCGAGGGCAACGGCCAGAGCGAACTCGGCATGGTGCTGGCCGGCCTGCTGGCGCCTACCGAAGGCCGCTACTTCATCGGCGACGTCGAACTCACGCACGCCGGCGCCGCGGCCGTCACGGCGGCGGGCGGCGGCATCGTGCCCGAGGACCGCCACGCCGTGGCCTGCGTCACCGCGATGTCGGTGGCCGAGAACATGTATCTCAACAAGCTCGACCGCTTCACGCGCTTCGGGCTGCTGCAGCGCCGGGCGCTGAATGAGGCGGCACTGGTGCAGATGAAGGAGTTCGACGTCCGTGCCGCCGGGCCGGACGTGGCCTTTTCCGGCCTCTCCGGCGGCAACCAGCAGAAGGCGGTGCTCGGTCGCGAGCTGACGCTCGATCCGCTGGTGGCGCTGGTCGCCGCCCAGCCGACGCGCGGCCTCGACGTCAGCGCGGTCGAGGCGGTCTACCGCCAGATCCGCGCCGCCGCGCGCCGCGGTGTCGGCGTGTTGTTGATTTCCAGCGAGCTGGACGAGCTGATCGCCGTCGCCGACCGCATCGCCGTGCTCTATCGCGGCCGCCTGGTCGGCGAGCGCCCGGCGGAGATGAATGAACGCGGCGCCATCGGTGCCCTGATGTCGGGGCAGGGGGCGATATGACGGTACTCGCCCTGAAAATGCCCGACCGCCGCCGGCTGATGGCGCTGTCGATTCCCTTCGCCGCCGTGGTCGGCTCGATGGCCATCGGCCTGCTGCTGATTGCGATCAGCGGCAAGTCGGTGCCCGACGCCATAGAGGCCTTCATCGATGGCGCCTTCGGCACGGCCTTCGCCGTCGGCGCCTCGATCAACCGCGCCGTGGCGCTGGCGTTGATCGGCCTCGGTTTCATCCTGGCCGCGCGCGCCAATCTCACCAACGTCGGCGGCGAGGGCCAGATCGCCGTCGGCGGTATCGCCGCCACGGCCTTCGCGCTCTGGCAACCTGTCGCCGACCTGCCGCTGGGGCTTGCGGTGATCGTGCCATTGCTGGCCGGCACGCTCGCCGGGGCGGTCTGGGGCGGTATCGCCGGCGTCATGAAAGTCCGCTTCGGCACCAACGAGGTGATCTCGACCTTGCTGCTGGGCTTCGTCGCCCTGCTGATGGTCTATTGGTGCGTGCAGTCGACGGCGCTCCTGCGCCAGCCGCAGACCTCGTCCTCGACTCTGCCGGAATCGCTGCCGATTCCCGATGCGACCAAGCTGCCCGGCCTCACCGGCGATCCCGAATCGCCGCTGCACATCGGCCTCGTCCTCTGTCTACTCTTGGCGCTGGCCACGGCGGTCGTGCTGCAGCGTTCGACCTTCGGCCTGCGCCTGCGCGCCATCGGCCTCAACGAACTGGCGGCGCGGCGCGCCGGCATGCCCGGCAGCCTCCTGCTGGTGGTGGCGCTCGGCATCGCTGGCGGCTTCGGCGGGCTCACCGGCGCCATCATGCTGCAGGGCGAGCAGTTCTATCTCAAGGCGGGCTTCTCCTCGGGCTACGGCTTCGACGGGCTGGTCGTCGGGCTGCTGTCGCGCGGTTCCACACTGGGGGTCCTCGCCGGCGCGCTGTTCTTCGGCTTCCTGCGCTCTGGCGGCATCTCCATGGAGATCATGGCGGGCGTCCCGGCGGCGCTCACGCTGGTCATCCAGGGCCTGATCGTGATCGCCGTCGCCGGTTCGGTGATTCTGGTCGAGAAGCTCGAAGCGGAGCAGCGCTGATGGAAGAGACGCTCGCCATCTTCATCGCTTCGACGCTCCGCCTCGCCATGCCGCTGATGCTGGCGGCCAGCGGCGAACTCGTGTCGGAACGCGCCGGTGTGCTCAACCTCAGCCTCGAAGGCATGATGCTGACGGCCGCCTTCTTCGGCGCCCTGGGCTCGTGGGCGACCGGCAATCCCTTCCTCGGCGTCGGCTGCGCGGTGCTGGCCGCGGTCGCGCTCTCGGCCGTGCAGGCCTGGCTCAGCGTCAACCTGCGCGCCAACCAGCTCGTGGTCGGCATCGGCTTCAATATCCTGGCGCTGGGCGCCACCACGCTGCTCTACCGCATCATCTTCGGCGGCCTGTCGCGCGAGGAGATCCCCGGCCTGCCCAAGCTCTCCGTGCCGGGCCTCAGCGACCTGCCGTTTGCCGGCACGGCGTTCTTCCAGCAGTCGGTCATCGTCTATTTCGGCTTCGGCCTCATCCTGCTGATCTGGTGGATGCTGAACCAGACCTCGTTCGGTCTCGCTGTCCGCGCCGTCGGCGACGAGCCGCGCAGCGCCGACAAGGCCGGCATTCCGGTGGCGCGCACGCGCTGGCTGGCGGTGCTGATCACCGGCGCGATGGCGGGCATGGCCGGCGCCTTCATCTCGATCGCCGACATCCACACCTTCACCGAGAACATGACCAATGGCGCGGGCTACCTGGCGCTGGCCGCCGTGATCTTCGGCGGCTGGAACGTCGGCCGCACCATCGCCGCCTGCCTGCTGTTTGGCGCCGCCACCGCGCTGCAGTTCCAGCTCCCGGCCATGGGCATCCACGTGCCGACCGCCTTCCTGCTGATGCTGCCCTATCTCCTGGCACTGCTGGCGGTGGCGGGCGTCGTCGGCCGCCTCGATCCGCCGACGGCGCTGACGCTGCCGTTCCAGCGCGGCAAGTAGTAAAGCAGACGCCATGCCCGTGATTGCCGCCCAGCCCTACGAGTACAGCTTCCCGACGGGAAAGATCGCCCTGGTCGTGATCGACATGCAGCGCGATTTTGTCGAGGAGGGCGGCTTCGGCTCGGTCCTCGGCAACGACGTGCGGCCGCTCGCTGCCATCGTGCCCACGGTGCGCCGCCTGCTCGACGGATTTCGTGCAGCCAAACTCCCCATCATCCACACGCGCGAGGGCCACCGACCCGACCTCACCGACTGCCCGCCGAGCAAGATCGCGCGTGGCAAAGGTAAGCTCGGCATCGGCGACAAGGGACCGATGGGCCGCATCCTGATCGACGGCGAACCGGGCAACGACCTCGTGCCCGAGCTCGCGGCCCTTCCGGGCGAGACGGTGATCGTGAAGCCGGGCAAGGGCGCCTTCTATGCCACGCGGCTCGGCCATCTGCTGGAGACCCAGGGCATCGGCCATCTGGTGTTCGCCGGAGTCACGACCGAGGTCTGCGTGCAGACGACGATGCGCGAGGCCAACGACCGCGGCTACGAATGCCTGCTGGCCGAGGACGCGACCGAAAGCTACTTCCCCGAATTCAAGGCGGCCACGCTCGCCATGATCCGGGCGCAAGGCGGCATCGTCGGCTGGACCGCGCCGACCGACACGATCGTCAAAGCCTTGAAGTGAGTGACGACTTCGGTGCCTTCGTTCCGGGACCGCGCGCGCATCTCGCGCCCACCGGCTCAGGAGCGCTCGATGGCCTCACTTTCGTCGTCAAGGACCTGATCGATGTTGCCGGCACGATCACCGGTGGCGGCAATCCCGACTGGCACGGCCAGCAGCAACCGGCTGAAGCCTCGGCGGCTGTCGTGCAGCGTTTCCTGCAGGCCGGCGCCGCTTTGGTCGGCAAGACCGTCACCGACGAACTGGCCTTCAGCCTCGAAGGCGAGAACGAGCACTATGGAACGCCGGTCAATCCGCGCTGCCCCGACCGCCTGCCCGGCGGCTCGTCGAGCGGCTCGGCGGTGGCTGTCGCGGCTCGTCTGGCCGATCTCGGCCTCGGCACCGATACCGGCGGCTCGGTGCGAGTGCCGGCGAGCTTCTGCGGCCTCTACGGCTGGCGCCCGACGCACGGCCGCGTGCCGATGACGGGCGTGATCCCCTTCGCACCGAGCTTCGACACGGTGGGGCTCTTTGCCCGCGATGCCACCCGTCTGAGCTTTGGCGCAGGCGCGCTGCTGCAGACGCCGCCGGCAGAGAAGCGCCCCGTCCGGCTGCTGGTGGCGGCCGATGCTTTTGCGTTGGCCGATCCCGAAGCACAGTCACCGTTGCGCGAAGCCGCCGCCGGTCTCGGCGTCGTCGAGGAAATCGAAATCTACGGCGGGCGCGCGGCCGAATTCCTCGAGGCCTATACCATCCTGCAGGGCCTCGACGTCATGCGGTCGCTGGGCGCCTTCCTCGAGTCGAAGCCGCGCTTCGGTGCCACCATCGCGCCGCGCTTCGAAGGGGCTCGCGCGCTCGACCCTGCCTGCGAGCCCGAGTGGCGGGCGTGGCGCCGGGACGTGACCGCGCGGATGAAGGTCCTGCTGCCGCCCGGCACGATGCTGTTGCTGCCGACCACTCCAGGCATCGCGCCGCTACGCTTCCTGCGCAATGCCCATGCCGAACGCTTTTATCAGGCCGCCCTCACGCTCTGCTCGGTGGCGGGCCTCGCCGGTCTTCCCGCCGTAACCTTGCCGCTCGCCACGCTCGACGACTGTCCGCTCGGCCTTTCCGTGCTCGCGGGACGGGGCGAGGACGAGGCGCTTCTGGCCTTCGCGCAGCCGTGATGCCACCGTGGCGGTCGGCTGGACAGTAGAAAAGGCATGTTGGCATACTACCCAGACGTCGCTGTAGACGACGCCATTGGTCTCGATACCGGCGGGTGGCGGTTCAATGAAAAAAGGGGGGGGAGTCCGATATGACCACGACTTACGTGAGCTTCACCATCGTCAACAACTCGCAGAAGAACGGAGGCGGTCTCACCTCGGAGCAGATCTATCTGTTCGTGACGCAGGAGAAGATCAATACGGCGTGGAGAATCGACAAGAGTACCGGCATCGCGACCCCCTTGCCCCCGGGCGTGCTTCCGCCTCCGGTCACGCTGGCCGACCTGAGCACCATCAAGATCGATTCCAGCCTCTCGATCCTGTCGGCCCGCATCTACCTCGGCAGTTCGCCGAACACCGTCACCGCACCCGGCAACAATATCAGTGGCCCCACCGCGGGCACCGCTCAATTCTACTACGACTTCTTCGAGTTCGCTCTCACGCCCGGGTCGCCCAACAACCTGAACGTGGACACGACGCAGGTCGATCAGCTCGGCTTGCCGATGAAGTTGCAGGTCTTGCCGGCGGACCCCGACTTTCCCGATGGCTCGGGCATCGTGGCAACGCTCGATCGCCAGACCTTGTTCGGCAACTTTCAGACCATGGCCGGGGGGAACCTCAGGCCTTTTGCCGACTGCGTGTTCGGCGCCGGCACGCCACCCTATCGCCTGCTCAATCCCAGCGATGTGGTCGATGCCCAGCTCAACGCGATGTTGCTCCAGGGCACGATCGCCCCGGGCGGAGGGAGTTCAGGGAATTGGCTGGCGACCTTCACGATCACCGGCCCCGGGCAGCCCCCGCCCACCAATGGCGGCCTCCATGCAGGCATGCTCGTCAGCGGTCCCCGGATCCCGGCCGGCGCCACCGTCCAGAGCATTCCCGGCTTTCCCACTGGTTATGCCGTGACGATGGCCAGTACGAGCCCGGCGGCCACCAACCCCTTCGTCCCCAGCCAGGGCGCGGTCTCGGTCTATTTTCTCAAGCCGGTCGCCACGAGGCTCGGCACCTATTTCGACCACGCGATCTATTTCTTCTTCAACTACTACAAGCAGCCCCAGAATCTGCTGAAGGTCGAACAGCACAACGGCTCGGGAGATTATGTCTACACCGGCAACGTGGTGGAGATTCACGGAGTTCCCGCCATCGACGGCAACAGCTACACCTACACCGTGTTGCAATTCACAGGCGGTGCGAACGAGACCTACAACATCTTCTATCCGTTCTTCACGACCAACGCGCTAGTGGGAGCAACCACGCCCTTCGACAAACCGGTGCCGCCGCCGCCGGTCTGGTGGCTGCAGGGCATGAAGATCTTCGAGCCGCCCTCGGCGATGGTCTTCGGCGCCGACGGTGTCTTTGCCGACAGTGCCCAGCAGAAGGGGCATTACCCAGGCCTCAACGCCGCCGTGCTGGGGGGCATCGAGAACGTCGTCGTCACGGCGCTGGCCCGCGGTTGCGCAACGACGTTGAAATACAAATACGGTTCGCTCGACCCGATTCTTAACCATCGCAAAGCCAATGTCACGCTTCAGTCGGGCGAGGATACCGCCGGCCTGGTCTCCGGCAGCTACATGTTCTCGTTCCAGATCGCGCAGGTGCCGATGGTCGCCAACATCCCCGGCGGGGCGCCCATCACCAGCTTCTACGTGACGTCGCCGCGCAAGATCGAGCCGACCGTAACGGATCTGCTCACCTTCTCGGAATTCTATCCGGCGGGCGGCACATGGAGCGCTTTCGCCAACTACTTGCACAATGGCGCTGGAACAATAGTCACCATCGACGGTCGCGCCTATGCCCTGCCCTACGACGATCAGGGCGGCTTCAGCACGGACTTGAATTCCGGCTGGTTCTCCGGTCAGACGCCGGCGGCGGTCACGGTGACGCTGGGGCCATGGAAGCCATAGCGCCGGCGGGACCCTGGACGGAACGTGTTCAATCGCGCGGCCAAACCGGCGGCCGCTTGGCCAGGAACGCGTCCACGCCTTCGGCGAAGTCCGCCGTGTCGGCAAGATCGACCACGGCTTCGAGTTCGAACGCCATGCCGTCCTCGAAGGCGAGGCCGCCACCCAGCGTCACCGTGCGGCGGATGGCGGCCAGCGCCGCGGGCGACTTGGCCGCCAGCTCCTCGCCATAGGCTTGCACGCGCGCCCGCAGCTCGTCGGGCGCGACCAGCTCGTCGACCAGTCCCCAGCTTCGCGCTTCTTCGGCCGGCACCATGCGGCCCTCGTAGAGATAGCGGATGGCGCGCGGCCGGCCGATCAGTCGGGCCAGCGCCTGGGTGGTGGCGATCGGCGGGATGAAGCCGATGCGGATCTCGGGCTGCCCCAGCTTTGCGTTGGCGGCGGCAAAACGCAGGTCGCAATGCAGCGTCATCTCCAGGCCGCCGCCGACGGCGGTGCCGTTGATGGCGGCGAGCAGCGGCTTGGGCGAACCGCGCAGCAGCCGCACGATCTGGTGGCAGCGCGTCGCCCAGGCGCGCATGCCGTCGGGCGTGATGCCCTTGAAGACGTTGAGATCGGCGCCGGCGCTGAGATAGGCCGGGATGGCGCTCGCCAGCACCAGCACCCGCACCTCGGGATCGGCGAGCGCCGCTGCGATGCCGTCATGGGTTTCGTCGACCATCTCGCGCGTGAAGGCGTTGACCGGCGGCCGGTTGAATTCCAGCCAGCCGACGTGGCGGACGGTCGAGAGGCGGATGAGGGAGGGAGGATGCGACATCCTCCCATTATCCACGGCAAACGAAGCCCCGTCAGCCGCGGCCCATCAGCCGCGATACGTCAGCCGCGGGCGCGGGTCCTCGCAGCCTTGCGCGCAGACGCCGACCGCGCGGCGGCGGGCCGGTGGGCCGAGGCGCGGCCACCCCCGTGAGCCCGAGAAGGCGGTCGCCATCGACCTGTTCAGCGACCAGCACCTCAACGTCGACCTGTCGGGCAGCGGCGATCTTGCCAGGTTCCACCGCAACATGGAGCGCC
>JACPVT010000099.1 GCA_016191685.1 Rhodospirillales bacterium | reverse complement strand
GTCTTGACCATACGGCGATACTCGAAGATCGGTGCGCCGGCGTGGTCGGAGATGCTGCGGATTTCCTCCCGCATCTTCTCGACTTCGGCGCCCTTCTTCTTGACGAAGTCCTTCCAGCCCTTGCCCGGCAGCTTGCCGACCTTGTCGAGCCAGTTGGGGTCGATCTCGTGCGTCAGATAGTGGTCGAGGAAGTCCTGGCGCGGGATGCGGAAACCCTCGGCCAGCCGCAACAGCTTGCCCTCCAGCATCATCAGCCGGCGATTGAGGTCGTAGAGCGCGAGCTTCAGCTGCTCGATGCGGTTGGCGTTGATGTGGATCTGGCGGACCAGGTCGACGATCTTCTTGCGGTGCTTCTCGTAGCTCTTCTCGAATTCCGGGCTGGGCTTCTGGCCGCGGTTCAGCGTCGACAGGCGCCGGTTCTGCACCTTCGACATGTCGAGATAGACGCGGGCGATCTTGGTGAGATTGCGCAGGACTTCGGGCTTGAGCTTTTCCTCGAGCGCCGACAGCGACAGCGCGTTCTCCTCGTCATCCTCCGCGCCCTCGGCGGCGGCTTCGCCGGGCGCCCCGGCCGCGCCATTGGTCGCAGGCGCTGCAGGTCGCACGAGCTTGGGCATTGCCGGACGGGGCATCGCCGGCGGCGGCGGATTGGCGGCCATCGCAGCCTTGGCCTCGCCGGGCGCGCCACCCTGGGTCGCTTCGAGGTCGATCACGTCACGCAGCAGGATGCGGCCCTCGTTGATGGCGTCGCGCCAGGCCAGCAGCGCGGTGATCGTCATCGGGCTTTCGCAGATGCCGCCGATCATCTTGTCCTGGCCAGCCTCGATGCGCTTGGCGATCTCGATTTCGCCCTCGCGGCTCAAGAGCTCGACGCTGCCCATCTCGCGCAAATACATGCGGACGGGATCGTCGGTGCGGCCGAGTTCCTCGTCCTCGCCGGTCGCTTCGGCCGCGACCACGGCGGTCTTGGCGGGTTCGGCCGGGGTGGCCGCCGGGCTCTCTTCCTGCTCCTCGGCCTCGACCACGTTGACGCCGGCTTCCGACAGCATCGCCATCGTGTCCTCGATCTGCTCGGAGGACACTTCGTCAGGCGGCAGGGCGGCGTTCAGCTCGTCATAGGTGACGTAGCCACGCTCCTTGCCCTTCTGGACAAGCTTTTTGAGCTCGGCGCCGAGGGTGTCGAGGAGAGGGGCATCGGGGCCTTCTTCACGGGCCTCGGTGGCTTCGGGCTGGGCTGCGGTCGCGGTTTTGGTCGCCATTACTGTTCCTTGGGTGCGACAAACGGGTCCGACGGCCGATCTGGCCGTGGAATTGGCTGCAAGAAGGGGGTGCGGAAGGGCGATCCCGCTAAAACTACCCTTCTACTATATGGGGGTTAAGTTCAAGCGCCGATAGGGTGGCCCCATCATTCAACTGCACGCCTGCTATCCTGCCCCCGATTCGACGCTTTCCCGACGCATCCGGTCAAGAATTGCCTTCAGGCGGCGTAGATTTTCCTCGCTCATGTCCTCGGCCAAGGCCTCTTCAGCCCGCTTCAGCTCCTCCGGATCAGCCGTCAGCTGGCCCAAATGTCGGGCAGCCCGGCGCCACTGGCCGACCCAGCCGTCGGCTTCCGCGGGGTCGTCCCGAAACACCTCCCGGGCCTTGGCTCGAGCCGCGGTGGCGAGCCCGCCGAGCCCCGTCCGCTGGAGATGCTCCTCGATCAGACGGGCTTCAAGGGAGGCCTCGCCGCTGGTGTGCTCGGCCACGGCGTCGTCGGCGGCCGGATCGACCCCCAGGGGGACCATGGACAGCGCGTCGAGCAGGCCGCTGCGCAGGCGGGCCAGGTCCGGGTTGGCAATCGGCAGTGCCGCCAGGTCTTCGGCGAGGACGTGGAGCAGCGCCGGCCGGTCGATCAGGGCGCCCAGGAGTGCCCGTTCCTGGCGTGACCCGTCGGCTTCGGGCCCGGACCGTCGGGCCGCCGATCCGGCTGCAAAGGGAGAGGGGACGGGGTCTCCCGGCCGACGGAAGGGGGGGCGTTGGCCCGGTCGCCACGCCGGAGCATCCGGCCGGCGAATCCGATTGAGTCGGTTGCGCATCTCCGTCCGGTAGTAGTCCCGGACCATGGGATCGGCGATCTCGGCCACCCGCTGCTCGACTGCGCGCTGGAGGCTGGCGCGGCGCTCGGGCGTGTCGGCAGCTTTGCCCTCGGTTTCCATTTCCCACACCACGTCGGACAGCGGGCGGGCGAGGTCGAGCACGCGCCGGATGGCATCGGCGCCGCGGCTGCGGATCAGGCTGTCGGGATCTTCGCCGGCCGGCATGGCGAGGAAACGCAGGCTCTTGCCGGCTCGCAGCAACGGCAGCGCCCGTTCGGCGGCGCGGGACGCAGCGCGCCGTCCGGCATTGTCGCCATCGAAGCAGAGGAACGGCTCGTCGGCGAGTTTCCAGAGTTCGCCGAGCTGGCCTTCGGTGAGTGCGGTGCCGAGCGGCGCGACGGCGCCGGTGAAGCCCGCGACATGGAGCGCGATCACGTCCATGTAGCCTTCGGCCACGATCACCGGCTGGTCCTTGGTCACGGCCTGCCGCGCCCGATCGAGGCAATAGAGATTGGCGCCCTTGTGGAACAGCGGCGTCTCGGGGGAGTTGAGATACTTCGGTTCGCCGGTGCCCATGACGCGTCCGCCGAAGGCGATCATCCGGCCGCGCCGGTCGGCGATGGGAAACATCACGCGGCCGCGGAAGCGATCGTAGGGGTCGCGGTTGTCCTCGGGCTGGATGGCAAGACCTGTCTCGACGATCTTGTCGAGCGGGACGTTCTCGCGCTTCAGCGCCGCGATCACGCCGTCGCGCGAGTCAGGCGCGAAGCCCAGGCGGAAATCGTCGATCGTCTCCTCGCTGAGGCCGCGGCCGCGCAGATAATCGAGGCCGTGGCGCCCGACCGGCAGGCGAAGCTGCTTCTGGAACCAGCGGGTCGCGAGTTCGACGACCTCCTGCAGGGTCGAGGCGCGTTCGGCACGTTCACGCTCGGCCGGCGTCGAGCGCGGCACCGGCAGATTGACCTCGCGCGCGAGCTTCTCCACCGACTCGGGGAACGACAGCCCCTCGGTCTTCATCACGAAGCTCACCGCGTCGCCATGCTCGCCGCAGCCGAAGCAGTGGTAAAAGCCCTTCTTGTCGTTGACCGTGAAGGACGGCGTCTTTTCGTTGTGGAAGGGGCAGAGGCCGGCGTATTCGCTGCCCGAACGGCGCTTCAGCGACACCTTGCGGCCGACCACGTCGGACAGGTTGAGGCGCGCGCGCAGTTCGTCAAGGAAGCCGGGGGGGAACGCCATCTACCGATGTAAAGTTTCCTTTACACCGGTGTCTAGCCGAGCTTTCCCACCGCAGGGGATCATGTCCCTCTCCCCCGCTAGGGTAGGGCAATCGCATATGGCCCAAATTGCCTTGGCAACTCGCATTCCAAGGGGAAGAGAAAGATCCTTCGCTGCGCTCAGGATGACACTATTGCTGGGATTTACGCACTGCGCCCATGCAAAGGATGGATGTCATCCTGAGCGCAGCGAAGGATCCTTGGTTCATATGCGATTGCCCTACCCGCTAGGGGGAGAGGCTAGGTGAGGGGGCTTGGAGTGAAAGCCTCCACCTTTTCTGCACGGCGCGGGCTCTCGCGCCTCAGAAGGCGCTGCCGCCCGCCGCGGCTAGCAAGCTAGCCGCTGAGCATCTTTTTCACGGCGGCCGAGGCCTTGGCGAAGTCCATCTGGCCGGCGTACTTGGCCTTCAGGGCGGCCATCACCCCGCCCATGTCCTTGATCGTCGTGGCGCCGGCGGTGGCCATGGCCTCGCGCACGGCGGCCTCGACGGCGGCCTCGTCCATCTGCTTGGGCAGGAAGCGCTCGATGACGGCGATCTCGGCCTTTTCTTTGTCGGCCAGGTCGGCGCGGTTGCCCTTTTCGTAGAGCACGATCGATTCGTTCCGCTGTTTGATCATGCCCTGCATCATCGACAGGATCTTGTCATCGGCCACGCCTTCGCGGCTGGCCTCGGTGCGGGCAGCGATATCGACGTCCTTGAGCTTCGCCAGAATGAGGCGAATCGTGCCCAGCGCGGCCTGGTCGCGGGCGCGCATGGCCTCCTTCATGGCATCGTTCAATTTGTCACGCAGCATCACTTCGATCCCATTAGCCTAAGAGGCGGAAACTAATCGCCTCGATCGCTGTTGGCAAAGCAAATAAGTTATTGAAATAGCTTGTGAATTAGCCGCCAGCCGCACCTTGACCCTCTGCGACCGCTTGGTTACAACCCGCGCGGCTTACAGGTCGCCTCGCCTATACTGGGTCAGGGGCGGGGCCGAGCGGGCCGCACGGACGGACTAATTCATCATGACTTCACCTAAGACCGCCGGCGCGATTGACGCCGCGCCGCGTTGGGCCACGGCCGCCCTTGTGCTGGCGGACGGCGCGGTGTTTTGGGGCAAGGGCGTCGGCGCCGCCGGCCATGCCGTGGGCGAGGTCTGTTTCAACACCTCGATGACGGGCTATCAGGAAATCATCACTGATCCGTCCTATGCCGGCCAGATCATCACCTTCACCTTCCCGCATATCGGCAACGTCGGCACCAATCTCGAGGACATCGAGAGCCTGACGCCGGCGGCACGAGGTGTCGTGCTGCGCGGTGACATCACCGAGCCCGCGAACTGGCGTGCAGCCAAGTCGCTCGACGACTGGCTCAGAAGCCACAATCTGCCCGGTGTATGCGGCGTCGACACCCGCGCCATCACGCGGCGGATCCGTGATGGCGGTGCGCCGAACGGCGTCGTGGTCCACGCGCCCGACGGCAAGTTCGACATCCCCAAACTGCGCAGGATTGCGCAGGACTGGCCGGGGCTCGACGGCATGGACCTCGCCATCGAGGTGACGACCAAGCAGCTCTACAGCTGGGACGAGACCAAGTGGGCGCTGGGCAAGGGCTACGGCAAGCTCGCCAACCCCAAGTATCACGTGGTTGCCGTTGACTACGGCGCCAAGCGCAACATCCTGCGCTGCCTCGCCAACACCGGCTGCAAGGTCACGGTCGTACCCGCGACGGCGACCGGCGAGGACATCCTGCGCCACAAGCCCGACGGCGTGTTCCTGTCGAACGGGCCCGGCGATCCCGCGGCGACCGTTGGCTACAGCGTGCCCGCCATCCAGGCCGTGCTCGACAAGGGTGTGCCGCTGTTCGGTATCTGCCTCGGCCACCAGATCCTGGCGCTCACGCTTGGCGGCAAGACGCGCAAGATGGAACGCGGCCATCGCGGCGCCAACCAGCCGGTCAAGGATCTGACTACGGGCAAGGTCGAGATCACGTCGCAGAATCACGGCTTCTGCGTCGTTCCCGAATCGCTTCCCGAAAGCGTCGAGGTCACGCACGTCTCGCTGTTCGACGGGACGAACGAAGGCATTCGCTGTGCCGATAAGCCGGCCTTTTCGGTTCAGTACCATCCCGAGGCCTCGCCCGGCCCGACGGACAGCCACTATCTCTTCGATCGGTTCGTCGAGATGATCGACAAGAGCAAGGGCAAGTAGAGTTCCCATGCCCAAGCGCACAGACATCAAGAGCATCCTCGTCATCGGCGCCGGTCCGATCGTCATCGGTCAGGCCTGCGAGTTCGACTATTCCGGCGTCAAGGCCTGCAAGGCCCTGAAGGACGAGGGCTACCGAGTCATCCTGGTGAATTCCAACCCGGCCACGATCATGACCGATCCGGGCCTGGCCGATGCGACCTATGTCGAGCCGATCACGCCCGACATGGTAGCGAAGATCATCGAGAAGGAGCGGCCCGACGCCATCCTGCCGACCATGGGCGGCCAGACGGCGCTCAACACGGCGATGTCGCTCCATCGCGACGGCCGTCTCAAGAAGCTGAACGTCGAGCTGATCGGCGCCAATGCCGAGGCAATCGACAAGGCCGAGGACCGGCTGCTGTTTCGCGATGCCATGACCAAGATCGGCCTCGAATGCCCCAAGAGCGAGGTCGTGCACAATCGCGAGGAAGCGGCTCGGGCACTGGCGAATGTCGGCCTGCCTGCCATCATCCGTCCGTCCTTCACGCTGGGCGGCACCGGCGGCGGCATCGCCTATAACCGCGACGAGTACTTCGACATCGTGCAGGGCGGCGTCGACGCCTCGCCGGTCGGCGAGGTGCTGGTTGAGGAGTCGGTGCTCGGCTGGAAAGAGTTCGAGATGGAGGTCGTGCGCGACCGCCGCGACAACTGCATCATCATCTGCTCGATCGAGAACGTCGACCCGATGGGCGTCCACACCGGCGATTCGGTGACGGTGGCGCCGGCGCTGACGCTGACCGACAAGGAATACCAGATCATGCGCGACGCCTCGATCGCGTGCCTGCGCGAGATCGGTGTCGACACCGGCGGATCCAACGTGCAGTTCGCCGTCGATCCGGCGACCGGCCGCATGGTCGTGATCGAGATGAATCCGCGCGTCTCGCGCTCCTCGGCGCTGGCCTCGAAGGCCACGGGCTTCCCGATCGCCAAGGTCGCCGCGCGCCTGGCGGTCGGCTACACGCTCGACGAGCTCCTGAACGACATCACC
>JACPVT010000098.1 GCA_016191685.1 Rhodospirillales bacterium | reverse complement strand
TGGGCATGTGATGCCGTTGACTGAATGGCAGACGTTGTTCGAGATGTCCGACCGCTATGGTTTCAAATGCCCGCGTCGAGGTGGCAACCTTCCTGGGCGTCGCGCCCATGGAGATCGTGTTCACTGGCGGCTGCACCGCGGCAATCAACCTCGTCGCCTACTCCTACGGCTCCCTCCTGAAGCCCGGCGACCGCATCCTGCTGTCCGAACTCGAACACCATTCCAACATCGTGCCGTGGCAGCTCCTGCGGTCGCGTGCCGGCATCGAGATCGACATGATCCCGGTGACGGTCGACGGCCGGATCGATCTCGGTAAACTGCCGAGCCTTCTCACGCCCAGGACCAAACTGATCTCGCTGGCCCACGTCTCCAACGTGACCGGAGCGCTGCTCGACGTCGGCGCCGTGGTTGCGGCCGCCAAGACCGTCGGCGCCAAGGTCATGCTCGATGGTGCGCAAAAGGCCCCGCACGGACCCATCGACCTGCCGTCGCTCGGCGTCGATTTCTACGTCTTCGCTGGCCACAAGGCCTATGGGCCGAACGGTATCGGCGTGCTGTGGGCGAAGGCCGAGCTGCTGGACGCCATGCCGCCCTTCATGGGCGGCGGCTCGATGATCGGTCGCGTGACGTTTGCCGAGACGACCTGGGCGCCGGCGCCCCGCCGCTTCGAAGCCGGCACGCCGCCGATCGGCCCGGCGATCGGCCTGGGGGCTGCCTGCAAATGGATGCGGGCGCTCGATTGGACAGGGGCCCATGCCCACGAAATGACGATGGTCCAGCACCTGATGGACGGGTTGCAGAAGATTGACGGCACCCGAATCTTCGGTCCAGCGGGGCTACAAAACCGCTATCCCGTCGTGTCGTTCATGCTGGAGGGCGTTCATCCCCATGACGTCGCCCAGACGCTGGACTCCTTCGGCGTCGCCGTCCGCGCAGGCCACCACTGCGCCCAACCGCTGATGGACCGTTTTGACCTCGACGGCACCACGCGGGTTTCGATGGCGCCATACAACAATGGCGGCGATATCGATGCCTTGCTCACCGGCGTGCGGCACGCCGCCCGCACCCTGCGATGAGCGATCAACTCTACCAGGACCGGATCGTGGCGCTCGCCAAGGCCAAGACCGGTGCAGGCAAGCTGGCAAACCCAACCAAGTCGGCGCGACGCGACAACCCGCTGTGCGGCGATCGCGTGACGATCGACGTCCGCCTGGATAGGCAAGGACGCATCGCCGAGATCGCCCACCAGGTGCGCGGCTGCCTACTCTGCCAGGCCTCGGCCTCGGCGCTCGCGACGGTTGCGGTCGGCCGGGACGCGGCCGGTATTGCCGCCATCCGCCACGACGCCGAACGGGCAATCGGTCGGGAGCAGGGCGAGGCGGCTGAGCCATTCTCGGCCTTCGCACCCGTCGCCGCCCACAAGGCGCGGCAGGAGTGCGTGCTGCTGCCGTTCGAAGCGCTGAAAGAAGCACTCTCGTAGATTCGTCGCACCATCGCCCCTGTTGGGTCATAGTCCGCGCTCACGGTGTGAATGCATCGCCGGGGAGGCTTCATGCGACATCTTCTGATCAGCCTGGCCCTTTTGGGCTTATACGCCTTTCCAACACTCGCCTTCGCCCAGGATCTCGCACTCAAGCGCGTGATGCTGTCGTCGGGCGGCATGGGCTACTTCGAATATGAAGCCACTGTCGATGGCGATGCGACCTTGAAGCTCACGGTCTCGCTCCAGCAGGTCGACGACGTGCTGAAGAGTCTGGTCGTCTACGACGACAAGGGTGGCGTCGGCGGCCTCAGCCTGCCGGGACGCGAGCCACTGGCCCAGGCCTTCAAGGATCTGCCCTTCGACCAGGCCTCCCTCGGATCACCGGCTGAACTGCTGGCGACCCTGAAGGGCGCACAGATCACCGTCGGCGGCAGCCGCGCCAATTCGGGACGCATCGTCTCGGTTCAGGAGGAGACTGTCGCGCTGGGCAACGACAAGGGAACAACCACGCGCACGCGGGTCACGCTGTTCACCGAGCGCGGCCTGCAGCAGTTCATCCTCGAGGATGCCGAAAACCTGCAGTTCGCCGATGCGGCGTTGCGCGACAAGGTCAGCCAGGCGCTGGTCGCCATTCAGGGCAACCGCGCCAGGGATGCCCGCACCATCGAGCTGTCGGCGCGCGGCACGGGCAAACGCATCGTGCGTGTCGCCTACATCGTCGAGGCGCCGGTATGGAAGGCCTCCTACCGCCTGACCCTGGGGGCGGACCCGATGGCGGCGCGGTCGGCCCTGCAGGGTTGGGCCACGATCGAGAATTTGAGCGGCCAGGACTGGAAGGATGTCGAACTCACTCTGGTTTCAGGCCGGCCCGTGGCATTCCGCCAGGCTCTCTACAACGCCTACTACGTGACGCGTCCGGAAGTTCCGGTCGAAGTTGCCGGGCGCCTCGTGCCCGGCGTCGATCGCGGCGGCGTTCAGGCCGATCAGCGCAGCAAGGCATCGTCACCGCCGATGCCTGCGCCGGCGCCGTATCGCCCACAGCAAGAGCGATCCATGGCCGCCCCGCCGCCGCCACCTCCAGCGGCGATGGCTGCTGCTGCCGAGCAGATCGAGGCCTCGGATGCCGCGACGCAGGTCGTGTTCAGGTTCCCGCGCGCCGTCAGCGTTGAGAATGGCCGCACGCTGTCGATTCCCATCATCGATCGGCAGGTGCCGGCGATGCGGATGGCGCTCTATCAGGCCGACACCGCCGCGCGCAATCCGCTGGCCGCCATCCGCCTCACCAATGATGGCGAGAGCGGCCTGCCGCCCGGCCTGATCACCCTCTACGAGCGCGACAAGACCGGAAACGTGGCCTATGTCGGCGATGCCCGCCTGTCGGGCTTCCCGGTGGGCGAGACGCGGTTGTTGGCCTACGCGCTCGACGAGAAGATCACCATCGAACGCGACATGTCCCAGGCCGACCGGCTCGCCACCGGCACTATTTCCCAGGGCGTGCTGAAGCTGTCGCGCCTCGTGCGCCAAACCACGGTCTACCGCGTGCGCGGTCCGGCCAAGGAGCCGCGCCAACTCATCGTCGTGCAGCGTCGCCTGACGGGCTGGACATTGGCCAAACCCGACGCCAAGGGCATAGATATCAGCGAAGGCAACTACCGTATCCCGTTCACGCTGCCGGGTGGCGACCAGACCCAGACATTCGAGGTTGTCCAGGAACAGACGCAGCAGCAGGTGGTACGCCTGATTGACGGTGCCGCCGACCAGATCCGGGTCTATGCCCAGGCACGCGAATTCGACGCCAAGACTCGTGACGCGCTCGCCAAGGTGCTGCAACTGCAGCAGTCCGTTGCCGAAGCCGAACGCAAGGGCAAGCAGGTCGATGCCGAGCGGCAGCAGATCGTCCAGGAACAGGCACGGTTGCGCGAAAACCTTGCCCGCGTGCCGGCCAATTCGGACCTGCAGCGCCGCTACCTCGCCACGCTCGACAGGCAGGAGAGCGAACTCGAAGCGCTGGCCAAGCGCAAGATCGAGGCGGAGAAGGGCGTCGAGACCGCCCGCGATGCCTTGCGGACTTACGTCGCCCAGCTCGGCTAGTCAGCCGGCGCGGAGTGTCCTCACCGCATCGTCGCGACGAAAGAGGTAGAGCAAGGTCCGCAGCGCACCGCCGCGCTCCGACTTGAGGTCGGGATCGCGATCGATCACGAGGCGCGCGTCGTCGCGGGCGGCCTGTAGCAGCTCGGCATGGGCCGCAAGGTCGGCCAGCCGCATGTCGGGCAGACCGCTCTGCCGCGTGCCTAAAAGTTCGCCGGCGCCGCGCAGGCGAAGATCCTCCTCGGCGATGCGGAAGCCGTCCTCGGTCTCGCGCATGCTCGCGCATGATCGCAAGTCGTGCCTTGGCCGTCTCGCCGAGCGGCTGCGCATAGAGCAGCAGGCAGCTCGACTTGCCGGCGCCGCGCCCGACGCGGCCGCGCAACTGGTGCAGCTGCGCCAGGCCAAAGCGCTCCGCGTGTTCGATCACCATGACCGTGGCCGCCGGCACGTCGACGCCGACCTCGATCACCGTGGTCGCGACCAGGACCGACAGCCGCCCGTCGGCAAAAGCCGCCATGGTCGCTTCGCGTTCGGCGCCTTTCAGGCGCCCATGCAACAGACCGACCTTGCGGGGAAAGCGCGCGCTCAGAAGTCCGAAGCGTTCCTCGACGTTGGCGAGGTCGACCTCCTCCGATTCCTCGATCAGAGGACAGACCCAGTAGACGCGCGCGCCGGTTCCGATCATGCGCCCGACGCCGTCGACGACCTCGCCGATGCGTTCGAGGGGCAGGGTGCGGGTGTCGATGGGCAGGCGGCCGGCCGGCTTCTCGGTGAGTTTCGAGACATCGAGATCGCCGTAGGCCGCCAGCATCAAGGTGCGCGGAATGGGCGTCGCCGTCATCACCAGCAGATCGACCGCCTGGCCCTTGGACGAGAGCGCCATGCGCTGATGAACGCCGAAGCGATGCTGCTCGTCGACGACGGCCAGCGCCAGGTCCGCGAACTCGACTTCCTCCTGCACCAGCGCGTGCGTGCCGATCACAAGATCGATCGACCCGTCGGCCAGGCCGCGCATCGTTTCCTTCTTCTGTTTCTGGCCGTCGCGTCCGGTGAGCAGGGCAAGGCGCACGCCGGTGGCCTCGGCCAAGGGCGCGATGGTGGCGTAGTGTTGGCGCGCCAGCAGCTCGGTCGGCGCCATCAGCGCTGCCTGGGCGCCGGCTTCGACGGCGATCAGCATGGCGAGGAAGGCGACCAGCGTCTTGCCGCTGCCGACATCGCCCTGCAGCAGGCGGATCATCCGCTCGGGCTTGGCCATGTCCGTGGCGATCTCCTCGACCGCGCCTTTCTGGCTTGCAGTCAGCTCGAACGGCAGCGCCTCGAGCGTGACCTTGTGCAGACGCCGATCGCCCTTTGTCGCCCGCCCACTGACCGTGCGGTTGTGATGTCGGACCAGCGCGATCGCGAGCTGGCTCGCCAGCAGCTCGTCGAAGGCGAGCCGGGCCCGTGCCGGATGCAGGGGCGCGAGGTCCGACTCTTCGGCAGGCGCATGGGCGTTGGCGAGGGACGATTTCCAGTCGGCCCAGCGGTTGCGCGCCACGTAAGCGGGGTCCTGCCACTCCGGCAGGGCAGGCGCGCGCTCGACGCCGGTGGCGATCGCCTTCTGGACCGGTCGCTGCGTGAGGCCGGCCGTAAGGCCATAGACCGGTTCGACCCGGAGGATCGACTCGCGCTGATCGAGCTGCACGACGTGATCGGGATGCGTGATCTGCACTTCGCCTTGGTAGAGATCGACCCGGCCACTGACGACGCGGATCTCGCCCGGCGGCAGCAGTTTCTTGAGGTAGTCCTCGCGGCCGTTGAAGAAGGTGAGGCAGAGCCGGCCGGTCTCGTCGCTGCACCAGACCCGATAGGGCTGGCGCGGATTGCGCGGCACCAGATGCTCGTCGACGGTCACGGTGAGCGTGGCGACCTCGCCGGCCCGGGCGCCTGCGATCTCGGGCGCGTTGCGGCGGTCGATGAGCGCGAAGGGCAGGTGCCAGAGCAGGTCGACGACCAGCGGCCCGGCCAGTTTCTCGACGAGCTTGCCCAACCGCGGCCCTATTCCGGGCAGCGATGTCACTTGGGCGAAAAGAGGGGTCAGGCTTTGCGGGCGCATCCGTGAAATGTGCGGCGTGGGGCAGGCTTTGGGCCGCGTGACTCCGCCATCGCCGCCGCCTATATGCTACGCCCCTTTTCGGGTCGGACCTGGGGAAAAGATGAGCAGCGAGGCGGATATCGAGACCCGGCGCAAGCGGCTGCTCTATCGCAGCATCTACCGTGGCAACAAGGAGAACGACATTCTCCTTGGCCAATTTGCGCGCGCCCACATCGCCTCGTTCAGCTCGGCCGAACTGGACCAATACGAGCGCCTGCTGGACGTCGGTGACAACGACATCTTCGACTGGGTTTCCGCCAAGGCCGATGTGCCGCCCGAGGCCGATACGCCGGTATTACGCCTGCTCATGGCGTTTCGGGTGAAATTCCAGTGACCTTGCCGCTCACCGATACACTGGCCGCCATCCACCGCAAGGCCGGCCGCTGGACCATCGCCGGCCTGCCGGAGGGTGCGGATTCGCTTGTGCTCGCGGATCTGGCGCGCACGACCGGCGGCCAGGACATCCTACACGTGGCGCGCGACGGCCAGCGGCTGGAGCGGCTGCAGGATGGCTTGCGCTTCTTTGCTCCCGAGCGAGAGGTTCTGGTCTTTCCGGCCTGGGATTGCCTGCCCTACGACCGGCTGTCGCCGCATCCCGACATCGTGGCCGAGCGTCTGACGACCCTGGCCAAACTCGCCGCGGCCAGGAAACCCGGTGCGCCGGGCCGGATCATCCTGGCCTCGGTCGGCGCCGTCCTGCAGAAGGTGCCGCCGCGCAGCCTCTACGCCGACGCGGCGGTGGTTCTTCGCAAAGGCCAGACCGTCGACGTCACGTGGCTCGCGAAGTTCCTAGGCGAGAACGGCTATGGCCGCGCCGAGACGGTGATGGAGCCCGGCGAATTCGCGATCCGCGGCGGCCTGATCGATCTTTTCCCGCCGGGCACCGCCGAACCGCTGCGGCTCGACCTGTTCGGCGATTCCGTGGAAGCGATCCGCTCCTTCGATGCCATGAGCCAGCGCTCGACCGGGACGTGTGACGAAGTCGTCCTGTTGCCGGTCAGCGAGGTGCCGCTCACCGCCGAGGGCATCGCGCGTTTCCGCAGCGGCTATCGCGAGCTGTTCGGCAACGTCGGTGGCGACGATATCCTGTACGAGGCGGTATCGGCCGGGCAGCGCCATGTCGGCATGGAGCACTGGCTGCCGCTGTTCCACGAGAAGATGGAGACGATCCTCGACTACTGTCCCGACGCGACGGTGACATCCGACCACCAGATCGCCGAAGCCTTTCAGGCGCGGCATGAGCTGATTGCCGATTACTACGATGCCCGCCGCAAGACCGGCGGCAAAGGCGGAATGAGCGGGGCGGCGGACTACAAGCCGATCGCGCCGGAATTGCTCTATCTCAATCCCAAGGCGTGGGACGGCCTGCTCAGCGAGCGCACCGTTGCCGCCTTCACGACTTTCGACGCCTCGCCGTCGGCCACCAATACGATCGATCTCCACGGGCGCCGCCACGAGGGCTTCGCCCAGGCGCGGACGGCGCAGGGTGTGAACCTGTTCGACAAGGTGGCCGAGCATGTAAAGGTCGCCAACAGCACCGGACGCCGGGTGGTGGTCGCGGGCTACACCGAGGGCTCGGCCAGCCGCCTGCAACATCTCCTGCAGGAGCATGGCGCCACGACGCCGGTCCCCGTGCCCGATCTCGCCACCGTCCTCGGCCTGCCGCCGGGCGTGGTCGGCGTTACGATCTGGCCGCTCGAGCATGGCTTCGTGCTCGATGCCCTGGAAGTCATCGGCGAGGAGGACATCCTCGGCGATCGCCTGTCGCGGCCAGCCAAGAAGCGGCGGCCGTCGGAGCGCTTCATCGCCGAGGCGTCGGCACTGAGCGAAGGTGACCTCGTCGTCCATCGCGAGCACGGTGTCGGCCGATACGAAGGGCTGGTGACGCTGGAGATCCAGAACGCACGCCACGATTGCTTGAGGCTGACCTATGAAGGCGGCGACAAGCTCTTCCTGCCGGTCGAAAACATCGACGTGCTGAGCCGCTACGGTGCGTCGGAGGAGGGCGCCGTCCTCGACCGCCTGGGCGGTGTTGCCTGGCAGTCTCGCAAGGCCCGCCTGAAGCAGCGCATTGCCGACATGGCGGACCGGCTGATCAAGATCGCCGCCGAGCGCGCCATCCGGCGCGGCGAGACGATGGTGCCGCAGGATGGCCTGTACGAGGAATTCTGCGCCCGTTTCCCCTATGCGGAGACCGACGACCAGCTCCAGGCGATTTCCGACGTCCTGGAGGATCTTTCCTCGGGCAAACCGATGGACCGGCTGATCTGCGGCGACGTCGGGTTCGGCAAGACCGAAGTCGCCTTGCGGGCGGCGTTCGTCGCCGCGCTTTCGGGCAAGCAGGTGGCCGTGATCGGCCCCACGACCCTGCTGGCGCGGCAGCATCACCGAACGTTCGTCGAGCGCTTCCAGGGACTGCCGGTGCGGATCGGCCGCCTGTCACGGCTGGTGCCCGCGAAGGAGGCGAAGGAAACCAAAACCGCGCTCAAGGAGGGCACTGTCGACATCGTCATCGGGACCCACGCGCTGCTGGCCAAGAGCATCGACTTCAAGGATCTCGGCCTCTTGATCGTGGACGAGGAGCAGCACTTCGGCGTGGCCCACAAGGAGCGGCTGAAGGAACTGCGGGCCGACGTCCATGTTCTGACACTGACGGCAACGCCGATCCCGCGAACTTTACAGCTTGCGCTCACCGGAGTGCGCGACATGAGCCTGATCGCCACGCCGCCGGTCGATCGCCTCGCCGTGCGCACCTTCGTGACGCCGTTCGACGGCGTCGCCATCCGCGAGGCGCTGCTGCGCGAGCAGTATCGTGGCGGCCAGAGCTTTTACGTCTGCCCGCGCATCGAAGACCTGGCCATGGTCGCGGCCGAGCTGCGCGAGCTGGTGCCCGAGATGCGCATGGCGATGGCGCACGGCCGTCTGGCACCGACCCAGATCGAGAACACGATGCAGGATTTCGTCGACGGCAAGTTCGACGTGCTGCTGTCGACCAACATCGTCGAAAGCGGGCTCGACATCCGCAACGCCAACACCATGATCATCCACCGCGCCGACATGTTTGGCCTGGCCCAGCTCTACCAGCTGCGCGGCCGCATCGGCCGCGGCAAGACCCGCGCCTATGCCTATCTCACGGTGCCTCCGGGCAAGGCGCTCAACGAAGCCGCCTCGAAGCGCCTCGACGTAATGCAGACGCTCGACACCCTGGGCGCGGGCTTCCAGCTCGCCAGTTACGATCTCGACATCCGCGGCGCCGGCAACCTCTTGGGCGAGGAGCAGTCGGGCCATATCCGCGAGGTCGGCATCGAACTCTACCAGCAGCTTCTCGACGAGGCCGTGGCCTCGGCGCGGGGCCGGGCGGAGGAGGCCGAGAAAGCGGACTGGTCGCCGCAGATCAATCTCGGCATTCCGGTGCTCATTCCGGAGGAATACGTCGGCGAGCTCAGCGTGCGGATGGGTCTTTACCGCCGCATCGGCGCGCTGGAGAGCCAGGCCGAGATCGACTCCTTCGCGGCCGAAATGGTCGATCGCTTCGGCAAGATGCCGGTAGAGGCCGAGTTCCTGCTGAATACTGTGGCGCTGAAAATGCTCTGCCGGGCCGCCAGCGTCGACCGGATCGATGCCGGCGAGAAGGCGCTCGTCCTGTCATTCCACGACAACAAATTCGCCCGGCCCGACAAGTTGATCGCCTGGATCCAGAAGAACGCGCCGCTGGTCAAACTCAGGCCCGACCACCGCGTGATCGTGCAGCGCGTTTGGGCCGACGAGCGGCAACGGATTTCCGGCGTGACGTCGATTTTGGCCGGGCTCGCGAAACTGGCGGCTTAAGGAGCGCTTTCGTGGTCCGGCGCGCACAGCGCAGCAGCCAGTCTCCGAGCCGCCGGTCACCGGAGGCGCGGGCGAGAATGACCGCGCCGATCGCTAGGATAGCCGCGGCGGTGGCGTCGGCGTCGAGTTTGCGTCGCCTGCCGCGCGCCAGTTCGCCGATCGCGGCGTGAAGCTGATTGGCATAGGCGAGTTGTGCCGCCAACGGGCCGCGGGCGACGTCACCGGGCAGGGCAGCCAGGGCGCAGGCAAGCGCGTTTGCCGCCAGCGCTTCCTTGTCGAGATACTCGTTCAGGACGGCCTCGACGGGGCCGGCCCGCAGTCTGGCCGGTAGACCGTGCCCGATCCGGATGGCCTCGACGAACAGGTCGTCCTTGGAGGCGAAATGGGCATAGAAAGCGCCGCGCGTGAGGCCGGCCGCCAGCATGATGTCTTCGATGTTGGTTCCGGCATGGCCGCGCAGGCGGAACAGCCGTGCGGCATGGTCGAGAATTTCAGTGCGGGTGCGGGCCTTGCGAGCAGGGCTGACGGGCATTCCGGCCTCACAATATGTCAGTCAACATATCATATGTTGACTGACATATCATTCTCTCAGGCCGTCGATTGTGCCGCGCTGGTCGCGGCATCGCGCTCGGCGAGATTGAAGACCTCGACGAAGGCGGACGGCGGCTGGGCGCCGGAGACGGCGTATTTGCGGTTTACGATGAAGCAGGGAACGCCGTTGATGCCGAGGCGCCGGGCGTAGACGTCGGAGGCCACGACCTCCTGCCGGCCCTCGTCGCTCATCAGGTAGCGCCGCGCCCTGATCTCCTCGATGCCGGCGCGCACCGCGCATTCGACGAGCGTGTCGAGGTCGCCGATGTCGAGGCCTTCCTCGAAATAGGCCTTGAAGAGTTCGGCCACGACTTCGTCCTGGAGCTGGTTCTTGGCGCTCCAATGGACGAGCCGGTGCGACAGCACGGTATTGGGAGTGCGCTTGATGCGGGAGAATTGGAACTCGATTCCGGCCTCGCGGCCGCTCTCGGCGATCGCCTGGTAGATCTGGCGGGGCCTGTCGCCGCCGCCGAACTTGGCGCGGACATAGTCGTCGCGCGTCATACCCTCGGACGGCATGTCGGGATTGAGCTGGAAGGGCCGCCAGGAAATTGCCACGTCATTGCGGCCGCTGAGGGCAAGCGCCCGCTCGAAGCGGCGCTTTCCGATGTAGCACCAAGGGCAGATCGTATCGGAGACGATATCGACATAGATCATGCCGCGACCTTACGCCTTTCGCGCCAATGCAGGAAGAGAGCGGCCGCGGCCGCAATCCCCAGCGTGGCGGATGTCAGCCAGGCGGCGGCGGGCCAACCTCCCGACGCCACGAGCGCGCCGGTGATTGGCGGGCCGAGGAGTGCTCCGATGTTGGAACCCTGCATCAAAAGACCGGTTGAGGCGCCGATCAATTCCGGTCGCGGCGCGTGGACGGGAAGTGCGGTGAACAAGGCACCCGGCACGACGCCGATCACGGCCGAATAGACGCCCGCCAGCACGAGGCGTAGCAAATCCGGCACGCCGTCGATGAAGACGCCGGCGGCACATAAGGTCATCGATACGGCGGCGCCGGCGATCACGGCGACCCGCGGCAAGCCATGATGCATCAGCCAGCCGGCCGCGAGATTGCCGCCGACGTTCACCATGGTGACCACTGCCGTGATGATGGCGGCGGTCGAGGTCGCAAAGCCCAGACGCTCGATCAGCAGGGTGGGCAGGAAGCCGATGACGGCGAACCAGCAGCAGGAATAGGCGCCGAAGCAGAGCGCGATGGCGAGCGGGCCGCCGGCGCTCGCCACCTCGGCCATTTCGTGGAGCACCGGCCGGCGCCGGACCGGCAGCGGGTCGAGTTCGCGCCGCGGCCGGGCGAGCAGCAGCAGGGCAACCAGCATGAAGGCCGAGGCGCCTGATGCGACCAGCCAGGCGGCGCGCCATGAAGTGTCGGGAAGAATGACGGCAGCGATCAGCATCATCGAGCCGGCGCCGGCCGGCATGTAGGACGTCCAGAGGGTCATGACGAAGCGCTGGTCGACCGGCCGGGCGACACGCAGCAGCAGGGTGGGAAGGGCGACCGAGACGGCGATGAAACCCAACCCTTCGATCACGCGCCCGATCAGCAGGGCATCGACGCTGCCAGCGAAGGCCCCGGCCAAGCTTGCCGCGCAGCACACCGCGGTGCCCAGCAACACCAGCCGGCGGTGTCCGAAGCGGTCGGCGGTGAGCGCAATCGCCATTCCGCCGAGCGCGGTGATCAGGTTGACGGTGGACAGCAGCCAGCCGGCCTGGCGCAAACTGGCGCCGAGTTCCTCGCGGATCGACGGGATCGACGGCGGCACCTTGCCGACATGGAACGCGGCAACGATGCCCGCCGCCACCAGCAAGCCGACCAGAGGCCAGGGCGTGCGCGATATTGGATTCAGTACTGCACCCGTGCCGTCAACGCGCGATCAACGATGACGCGGCCAACGCCCTTGGTGTCGCCGGCCACCAGAGCGCGTTGCCCTCCAGACCGAGGTCCATGTTTCCTCCGCATGCAGCTCTCGCCTATAAGGCGAGCATGAAACAAGGGAGCCGCGGCGATGTCCAAGCTATTCGACCTTAGCGGCAAGGTGGCGCTGGTCACCGGGGCTTCGTCGGGTCTCGGCGTGCATTTCGCGCGTTGCCTCGGCGCCGCGGGTGCATCGGTGGTGTTGGCCGCGCGTCGTGCCGAGCGCCTTGCGTCTCTGCAGGCGGAACTCGGGACGAAGGGCGTGAAGGCGACCGCCGTCGATCTCGACGTGCAGTCCGGCAAGTCGATCACCGCCGCGCTCGATGCGGCGGGGCCGCTCGACATCGTGGTCAACAATGCCGGCATCTCGATCGTGAAGCCGGCGCTCGACATGCCGGAGGAGGACTGGGACTCCGTCGTCGACACCAACCTGCGTGGCGCCTGGCTGGTGGCGCAGGGGGCGGCGAGGCGCTGGACGGCGGCCAAACGACCAGGCGTCATCGTCAACGTCGCCTCGATCCTCGGCCTGCGCACCATCGGCCAGGTGGCGCCCTACAACGCGTCGAAGGCGGGACTCATTCACCTCACGCGCGTGCTGGCGATGGAATGGGCGCGCCACGACATCCGGGTCAATGCGATCTGCCCCGGCTACATCGAGACGGAAATGAACAGCGACTTCTGGAAGACGCCGGGCGGTCAGCGCCTGATCGAGCGCATTCCGCAGCGACGGATCGGTCAGCCCGGGAATCTCGACGGCGCCCTGCTGTTGCTGGCCTCGGAGGCCGGGGCGTTCATGACCGGCAGCGTGCTCACCGTCGACGGCGGCCACACGGTCAACTCGTTGTAGTGGTCACCAGCCGTTGATGCGGTCGTAGACGTCGACCACCGACCGGCCGCCGTCGAGGTCGCTGTCGACGACATAGTAGCGATCGTAGGCGGCCGCCGTGATGCAGGCGTGGTTGGGCAGGACGCGAACCCGCGCGCCGACCGGCAGCTTGGCATAGGGCAGGGGGCTATCGGCGCCGACAAAGCCGTGCTCCTGCGAACACTCCACCACCGCCATGCCGCTTGCGGGCACACCGGCCAGCGTGCCGAAGCCGACCGGCGTGTAAGGCGGCCGGAACGT
>JACPVT010000097.1 GCA_016191685.1 Rhodospirillales bacterium | reverse complement strand
CGTCACCGCGCCCGACAACACCATCGTCAACGCGCCGTGGCCCGCTGCCGTCAACGCCCGCTCGACCATCGGCCACATGCTGCCCGACGTCTGCTACGACGCGCTCCACAAGGTGCTGCCGGGCCGCGTGCCGGCCGAGGGCACTTCAAATTTGTGGAACCTCAAGCTCGGCGCCGGTCACGGCATGACCGGCACGACCTCCAACAGTCGGCCCTTCATGGTCACGACCTTCCATTCCGGCGGCGCCGGCGCGCGGCCGACGCTTGACGGCCTGTCGGCAACGCCCTTCCCCTCCGGTGTACGCAACGTGCCGGTCGAGATCACCGAGACCATCGCGCCGCTGGTCGTGTGGAAGAAGGAATACCGCGAGGATTCGGGCGGCGCCGGCCAACATCGCGGCGGGCTGGGCCAGGTGATGGAAGTCGAGCATCGCGAGGGCGCGGCGTTCGGCATCTTCGCCACCTTCGAGCGCGTAAAGCATCCGGCGCGTGGCCGCGATGGCGGCAAGCCGGGCGCCAACGGCCGGCTATCGCTGGCCTCGGGCGAGGTGATGAAGGCCAAGGGCTTCCAGACCATCCCGGCCGGCGAACGGCTGGTGGTCGAGATGCCGGGCGGCGGCGGCTTCGGCGATCCCGCCAAGCGCGACCGTGCCCAGGTCGAGCGCGACGTGCGGCTGGGGCTGGTCAGCAAGGAACGGGCGAAGGCCGAATACGGTGTGGACGGCGACTGATCGGCCCGACCAACCCGACAGGCGGTCGCAGCAGCTATTCCAAGAACGACGAGCGCGGCGGGCCGGCCGGCTGTAGCATCTGCGCCAAGAAAAGAACCGGCGAGAGGAAACGACGATGTAGCAACCCAACGAGCGCTACCCCGATCCGGCGGTGCGCGTGCTCGATCCCTCCTTCGCCCAGTACCGGCTGGCGCTGGCCTCGGTCGAACGGCTCTACACCGGCTGCCGCTGGGCCGAGGGGCCGGTCTGGTTCGGCGATGGACGCTACCTGCTGTGGAGCGACATTCCCAACAACCGCGTGCTGCGGTGGGATGAGGAGACGGGCGCGGTCTCGGTCTTCCGCAAGCCGTCCAACAACGCCAACGGCCACACCTCGCCCGACGAGAAGAAGCTCTACGTCGTGGCCTCGCGCGCCGAGCCGCACCGCACGATCGTCGCCTACGACGTCTCCGCCGACGGCATGAGGATCAGCGGCGGCAAGGTATTGATCGACGCCGGTCCGGGCGGCTCGCCCGATGGCTTCCGGGTCGATGTCGACGGCAATCTTTGGTGCGGCTGGGGCATGGGCCATGCTGACCTCGACGGCGTGCGCATCTTCAATCCGCAAGGCAAGCCGATCGGCCACATCGACCTGCCCGAGCGCTGCGCCAACCTTTGCTTCGGTGGGCGCTACCGCAACCGGCTGTTCATGACGGCCAGCCACTCGCTCTATGCGCTCTACGTCAACACCCAGGGCGCGCTCGGCGGCTGATCAGTTCATGTCCGGCGTAGATTCGAGTTATTCGTGGTGGCGTCTGGCCGCCAGTGTGACGCTGAGCACGGTGGGTGGCATCGGCATGTGGTGCCTGGTCGTCGCCCTGCCCATCGTGCAGGTCGACCTCGGCGTCAGCCGCGCCGACATCTCCTTCGCTTACACCATGAACACGATGGGCTTTTTCGTCGGCGGCGTCGCCCTGGGATGGCTGGTCGATCGCCGCGGCATCGTCGTCACCGCGACAATGAGCGCGATCGGCCTTGCAGTGGGCTTCACCTGTGCCGCTATGGCATCCTCGCTTGTCCTGTTCGCCGCAGCCCAGGCCCTGATCGGCTTCAGCGCGGCCGCCACCTTCGCCCCCCTGGTCGCCGACGTCTCGCACTGGTTCGAGAAGCGCCGCGGCATGGCCGTCGCCATTGCGGCATCAGGCAACTATCTCGCCGGCACGGTATGGCCACCGATCGTCGAGCGGCTGATGCGCGACCACGGCTGGCGCGACACCTTCCTGGCCGCGTCCGTCCTCTGCCTTGTCGCCATGGTGCCGCTCGCCTTCGCACTCCGCCGCAAGCCGCCACACCACGATGAGCAGACCGGCGGCATCGCCGGATCGGCGGGCGCAGCGGCCCATTCGGCGCGTTCGCTCGGACTTTCGCCCAACGGCCTGCAGGCGATCATGGTCGTTGCCGGCATTGCCTGCTGTGTCGCCATGTCGATGCCGCAGGTCCATGTCGTCGCCTACTGCGCCGACCTCGGATATGGCGTCGCCAGGGGCGCGGAGATGCTGTCGCTGATGCTGGGCTTCGGCATCGTGAGCCGGATCGCCTCGGGGTGGATCGCCGACCGGGTCGGCGGCATCAAGACCCTGATCCTGGGCTCGACGCTGCAATGCCTGGCATTGGTCTTCTACCTGCTCGATGACTCCCTGAATTCGCTTTACCTGGCCTCGGCGCTGTTTGGCCTGTTCCAGGGCGGCATCGTGCCGTCCTACGCCATCATCGTGCGTGAGTACTTCCCGCCCAGGGAAGCGGGCTTCCGGGTCGGCATCGCCGTGTCGTCGACCTTGATCGGCATGGCCCTGGGTGGCTGGATGGGCGGCGTGCTGTTCGACATGACAGGCTCGTATCGCGCGGCCTTCATCAACGGCATCGCCTGGAACCTTCTGAACTTCGCGGTGGCGTTTTGGCTGCTGATGCGCCAGAGCCGCCGCAACGTCTACGCCTGAGGGAACCCGCCATGCGCATCACCGCCATCCGCGACATCGTCTCGCCGATCCGCTCCAACATCGCCAACGCCTATATCGACTTCAGCCAGATGACGGCGAGCGTGGTGGCGATCGAGACCAACCTCAAGGTCGATGGCAAGCCCGTGGTCGGCTACGGCTTCAACTCCAACGGCCGCTATGCCCAGCACGGACTTTTGGGTGAGCGTTTCATCCCGCGCCTGAAAGCCGCCAAGTCCGACACGCTGCTCGACGGCGAGGGTCTGATCGATCCTGCGAAGTGCTGGGCCGCGATGATGGCCAACGAGAAGCCCGGCGGTCACGGCGAGCGCTCGGTGGCCGTGGGCGTGCTCGACATGGCGCTGTGGGATGCACTGGCCAAGGCCAAGCGCGTGCCGCTGTGGAAGCTTCTGGCCGACCGCTATAACGGCGGCGCGCACGACGACAAGGCCTGGGTCTATGCCGCCGGCGGCTATTACTATCCCGGCAAGGATCTCGAGGCGCTGCAGGACGAGATGAAGGGCTATCTCGAGCTGGGCTATTCCTGCGTGAAGATGAAGGTGGGCGGTGTGCCACTCGCCGAAGACATCAAGCGCATCGAGGCGGTGCTGAAAATCGTCGGCAAGGGCGAACGGCTGGCGGTCGACGTCAACGGCAAGTTCGATCTCACCACCGCCATTGAATTCGGCAAGGCGATCCAGGGCTACGGGCTGAGCTGGTATGAGGAGCCGCTCGACCCGCTCGACTATCTGGCGCACGCGGCACTGGCCACCCAGTATGCGCCGCCGCTCGCCACCGGCGAGAACCTCTTCTCCATGCAGGACGCCCGCAACCTGGTCCGTCACGGCGGGTTGCGGCCCGACCGCGACATCCTCCAGTACGACCCGGCACTCAGCTACGGTCTGGTCGAATACCTGCGTACCCTCGACATGCTGAAGGCGCACGGCTGGTCACCAAGGCGCTGCGTGCCGCACGGCGGCCACCAGTTTGCGTTGAACATCGCGGTCGGCCTGCAGTGCGGCGGCAACGAATCCT
>JACPVT010000347.1 GCA_016191685.1 Rhodospirillales bacterium | reverse complement strand
TGGCGCATCGAGTCGAACAGACCGGTTACCGTCTTGGCGTCGAACAAGTCGAGGCGCATGTGGCGGGTGCGCACGACTTCGTAGGCGATCGAGGCGCGCAGGAAACCGAAGGCCGACCCCACGCCCGCGCCGACCGGCACGATGACGCGCTTCATGCCGAGCTTGCGCGCCATGCGGGCGGCGTGCAGCGGCGCCGCTCCGCCGAAGGCGATCAGGGTGCGCTCGGCGGTGTCCTTGCCGTTCTCGACGGCGTGCACGCGGGCGGCGCTGGCCATGGTCTCGTCGACGATTTCCGCGACTCCGATCGCCGCCCCCGCTGGATCGGTCTTGAGAGGATCGGCGATCGCCTTCAACGCCGCCGCTGCCTTGTCGGGATAGAGCGGCAGCTTGCCGCCGGCGAAGCGCGCGGGATCGAGGCGGCCGAGTGTCGTGTCGGCGTCGGTGACGGTGGGCGCCGTGCCGCCGTTGCCGTAGCAGGCCGGGCCGGGCACGGAGCCTGCCGAGTCGGGTCCGATCTGGATGCGGCCCAGCGCATCGAGGCGGGCGATCGAGCCGCCGCCGGCGCCGATCTCGACCAGTTCGATCACCGGGATGCGCACGGGAATGCCACTGCCTTGCACGAAGCGATAGGCGCGCGCGACCTCGAACTGGCGTGAGCGCTGCAGGTTGAGATCGTCGAGCAAAGTGAGCTTGGCGGTCGTGCCGCCCATGTCGAAGGCCACGGCATTGTCGATGCCGTTCTCGGCCGCGACGGTGAGCGCCAGGATGGCGCCGCCAGCCGGGCCCGATTCGACCAGGCGCACCGGATGGCGCATCGCCGTGTCGACAGTGGTGATGCCGCCCGACGACATCATCAGCAGCAAGGGGCCGGTGATGCCTTCCTTCTTGAGGTCGCGCTCGAGCTGGCCGAGATAGCCCGCCATGCGCGGCAGCACGTAGGCGTTGGCGATGGTGGTCGAGGCGCGCTCGTATTCGCGGATCTCCGGGCAGACCTCGCAGCTGAGCGAAATCGCCACATCAGGCAGTTCCTCGGCGAGGATCGCTCCAGCGCGGCGCTCGTGCGCCTCGTTGGTGAAGCTGTGCAGGAAGCAGACGGCGACCGCCTCGATCTTGAGCCGCTTCAGCTCCGAGGCGAGTTTGCGCACGGATTGCTCGTCGAGCGGCAGCAGGACCGCGCCGTCGGACGCCACGCGTTCGGGCACGCCGAAGCGCAGATCGCGCGGCACCAGCGGCTCGGGCCGCTCCATATAGATGTCGTACTGCTCGAAGCGGTGCTCCCAGGCGATCTCCAGCGAATCGCGGAAGCCCTCGGTGGTGACCAGCGCCGTGCGCGCGCCCTTGCGCTCGATCAGCGCATTGGTGGCGAGCGTCGTGCCATGGACCACCAGGGTGACGTCGGACGGGGCGCACTTCGCCTCCGCCAGGATGGCGCGCACGCCTTCGAGCACGGCGCGCTCCGGCGCGTCGGGCGTGGTCAGGATCTTGATGGCGTGAGCGCGAGGCGTTTGTCCGGGAATGGTAGTTTCCAGAACGACGTCGGTGAAGGTGCCGCCAATGTCGACGGCGAGGCGAGCGGACATCAGTTGGCGTCGATCTTGATGTTACCTTTGGCGACGACGTCGCCCCAGGTCTTGAGGTCGCGCTGCAGGTAGGCGAGGTACTCAGCGCGCGGCAGGGTCGCGGGATGGAGCCCGTTCTCGTCGTACTTTGCCTTCACGGCCGGGTCGGCCATGACTTTCAGGATGGCGGCCGTCAGCACGGCTATGACCGGTTCGGGTGTCTTGGGAGGTGCCGCGATCGCGTACCAGTTCTCGGCCTGGTAACCCGGCACGACCTCGGCGATCGCCGGCGTCTCGGGCAGCACCGGCCAGCGCTGGGGTGAGGTCACGGCCATGGCGCGCGCTTTGCCGCCGCGGATCAGGCCCAAGGTGGCGGGGTCGCCGAAATAGGCATCGACGATGCCGGCGGCGAGGTCGTTCAGTGCCGGGCCGGTGCCGCGATAGGGCACGTGGATCATTTTCAGGCCGGACATCTGGGTGAACAGTTCGCCCGCGAGATGCTGGCTGGTGCCGATGCCGCCCGACGCCCAGCGCAGCTCCTGGCGTTTCGCCAGCTCCATGAACTCGGGCAGCGTCTTGGCCGGCAGGTCGTTGCGAACCGCCACGATGAAGGGCATGCGCACCAGTCGCGTGATGTGCGACAGCGCCATCGGGTCGTAGGGCATCTTGCGCAGATGCGGTCCGGCCGTCAGCGTGCCGACACCGGTGAGGGAGAGCGTGTAGCCATCAGGCGGGGCGTGGGACATCGCCTCGACGCCGATGATCCCGCCGGCGCCGCTCTTGTTCTCGATCACGATCGGCTGGCCGAGTTCCCTGGACAGCGGTTCCATCAAGAGGCGCGCCGTCAGGTCGACGCCGCCGCCGGGCGGAAAGGGCACGATGATCTTGATCGGCCGGCTGGGAAACTTGTCCTGAGCGCGCGCGGCGATGGGCGCGGTCAAAGCCGCAACAAGCAAGGTTCGACGACTGATACTCAAGGCAACCCCCAATGTTCCCCAGCGGAAGCGTAATGGACATCGCTTGCGAGGGAAACGATTCCAGCTCTGCGTTGGGGGCGCGCCACGCCAGTGGCGCGGTCATGGCTCATGAGAGGCGCTTTACAGGGCAATGCGCTTGAACACCTCGACGAAGCGCTCGACGTCTTCCTCGTCGTTGTAGACGTGCGGGCTGATTCGCAGCCGGCCGAGCCGCGGTGCGGCATGGACGTTTTCAGCCGCGAGCTTCTGCGGCAGGTCGTCGGCCATGCCCTTGGGGAAATGCAGGCAAAGCAGGTGCGGCGCGCGCAGTTTGCGGTCGAGCACGCGCACGCCGGTGTTGGCGAGGCCATCGGCCAGGCGGTCGGTGAGCATGGCGAGTCGGGCCACGATCGGGTCGTTGCCCCAGCCCGCCATCATTTCCATGCCGACCGCGGCCATCTCGAGGGTGATGAAATGATCGCGCTCGCCCATATCGTAGCGGCGCGCGCCGTCGGCATAGGAAAGATCGCGGAAATAGACCTTCTGCTCGGCCGCCACACCCTTGCGCGCCGGAGCGGTCTGCTCGAGCGGCACGCCGTTCTGGTGGCGCTTGGCGACATACATGAAGGCGCGACCGTAGGGGCCGAGGACCCATTTGTAGGTCGGGAAGATGAGGAAGTCGGGATCGAGCGACTTCACGTCGATGCGGCGCACGCCGGCATCGTGCGTGGCATCGACCAGCAGGGCAGCACCCTTGGCCTTGGCCGCCGCTGCGACGCGCGGCATGTCGACCGCGCCGCCGTCAGACCAGTGGACCGAGGAAATCGAGACCAGCGCGAGGGGCGCCGCGCCGTTGCGTTCGATCGCTTCCAGCACGGCCGAAGTCCAATCGCCGTCCGTCGGCTGACGCACCGGTTCGACCGTGTAGCCCCCGGCCTCGGCACGGCTCATCCACTCCAGCACCGGCGAGGTATGGTCGTCCTGCAGCACCAGCACGCGGCTGCCGCGCGGGATCGCCATCACCTTGCCGGCGGTCGATACGCCGTAGCCGACGGAAGGAATGAGGGCCACGTCGACCGGATCGGCGCCGATCAGGGCAGCGGCTGCTTTGCGCGCCCGTTCGTGCTGGCCGGTCATGAACTGGCCATCGAGCTTCCAGGGCTGGCCCTTGCGGCCGACGCCGGCGCGTCCGGCCTCCTGCACCGCGATGGGCAGAGGGCTCCAGGCAGCGGCATTCATGAAACAGACGTCGCGCGGTATGTCGAACAGCGCGCGTTGGGAGGGCAGCATGTCCAAAATCTCCATCGGATCGACAGGGGCGAGGCGAGACTAGCGTGCCCCTGCATCGATACCGGCAATAAAAAAGGTATAGGCTGATCCTATGCGCCACTTTCCGCCGCGTCGGCTGATCTGCCTCCGCACCCTCGCTTCAGGCTCGGGCAAGTGCAATCCAATCCCCGCTTTGAGTGGGAAACGGACATCACGGCTTGGTGGTCAAGCGTATCACTTCTGATGCCAAGGTCTGCAGCGTCTCTTCAAATGACGCTTTGTCAGTGTCGACAAAGATGTCGTTGAAGGACTGGTTCCCATAGCCTTCTGCAATCATGACCTTTATGCGCTCTTGTTCTGCATTAGTGAATGTCCGACCACGCGCACTTCCCGTGACACCTTCATGTGTCGCGCGGAGTCCCACGAATATTGGTTCCACACCATCATCCGAAAATTTCCGCTTGTAATAGATCCAAGTCGTGCACGTGAGCGGATAGCTGATGACGACAAGCGAGCGGACTTCGAGGACAGCGAGCCCCTTGTTCACGACCGCTCGACTTGTGCGGAGTATTGAACCGAACCAAGGTCGCCCGGGATCAGCGTAGTCATCACCGTCAATGAATTCGCCGCCGAGCGCGTTCGCCAGAGCGCGCCCCAGCGAACTCTTTCCTGCACCGATTGGACCATTGAGGAAGACAGCGTGTCTGCTCATTGGCGGAACTAAACACGCCCAGATGCTCTAGCCAACGTCCGCTGCGGACCAGCCCGGGCCCGCGGCGCTGACCGACGGGCTTGACGCGATCAGGGGGCGATCAGAGCGGCTCTAAGGTAAGTTTCTTCGACGCGGGCATGAGGATGTCTCGTGCGTCCGATTACCTGCCACATCATTGAGAGGCCCATTGGCCTCGCCCATCTTGAGCCCATCAGCCCAAGGAGAGAGAGATGAGCTTTCAGTCCCGCGACCGTCTCACCATCGAGCAGGATCTGTTCGTGACGCCAGCCGCCGTGGCGGCGCCGCAGCCCTCGCTGCGCCAGCGCGTCGTCGCTGCCATGGCCCTGTGGCGGGAGCGTACAGCGGCCAGGCGGTGCCTCGCTCGGATGGATGCACGCAGCCTGCGTGACGCTGGCATATCACCGGCTGCCGCTGCCTATGAATCGGGCAAGCCGTTCTGGCAACGCATGGGCACCCTGCGCTGAGCCGATACTCGCCGCGGTGCTGCCTTAACCTCGCGGCTTTTTTACGGAACCCTGACCGATAGAAAGCGTTCAGTTCCCGTGTGTTAGGCGGGAACACCCATAGAGGCGGCCCGCACGCGGCGTGTTGTGGTCGACAGGTCCCCTCGCGCCCGGGAAGCCGGTCATTGGCGCAAGGGGCATAGACAGGATGACGCTGCCGGTACTCGACAAGACGTCTGCGCTGTTTCTCGACCTCGACGGTACGTTGCTCGAGATCGCGGCAACGCCGGAGCTGGTGGTCGTGCCCGCCGGCCTGCCGGCCCTGCTGTCTCGCCTTCATACGCTGCTGGAAGGTGCTCTCGCCATCGTGACAGGACGGCCGCTCGCCGTCGTCGACAGTCTGCTGGCACCGTTCTCGGCCAGCGCCGCGGGCGAACACGGTGTCCTGCTGCGCTACGACGACGGTACCATCGAGGAAATGCCGGCAGGCGTTGCCGTGCCCGAGGCCTGGCGGACCTCGCTGGCCACCGCTGCCGAGCGATGGCCGGGCGTGTTGATCGAGCCCAAGTCGCATGGTTGTGCTGTTCACTACCGATTGGCGCCCGAGCGAGGCAGCGACGTGTGGCGGATGATGCGCGCGCTGGTGGCCGAAGATCATCCCTGGTTCCGTCTGATCCCCGCGCACGAGGCCGTGGAGATCGGGCCGCGCGCCGCGTCCAAGGGACATGCCGTTGAACGTCTGATGGCGCACGCGCCCTTCGCCGGCCGCCATCCGATCTTCATTGGCGACGATTTCACTGACGAGGCGGGCATGAATGCCGCGCGGTCGCTCGGGGGGCAGGGTCTGCGCGTCGCCGAATTCTTCGGCGGCGATCCTGCTGTCGTGCGCGCCTGGCTGAAGCGCGGCGCGGACCTGCTGGATGACCGGCAGGCTCCGGGCCGGGTGTCCATGAGGCTCTCGCGATGAGCAGCCTCGATCTCGGCGTCATCGGCAATTGCTCGATCGCGAGCCTGATCGATCGCAACGGGCGCCATGTGTGGCATGGGCTCGGCAGGCTCGATGGTGATCCGGTGTTCAATGCGCTGCTGGGCGGCAACGACCCGCAAAGTGGGTTCATGGACGTCGTCGTGGCCGGGACCAAGGACACGCGCCAGCGCTACCTGCACAACTCCGCCATCCTCGAAACCACGATCGAAGCCGCGGGCGGCACGGTCCGTATCGTCGACTTCGCGCCGCGTTTCCGCCGTTTCGGCCGGATGTTCCGCCCACCCATGCTGGTGCGGCGGATGGAGCCGGTCGCTGGCCGGCCGCGGATCGCCATCCGACTGCGGCCGAGCTTCGATTACGGCGCCCGCCGCGCACAGGTCACCTCCGGCAGCAACCATGTGCGCTACTTCGGCGACGCCTCGGTGCTGCGCCTCACGACCGACGCCTCGATCAGTCACATGCTTCACGAAACCGAGTTCTCGCTCGACCGTCCGATCACGTTGCTGGTCGGCGCCGACGAGAGCATTACAGATAATCCCGACACGATCGCACGCTCCTTCCTCGCCGAGACCGAGGCCTACTGGCAGACGTGGGTGCGCGACCTCAACATCCCGTTCGACTGGCAGGTCGCCGTGATTCGTGCGGCGATTACCCTGAAGCTCTGCAGCTACGAGGACACCGGCGCGGTGATGGCGGCGCTCACGACGTCCATACCGGAGGCGGCGGGTACGCCACGACTACCGGTTCACCTGGCTGCGAGACGCCTTCTACACGGTGACGGCGCTCAATCGGTTGTCGGCGACGCTCACCATGGAAGGATACGTCCGCTTCATCGTCGATATCGTCGAGGCCGGCAGTTCGCGCGGCGAGGCCCACGAAATCGCCCCGCTGTTTCCCATCGCTCCTGGTACCGATACGAGCGAACGCCTGATCGATTCGCTGCCGGGCTACCGCGGCTTCGGGCCGGTGCGCGTCGGCAATGCCGCCGTCGGCCAGCGCCAGAACGACACCTACGGCTCGATGGTGCTGACGGCGGCGCAGATGTTCTGGGACGAGCGCCTGCCGCGACAGGGCGATCTCGAACTCTATCGTCAGCTCTGCGTCGTGGGCAACGAGGCCCACCGCGCCGCGCTGACGCCCGATTCCGGCCTGTGGGAATACCGCGACCGCGAAGAGGTTCATACCTTCTCGGCGGCGATGTGCTGGGCGGCCCAGCACCGCCTCGGCCTGATCGCCAAGCGGGTAGGTATCGATCCCGAATCGCGCGAGTGGTTGGCGCGTGCCGGTGTGCTGCGCCAGGAGATTCTCAAGCGCGGCACGACGTCGGACGGCTGGCTGTCGGGCGTGCTCGACCGCGACATGCTCGACGCCTCGAGCCTGGTGCTGCCCGAGATCGGCCTGCTGCGCTCCGACGATCCGCGCTTCCACGCGACGATCGACGCGGCGGGCAAGCATCTGATGAAGAATGGCTTCCTGTTGCGCTATCGCGAGGCCGATGACTTCGGAAAGCCGTCCAACGCCTTCCTGCTCTGCACCTTCTGGTACATCGACGCCCTGGTGAGTGTCGGCCGTCGCGACGAGGCGCTGGAGCTGTTCAACAACCTGCTCGCCCGGCGCAACCATCTCGGGTTGCTCTCGGAGGATATCGATCCCCACACCGGTGAACTGTGGGGCAACTTTCCACAAACCTATTCGCAGGTCGGGCTGATCCTGTCGGCCATGCGCCTGTCGAGAACCTGGGAGGAGGGACTATGGCACGCCTCGTGATCGTCTCGAATCGGGTGCCGATTCCCAAGTCGCGCGGTGCGGCCGCGGGCGGTCTCGCCATCGCGCTGCGCGATCTGCTGACGCCGGGCTCGATGTGGTTCGGCTGGAGCGGGCGATTGACCGCCGAGCCCGCGGCGCAGCCGTCGCTCGTCGAGGCGCGGGGTGTCACCTATGCCACGGTCGATCTCACGGCCGAGGCGCATCGCAGCTTCTATATCGGTTTCGCCAACGGGGCGCTGTGGCCGCTGCTGCACTTCCGGCTCGGGCTGATGCATTTCCACCGCGAAGATTACGAGGGCTATCTCTCCGTCAACCAGACCTTCGCCGCCTCGCTGGAGCCCGTGCTGCAGCCCGACGACACGGTGTGGGTGCATGACTACCATCTCATCCCCTTCGGTCGCATGCTGCGGGCGCGAGGGTTTCGTGGCCCGATCGGCTTCTTCCTTCATGTCCCCTTCGTGCCGCCGTCGATGCTCGAAGCAATGCCGGTCGCGCGCGAACTGGTGGCCGATCTCTGCGCCTACGATCTCGTCGGCTTCCAGACCGAGGAGCACGCCCGCGACTTCCGCGACTGCGCGCAGCGCATGCTGGGTGCCACGGTCGACGGCGAATGGGTCCGGCTGAACGGCCGCCGGATGCGTGCCTTCGCCGACGCGATCGGCATCGATGCCGAGTCGTTCGCGCAGGAAGCCGGACGCGCAGCCAGCGACAAGCTGGTGAAGCGCGTGGCCGAGAGCATGGTCGGGCGCGCGCTCATCATCGGCGTCGACCGCATGGATTATTCCAAGGGCCTGCCGCAGCGCTTCGAGGCGTTCGGCCGGCTGCTCGAAAGACATCCCGAGCACCGCCGCAAGATCCACTATCTGCAGATCTGCCCGCGGTCGCGCGAGGAAGTCGACGAATATCGAAAGCTGCGCATCGACCTCGATCGGCTGGCCGGCCGGATCAACGGCAAATTCTCCGAGTTCGACTGGACACCGCTGCGCTACAGTGCACGAGCGGCGCCGCGCTCGACGCTCGCCGGCCTCTACCGCATCGGGCGGATCGGCGTGGTGACGCCGCTGCGCGACGGCATGAACCTGGTCGCCAAGGAGTTCGTCGCCAGCCAGCCCGACGAGGACCCGGGCGTCCTGGTGCTGTCGAAATTCGCCGGTGCCGCGCATGAGCTTACCGAGGCCCTGATCGTCAATCCTTTCGATCCCGACGCCATCGCCGATGCCATGCACCTTGGGCTTACCATGCCGGTGGCCGAACGCAGGGAGCGGCACGCCGCTCTCAAGGCCAAGGTGTTCAGGTCCACGGCCCAGGTCTATTGCCAGCGCTTCCTCGACGCGCTGGCTGCACGGCCCCTGGTACGGGCGGCGGCCTAGCGGCCTACCACATGGTCTTGGCGGCGCGGCCTGCCCATTCGCGGTCGTAGATCTCGCCACCGACGCGGTCCTGGCTCAGCGCCGCCAGGATCTGGCCGGCGCTGGGCAGGCTCTTGGGATCGACCTGGCGCGCCGGGTTCCACAATTCGGAGCGCACCAGGGCGCGAGCGCACTGAAAGTAGACGGCATCGACCGTCATCACCATCACCGAGCGCGGCGCCTTGTCCTCGACGGCGAAGGAGCCGAGCAGTGCCGGCTCGACGCTGATTTTGGCGCGGCCGTTGACCCTGAGCGTGTTGCCCACGCCCGGGATCAGGAACAGCAGCGCCACGCGTGGATCGCGCACGATGTTGCGCAGCGAATCGATCCGGTTGTTGCCGCGCCGATCGGGCAACATCAGGGTCTTCTCGTCGTGCACGCGCACGAAGCCCGGCTTGTCGCCGCGCGGTGAGCAGTCGAGGCCCTCCGGTCCTGAGGTTGCGAGCGAGGCAAACGGTGAGGCCTCGATGTAGGCCCGGTACTGCGGTGTGATCCGCGCCACTTCTTTGACGGTCGAGGTCTCGCCGGGTTGGCCGTAGAGCGCTTCGAGGTCGGCGATGGTGGTGAGGGTGTTGCGCGTGAGCGTGTCGGGCATGGTCGTACTCATCAACTCCAGCGGGCGGGGGAACTGCCGAGCGGTTCGGCAGGACGGGCGTAGAAGGCGGGTGTCTCGCTCAGTTGCACGATCGGGCGGAGATGATTCAGCCGGCCGAACGGGCCGACGCTTTCGGTGATGAGGTTCGCAAGTTCGTCTTCGCCGAGTTCGGCCGCGCCTTTTCCGCCGTCGACGGTGCCGAGGCTTGCGATCCAGTGCGCGACCTGGACCAGCGAGACGCGCACCAGCCACGATCCGCCCCGTTCGACGCGGCGGGCGAGGCCGACCATGGCACCCAGGGCGGCGAGGTAGCCCGCGATGTAGTCGTTGGCCTGCACCGGCATGTTGCGCGGTTTCTCCAGGGTGCCTTGCGTCGCGGTGAGGCCCGTCACGTTCTGCACGATCGAGTCGAAGCCGCGTCGTGAGGCCCAGGGGCCTTCGTGGCTGTAGGCGCAGATGCTGACGCAGACGATACCCGGTCGCATCTCAGCTAACTGCTCCGGCGAGAAGCCGCGCGCCGCCAGCGTTCCTGGCCGAAAGCCTTGGGTGAAGACATCGGCGCCGCGCACAAGGCCAGTCAGCGTCTCGATGCCGGCCGGTTCGCGGAGATCGATCCAGGCGCAGCGCTTGCCGTGGCCGGTGTCCATCAGCAGCTCGCTCTGATAGGGCAGATGAGGAGCGGCAATGTGGAGCACATCGGCACCGTTCTCGGCCAGCACGCGGCCGCTGGTGGGCCCGGCCAGCACGCGGGTGAGATCCAGCACGCGGACACCGCTCAGCGGCCTGTCGCCCTTCGGCAACGGCCGTGCCGGCGCCTCACCGATTTTGATGATGTCGATCAGCGGCAGTCCGGCGACGGCGACACCATGCGGATGGGCGTTCCATTCCTGGCGGCTGCGCACGAGGCCGCCGACACAATTGCCGTCGGCGATCGCTTCCTCGATGGCGAGGCCATCCCAATTGGCAACGGCCTCGGCCAGTGCCTCGCGTGTCTCGGCCCTGGCGCCGGCAATGCGCAGCGCACCGGCCCGATGGTGTGGGTGGTTGGTGTGCAGGAACATGATCCGGCCGTCGCGAGTCGGATAGTGACCGGCCAGCGGATCCCACGACACCGGTCGCTCGCCGTTGCGGCGAACGTAGGTGTTCGAGCGCAGCGAAGCGGTTGCGGCGCGCAAGTCGATGCTCACGGCCTGCGGCTTGCCGGTCCGCAGACTCCAGAGATCGGAGACGGCAAGGCCCACCGCGCCCAACGCCGCCGAGCCGGCACGGCCGATGCGCCAGGGTGTCACGAACACGGGATCGTCGCCGCCGCTGATCGTCAGGGAATCGGCGGCGCGTCGGGCACGGCCAAGCTGGCCGAGGATGTCGTGCGCCAGAGCGTCGTTCACTTGTCCTCCCAGGTATTCGGCATGATCCGGGTCAACAGGGCCATCAACGCGTCGGGACAGGTGATGTGCGGATTGTGGCTGGAGTCCATCTCGTAGTGTTTCCAGCCGGCCTCGCTCTTGGCGCGCTCGGCGAATTGGCGGAACACATCGCCAGGGCCGTTGCGCGTCGCGTATATGTAATGACGGGGCGGCGGCTCTTTCGAGGTGAGCTGGAGCTTCTGTTCGAAGGTACGAATTGGCTGCGGCCGGCGGCGCGGGCTGGCCCAGGCAACATCCTCGGGCGCGGTGTCGGGCGGCATCGGATTGACGGGAAGTCGCCAGCCGTCGCCGTCCTTTGCGGCGCCCGCGCGCATGTTGCCCTCGGCCTTCGGACCCACGAGGTCGAACAGACTTTGCCCGTCCTTGGGCGCGAAGGCATCGATGTAG
>JACPVT010000096.1 GCA_016191685.1 Rhodospirillales bacterium | reverse complement strand
GCCGCGTCACCTTCATCTATCCCGGCCTCGGCAAGGAGAGCCGCACGGCGAGGCTGCGCATCGAGGTCGCCAATCCCGACGGGCTGTTGCGCGCCGACATGGCAGCCACCGTCGAGATCGAGGCGCCGATCCCGGGAAGATGGGTGGTCGTGCCGGACTCCGCGGTGATCGACAGCGGCAAGCGGCAGGTCGTGCTGGTCGAGCGCGGCGAGGGCCGCTTCGAGCCGCGCGCCGTCAAACTCGGCGTCCGCGTGCCGGGCCACGTGCAGGTGCTGGAGGGGCTGAAGCCGGGCGAGCGGGTCGTCACCTCGGCCACCTTCCTAATCGACGCCGAGAGCAACCTGCGGGCGGCGCTCGCGGCGTTCACCCAGGGACAGCCAGCAGGAGACGGCAAATGATCGCCGGCCTCATCCGCTGGTCGACGCGCAACCTGCTGCTGGTGTTCGTGGTCACGCTGGCCCTGGTCGGTGGCGGCCTCTATGCGATCGGCCGCGTCTCGCTCGATGCCATCCCCGATCTCTCCGACACCCAGGTCATCGTCTACACCGAGATGCAGGGCCAGGCGCCACAGGTCATCGAGGATCAGGTCACCTACCCGCTGACCACGGCGATGCTGGCGGTGCCACGCAGCCGAGCCGTGCGCGGCTTCTCGTTCTTCGGCGTGTCGTTCGTCTACGTCATCTTCGAGGACGGCACCGACATCTACTGGGCGCGCAGCCGCGTGCTGGAGTATCTCAATTCCGGCGCCCAGAAGCTACCGGCCGAGGTCAAGCCGACCCTGGGGCCGGACGCCACCGGCGTCGGCTGGGTCTTCCAGTACGCCGTGGTGGGCGCAAACCGCTCGCTGGCCGAACTGCGTTCGTTGCAGGACTGGTACATCCGCTTCGGCCTAGCCAAGGCCGAAGGCGTGGCCGAGGTGGCGAGCGTCGGAGGCTTCGTGCGGCAGTACAATGTCGTGGTCGATCCGGCAAAGCTGCGGTCATTCGGCGTGCCGCTGGGCCGCGTCATCGAGACGATCCGCGCCTCCAACCGCGAGGTTGGAGGCCGGGTCGTCGAGATGGCCGAGACGGAGTTCATGGTGCGAGGCCGCGGCTACATCAAGAACGTGGCCGATCT
>JACPVT010000066.1 GCA_016191685.1 Rhodospirillales bacterium | reverse complement strand
TTCGAGGAACTGGATCATGAAGCGTCCGTCGCCGCCGCCCTTGTAGCTGCGCAATCGCGCGCGCAAGTTGGCCGCCTTGCCGACGTACAAGACCGCCGACGCGTCGTCGCGGAACGGCTGGGTCAGCATGCGGTCGAGCCGCTGCTCGCATGGGGCGCGGAATTGTTCGATGCCGATCGTCATCGCCTCGTGCCCGGCTTCCGGTTGCGCGCGATAGGTGCCGAACAGGCGATCCCACCACGGCATGTTGAAGCCGAAATTGCTGTCGGTCTCTTGCCGCACGATCGAATGGTGGACGCGATGCATGTCGGGTGTGACGACGATCCATCTCAGCACGCGATCGAGACCCGCCGGCAGGCGGAGGTTGGCGTGGTTGAACATCGCCGTCGCGTTGAGGAGGATCTCGAAGGCGAGCACGGCCTCGGCGGGTGCGCCCAGGGCCGCGATGGCGGCGAGCTTGAGCAGCATCGACGCCGCAATCTCGATCGGGTGGAAGCGGGCGCCGGTGGTGACATCGATGTCGAGATCGGCGTGATGCATCCGGTGCAGCCGCCACAGCGCCGGGACGGCGTGGAACAGAACGTGCTGCAGGTAGATCGCGAGATCGAGGGCAAGAACCGCCAGGACGACGGCCGCCCAGCGCGGCAGGTCGACGGTGTTCAGCAGCCCCCAGCCGCGCTGCTCGCCCACAAGGGCGAAGGCGACGGCCGTGGTCGGCAGCAGCAGGCGCACCAGCGCCGTGTTGAGCGCCACGATGCCGAGATTGGCCGGCCAGCGCGCCCAGCGCGAGAGCTGCCGCGCGCGACGGGGCGCCATCGCCTCCCAGGCCGCGACCACGACGAAGACGGCGAGGAAGACGGCGAAGCGGATGACGGGCTCGTTCGACATCTCGTGCCTCAGTCGGCGAGCGCCGTGGCGACGCTTCCACGCCGCCGATAACCCAGCCACAGCAGGGCCAGCGCCGCCACGGCGAGCCACGGCAGCAGCAGGAGATTGAGCGTCTGCCAGCCGAACGCCTGTAGCAGTGCCGCGGCGCCCAGCGAACAGGCGAGGCCGACGGCGAAAATGCTCATGTCGTTGGTCGCCTGGGCGCGGCCCTTCTCGGCGGCGGCATAGGTCGTCGTCAGCAGGGTCGTGCCGCCGACGTAGAGGAAGTTCCAGCCGACGCCCAGCATCACCAGCGCGCCGGCGAAGGATTCAAACGCCGTTCCCGTCAAGGTCATGAGGACGTGACCGGCCAGCAGCGCGACGCCGGCCAGCATGATCCGCAGCACGCCCAAGCGGGCGATCAGTGCGCCGGTGAAGAAGGACGGCAGGAACATGCCCAGCACATGGAGCTGGATGACCGTCGTCGCTGCGGCGAGCCCGTGATCATGGTGGAGCATGGCGATCGGCGTCGCCGTCATGGCGAGGATCATGACGCCGTAGCCGGTCGCCGCACCGAACAGCGCCACGAGATAGGCCGGCTGCGAGACGATGGCCGCCCACGGCCGGCCCGCGGCGGCGGGGCCCGTCGCTGCTTTCGGCGCCGGGATGCGCAGGCCGAGCAGCAGGCCGGCCGCGACCAGCGAGACGATCGCGAGCAGGAGGAACGAGCCGACATACTCGGGCGAGAGCAGCGGGCCGCCGAGCCGACCGAGCAGCGGGCCGGCCAGCGCCGCCACGATGCCGCCGGCGAGCACGAGCGAGATCGCGCGTGCGCGGAAGGAATCATTGGCCACCTCGCTGGCGGCAAAGCGATAGAACTGGGCGAACGCCTGGTAGGTGCCGACGAGAAACGTGCCGAAGGCGAGCAGCGCCAGCGAGCCCAGCCACAGGCCGGCCGCAGCCGTCATGCCGCCGGCCGCGCCCAGCAGCGCGCCGGCGACGAAGCCGCGACGGCGTCCGACGCGCGCCATCCAGAGCGACGCCGGAAACGTCGCGACCGCCGTGCCGAGGAACATCGCCGCGATGGGCGCGGTCGCGAGCTGCGGCGACGGTGCGATCAGGCCGCCGGCCAGGCCGCCGACGGTCATCACCAGGACCGAGGTCGTCTGGAACAAAGCCTGCGCGATGGCCAGCAGCAGGACCTGCCGGTGCATCGAACCGAACCGCGAAAGACTGGCCAAAGGGGCACCTCACAATGACGATTGGTGACTTGACGTGATTCATTCAATCAGTCAAGTTACTGATTGAATGACTGGCCCCAAGATCGAGATTTTCGAGCAATTCGCCGAACTGGCCCGGGTCCTGGGCCAGGCAAACCGGCTGGAATTGCTGGAGCATGCGGCGCAGGGCGAGCGCTCGGTCGAGCGTCTGGCGCAGCTCACCGGCCTCTCTCTGGCCAATGCCTCGCAGCATCTGCAGGTGCTGCGGCGCGCCGGTTTCGTGCGCTCGCGACGCGACGGCAAGCGGATCCTCTACCGGCTGGGCGACGGGCCGGTGATCGAGCTGTTGGGCGCCCTCCGGCGCTATGCCGAACACAGCCGCGCCGAAGTGCGCGGCATCGTCTCGGCCTACTTCGACAGACTCGACTCGCTGGAACCGGTGTCGCGCGAGGCGCTGCTCACGCGGCTGGGCGACGGCAGCGTGGTGCTCCTGGACGTCCGTCCGGAAGACGAGTTCGCCTTGGGCCACCTGCCGGGTGCGCTCAGCATCCCCTTCGCCGATCTCGAGCGGCGTCTTGCCGAGTTGCCGAAGGATACGCAGATCGTCGCCTACTGCCGCGGCCCCTATTGTGTGCTGTCGTTCGAGGCCGTCGCCGCGCTGCGCGCCAAGGGCTATGACATCAAGCGACTGGAAGACGGCTTTCCGGAATGGAAAGCGGCGGGCCTGCCGGTCGCCGCAACGGTCGACAACCTCTTTCCTTAGGAACGCAACCCAGCCAGCAAGTGGCGCCACGCGGCGGTCTCGCGGGCGGGCCGGAACAGCGGCGCGCGGCGGGCCAGCGCCTGGCGCAGGCGCGCGGCGAAGCGCGGCTCGTCCTCCAGCCGCTGCAGCAGACGGGCGAGCGCCTCGGTGTCACCGACGGGGAAGTAGCCGGGATAGTCGGCGCCGAGCAGCCCGACGTTGCCGTCCATCTTCGAGGCCAGCACCGGCACGCCGGCGACGGCAGCTTCCGAGATCACGTTGGCGCCGCCTTCGCTCAGCGACGAGATCACCATGGCATGGCTGCGCGCCAGCAGCCGGCGGACGGCGGAGGCCGGCACGTCGTTCCGCCAAATGTAGCGCGGGTTGGTTTTCATCTCGGCCTCGGCACGCGCCGCCCATTGCGGCGTGTAGGCGCGGCCGACCTGCTCGATGCGCACGCGGCTCGCGGCCGGCAGCAGGCGTACGGCCTCGGCCGCGCGCAGCGGATCCTTCACGTCGCGCAGATGGCCAATCACCGAGACGACCACGGCGCGCGCGCTCGGCCGTCTTGGATGCGACAAACGCGCGACCGACTGATGGATGACGCAGAGGCGCGGGCGGAGCCGTTTGGGCACGACGCGCCAGGCGAGGTCGTTCAGCGCCACCAGCCGGTCGGCCAGCTCCATCGAGCGCAGAGTCGGCGCCGGATCGCTGTCGATGTACTGGTAGATGTCGGTGCCGCTCAGTTGCAGGATCACCGGACATTCGGGGTACGTCGCCTTGAACCGCTCGATTGCCGCGGCACTCCGCCAGGCGTGGATCGCCACCATCAGATCGGCCGGCCGGCCGTCATAGTCCGAAGCGACGCGCACCCCATGGCCGAGGCGGCGCAGGATGCGCGCCCAGCGCGAGGCGGCGACGCGGTTGCCGGTGCGTGAAGTCGGACCCTCGGGTGTGATAAGGACGATCCTCATGGACCATACCCCTCAGGACCGGGCCCGTGAGCAACGCCCGACCAGCGGAGCGTCCGCGGTCGAACTGGTGGCGCAACTGCGCGAGGCCCGTCATCGCACCCGGCGCTTGACGGAAGAACTATCATCGTCGGAATTGATGGGACCGCAGATCGCCATCGTCAATCCCGTGCTCTGGGAGATCGGCCACGTCGGCTGGTTCCACGAGTACTGGACCTTGCGCCACAGCCATGGTCGCGCCCCGCTGATCGAGCGCGGCGACCGGCTGTGGGATTCGAGCAACGTGCCGCATGCCACGCGCTGGCAGCTCGACCTGCCGGACCGTGCCGGCACCTTCGGGTATATGGCCGACGTGCTGGCCCGCCAGGAGGACCTGCTCGGCGGCGCGGTCGACGAGGACGCGCGCTATTTCTACGAGCTCGCGATCCGCCACGAAGACATGCATGTCGAGGCGCTCACCTACTCGCGCCAGACGCTTTCCTACGCGGCGCCGCAGGAACTCGGCGATGCACGGCGTCCGGCAGCGGGAGCCTTGCCGGGCGATGCCGCCGTGCCGGGCGGAACCTGGCGGTTGGGCTCGACCACGTCCGACGGCTTCGTCTTCGACAACGAGAAATGGGCGCACGAAACGCCGCTGGCGGCCTTCCGCATCGCCCGCGCGCCCGTCACCAACGCAGAGTTCGCGGCCTTCATCGAGGCCGGCGGCTACGGCACGCGGGAGTTCTGGAGCGACGCCGGCTGGACCTGGCGCCAAGGTCGTAACGGGGGCCGCAATGCCGAGCGGCCCGTCTACTGGCAGGCCAAGCGCGACGGCATCTGGACGGCCCGGCGCTATCGCACGATCGAGGAACTGGCGCCACACGCGCCGGTCGTTTTCGTCACCTGGTTCGAGGCCGAGGCCTGGTGCCGGTGGGCCGGCCGGCGCCTGCCGAGCGAAGCCGAATGGGAAGCGGCGGCCGTCGGCGAACCGGCGCCGGACGGCACTCGGCTTGCAAATCGGCGCCGACGCTGGCCGTGGGGCGAGACGCCGCCCACCTCATCGCGCGCCAATCTCGACTTCGCTTTCGACGGACCGGTCGATGTTGCGGCCTGCGCAGCGGGCGACAGCGCCTTCGGCTGCCGGCAGACGATCGGCAATGTCTGGGAATGGACGGCGTCGGACTTCCTGCCCTTCGCCGAATTCTCTGCCGACCCCTACAAGGATTATTCGCAGCCCTGGTTCGGCACGCGCAAGGTGCTGCGCGGCGGATGCTGGGCGACCAGTGCCCGCATCGCCCGCCCCGCCTATCGCAATTTCTTCACGCCGGACCGCAACGACGTCCTGGCCGGCTTCCGCACCTGCGCGCTGTAGTCGGCCGATCGACAGTGGAAAAAATCGACTTCAAGAAGAGCCTGCCGGACCTCTACAGGCCGCCGACCGATCGCTTCGCGTCCGTGGACGTTCCGGTAATGCAGTTCGTCAAGGTCGACGGCAGGGGCGATCCCAACACGGCACCGGCCTACAAGCTGGCGATCGAATGGCTCTATGCGGTGAGCTACGCGATGAAATTCGCGGCCAGGGCCGCCACGGGCAAGGACTACGTGGTGCCGCCGCTCGAGGGCCTGTGGTGGGCCGACGATCCCGCCGATTTCGTCGCGCGCCGCAAGGAACGCTGGCACTGGACCATGATGATCATGGCGCCCGAGTTCATCGACCGGCGGCTGTTCGAGGCGGCCGTCGAGAAAGCGAAGAAGAAACTCGGCACGCCGCCCGACAGCCTGCGGCTGGAGATCCTGAACGAAGGAAGAGCGCTGCAGGTCCTGCACGTCGGAAGCTACGACGACGAAGGACCTGTCCTGGCGAGGCTTCACGACAAGGAGATGCCGTCGCAGGGCCTCACCTTTGCCGGCCCCCACCACGAGATCTACCTGAGCGATCCCCGCAGGACCGAGCCCGCCAAACTGAGGACCATCCTGCGCCAGCCGGTCAAACGCGCACGCTAAGCCTTCGTGCCCCACAGACGGCGCGTGGCGATCGCGGCGCCCTCGCCGCAACTCTTGAGCTTGGCCCACACCACGTCCTCGGTGACCATCTCGCCGCCGGCGAAAGTGCAGAAACCGCAATCGCTCGAGGCGATGACACGGCTCCTGTCGCCCACGGCATCGACCGCCTCGCAGATACGATTGGCGATGACCTCGGGATGCTCGACGAAGCTGGTGGTCGAGTCGATCACGCCGGGCAGCAGCAGGAAGCCGTCGGGCAGCTTGTTCTTCTTGAGCGCAGCGTACTCGTGCTGGTGGCGTGGGTTGGCGAACTCGATGGAGAGCGCGCCGACCTTGGCCTGGTAGAGCGCCGGCAGAATGTAGTGCATCGGGATGTCGTCGACGTGCGGGCCCTCCCAGTTGCCCCAGCAGCAATGAAGCCTGACGCGTTCGCGCGGGATGCCGGCGAGCGCCTCGTTCAGTGCCGCGACATGCATGTCGACGATCTTCAGGAACTCGGGCGTGCTCTTGTCCTGGAACAGGGTGGTGCGTTCCATGGCGAGGTCGGGCGCATCGATCTGCAGGATGAAGTCGCGCGCGATCAGCTCGTATTCCTTGGCGATCTGACGGGCCAGGGCGAAAACATAGGCCTCGTGGCTGTCGTAGTGCGCGTTCAACAGGGTGGTGGCGATGATGCCGGGCGAAGGCGCCGTCATGAACGTCTCGACCGGCTTGCTGGCCTGTCGGGCGAGTGCGGCCTTGAACAGGCGGCATTCCTCCTCGGCCGAGCGAAGATCGTCATAGACGACTTCGCCGATGGCCTGCGGCGCGTTGCGGACCTTGGTGCGCCGGGGTGCGTTGCGGGCCCACTGGGCCGCGAACATCGGGAAGTTCGCGTAGTCGGTCGGCGAGGGCCGCTTCGACTCGCCGCCAAAACCCTTCATGCGCTGGGCAACATAGGTCTGGAAGCCGACTCGCGGCTGCTCGCCGTCGTTCACGATGTCGATCCCCGCTGCGCATTGCCGGGCCACGACATGATGCACGGCCTCCTCGCCGAGGCGGGCCAGCCGCGCTTTGTCGATCGCCTCACCCGCCTCATCGCGGATCAGGAGATCGCTGAGCTCCGCACTCCTCGGCAAACTGCCGACGTGCGTGGTGAGGATGCGATCGTCGCTGCGCTTCATCAGTCGCCCCTCTTAGTCCACCGTGGCGCCTGCAGCCTTCACCACCACGGCCCACTTTGCACGGCCTTCCTTCACAGTCGCCTTGAACTGTTCGAGCGTCTCATAGCGCGGCGTATTGCCGAGCGCGACGAGCTTGGCCTTGACCTCGGGATCCTCGAGCGCGGTCTTGAGCGCGGCGTTCATTTTCTGGGCGATGGCGGGTGGCAGATTCTTCGGCCCGAAGATGCCGAACCAGGTGTAGCTCTCGTAGCCCGGCAGGCCCGCCTCGGCGATGGTCGGCAGGTCGGGCATGACAGCGACGCGCTTGGGAGTCGTCACGCCGAGCAGGCGGACCTGGCCTGCCTTGGCGTACGGCAGCATCGCCTGCAGGAGCGGGAAGCTGCAGCAGGTCTCGCCCTTGATCAGCGAGTTGGTGGCATCCGGCCCGCCCTTGTAGGGCACGTGCACCATGTCGAGGCCGGCCTGCTTCACGAAGGCGGCGAAAGCCAGATGCGTCCCCGTGCCGTTGCCGGTCGAGCCGTAGCTGTACTTCCCGGGGGCGGCCTTCACCTTGGCGATGAAGTCCTTCACGTCCTTGGCATCGATCACGGAAGCATTGATGGCGAGCACATTGGGGATGTCCGCCAGCGTCGTGATCGGGGTGAAGTCCGCCTCGACGTCGAACGACAGCTTCGTGTACAGCGCGGGATTGATGCCGTGCGTCGCTGCCGTGCCGAGCAGGAAGGTGTAACCGTCGGGCGCCGCGCGGGCCACGACCTCGGACGCGACGTTGCCGCCCGCGCCCGCCTTGTAGTCGATCACCAGGCGCTGACCGAGAGTTTTCTCGAGCGAGGGCTGGAGGATACGCGCCACCACATCGACGCCGGAGCCGGCGGGGAAGCCCATGTAGATGGCCACGGGTTTGGTCGGCCAATCGGATCCTTGCGCCTGCGCCTGTACCGAAACCGCAGAGAGGAAGAGCGCGAACGCGCCCAGCAGAAGTCTCAGCATGCGTGTCTCCTAATGCCTCATGATTTGGATACTATGCTGCGGCAACGCAGAGGGAAACGCCATGGGCTACATGACCGACGAGCGCCGGATGATCCAGGAGACGGCGCGCGCCTTCGCGATGAAGGAGGTGCTGCCGGTCGCGAACAAACTTGATCCCGAAAAGGGCGACATACCGCAGGAACTGATCAAGAAACTGGCGGACATGGGCTATTTCGGCATCGTCATCCCCGAGGAACACGGCGGGATGGGTCTGGGCGTGTTCGAATATTGCCTTATTACCGAGGAACTGGCGCGGGCCTGGATGAGCGTGGCCTCCATCATCGCCCGCGGCAACGGCCTCTCGGCCGGGCGCGGCATGACCGAGGCACAGCGCAAGGTATTCCTGCCGCGCGCCGCCCGCGGTGAATTCCTGGGCGCCGCGGCCATGTCCGAACCCAACGTCGGCTCCGACCTCGGCAACATCTCCTGCCGCGCCAGGAAGGACGGCGACGACTGGGTGATCAACGGCAACAAATACTGGTGCACCTTCGCCGATGGCGCCGACTACATCATGCTGGTGGCGCGGACCTCCGACTCACCCGATCCCAAGCGCAAGCATGTCGGCCTCTCCTCATTCCTGATCGAGAAGCCCCGGGGCGAGTTGCCCAAGGGCGTGAAGGGCGCGCCGATCCCCAAGATCGGCTACTTCGGCTGGAAGACCTGGGAGCTCGCCTTCGACGACTGCCGCCTGCCCGGCTCGGCGCTGATCGGCGAGGAAGGCCGCGCCTTCTATTACATCTCGGCCGGCCTCGAACGCGCCCGCGCTCACACTGCGGCCCGGGCCATCGGTCTCGCCCGCGGCGCGCTGGAGGATGCGACGGCCTATGCCCAGGAACGCCGCCAGTTCGGCCAGGCGATCGGCGAGTTCCAGAACACACGCTTCATGCTCGCGCGCATGGCGACCGAGATCGAGGCGGCGCGCCAGCTCATGTACTTCGTGTGCGACGAGATCGACCAGAAACGGCGCTGCGACAAGGAAGCGGCGATGGTGAAGTTCTTCGCCTCCGAAATGGCCGAGCGCGTGACGTCGGAGGCGCTACAAGTGTTCGGCGGAGCGGGCTACACGACCTTGCACGCCGTCGAGCGTTACTGGCGCGACGCCCGCCTCACCAAGATATTCGAGGGGACCTCGGAGATCCAGCAGCGCATCATCTCCGACCATCTGCTGGGCAAGCCGAAAGCGGCGTAAGGTCGCTCGAGATCCGAGACATCGCGACCAAGAGGGCAACACCATGAAAACCAAGATCACGGAACTGTTCGGCATCGAGCACCCGATCATCCAGGGCGGCATGCATTTCGTGGGCTTCGCCGAGCTGGCCGCGGCCGTCTCGGAAGCCGGCGGGCTCGGCATCATCACCGGCCTGACGCAGCGCACGCCCGAGGCCCTGGCCAACGAGATCAGGCGTTGCCGCGAGATGACGAACAAGCCGTTCGGCGTGAACCTCACCTTCCTGCCCGCGGTCACGCCGCCCGACTATCCCGGTTACATCCGTGCCATCGTCGAAGGCGGCATCAAGGTGGTCGAGACCGCCGGCAACAACCCGCAGAAGTGGCTGCCGTCGCTGAAGGAGGCCGGCATCAAGGTCATCCACAAATGCACCTCGGTGCGCCATTCGCTGAAAGCCGAGCAGATCGGCTGCGATGCCGTGAGCGTCGACGGCTTCGAGTGCGGCGGCCATCCCGGCGAGGACGACGTGCCCAACTTCATCCTGCTGCCGCGCGCGGCGGAGGAGCTGAAGATCCCGTTCGTCGCCTCCGGCGGCATGGCCGACGGGCGCTCGCTGGTGGCCGCGCTGTCGCTGGGCGCCGAGGGCATGAACATGGGCACGCGCTTCATGGCCACGAAGGAAGCGCCGATCCACGACAACGTGAAGCAGGCGCTGGTCGCCGCCAGCGCGCTCGACACCCGCTGCGCAAACGCGCCAAGCTTCGGCTTGTCCGCGAGCGTCAGCGCATCACAGGCCGCATGAATCTCGGCCGGCGGATCATCGTGCGTCGACAAGTCCGCGCAGATCTCTTCCCCCACGCGCAGGCACGCCGCCAGCGCCGCGATATC
>JACPVT010000065.1 GCA_016191685.1 Rhodospirillales bacterium | reverse complement strand
TTAGTGAAATTCTATTTGATTATCGAATTAAAGTTTAGTTATTTTGAAGCATATTTTGAAGCAGCGACTTAATTAATCAATTAAATTAGTGAAAATGACAATTGTAATTTTTTGTTTTTGAAATAAAATAATTTTTTTGGTAATTAGTATTTAAATTTTAATAAATTCAAGAGTATTGAAAAAGCTAGAGAAAAAATGACCCAAAATAGGTAAGGGATGGTTGATCCAGTAACCCAACAGGCTCTTCAGCAGGTCGGGCCGGCGCAGCAGCGGCGAGTCCGGCGCCGAGGGACCGCCCAGCACGAAGTGGTTGCCGCCGCCGGTGCCGGTGTGACGACCGTCGATCATGAATTTCTGGGCGCCGAGCCTGGTCGTGCGCGCCTCCTCGTAGACGATCTCGGTGCGCTCCACGAGTTCGGGCCAGCTCGCCGAAGGATGGATGTTGACCTCGATCACGCCGGGATCGGGCGTCACGCTGAAGTTCAATAGCCGCGAATCGCCGCCGGGCGGCGGATAGCCTTCGATGAAGACCGGCTGGCCGAGTTCCTCGGCGGTGTCCTCGACCGCCGCCACCAGGTCGAGATAGTCCTCGGTGCGCTCGACCGGCGGCATGAAGACATGGAGATGCCCGTCGCGCGGCTCGAACGACATCGCCGTGCGGACGATGGCGCCGGCCGACGCGCCGACGCCGGGCCGGGCCGCCAGGTCAGGTGCCAGCGCGCGGCGCCAGGCTTCGCGACGTGCATCGATGTCGCCGGTGGTGTCGGCGGGAATGCCGCGCTCCTGGCGGCGCAACACCGGCGCGCGGCGGAAGGCGTCGAGCGGCGGCAGGTCGGGATAGGCGACCATGGGATCGGGATCGGCGATGAAGTCGGTATCGGCCGGCGCCGCCCACGGCAGCGAATCGAGCGGCAGGCGGTAGCCCAGGGCCGAATCGCCGGGGATCAGGTAGCATTTCTCCGAACGCAGGAACCACGGTCCGCTGCGCCAGCGCCCACTATGTCCGTTCGCCCGTCCGTTGGGTTCGCGCGCGATCGGCAGCACGTAGCCCGCGGCACTCTCGAGGCCCTTCTCGAAGATCCGCGCCAGCCGTTCGCGCTCCAGCGGGTCCTTCACCTTGGCGGCGTCGACCGCGACGTTGCTCGGCAGGCGCCGCTCACGCCACAGGTAGTACCAGGTGTCCTCGAACGCCGGGAACAGATAGCCGGGATTGAGTTGTAGCCGTTCGGCGATGGCCAACGCGAAACGCTCGGCCGCGGCCGGCGTGGCGCCGACCGGCTTGGATTCGACCGCGGTGAGGTGCGGGTCGCGCCAGATCGGCTGGCCGTCCTTGCGCCAGAAGCAGCCGAGCGCCCAGCGCGGCAGTTGTTCGCCGGGATACCACTTGCCCTGGCCGAAATGCAGCAGCGGCTTTTTGGCGAAACGATCCGCGAGCTTGCGGAACAGCACGCCCGCCAGCCGGCGCTTCTCCGGCCCGAGCGCCAGCGTGTTCCATTCCGCGCCGTCCATGTCGTCGACCGACACGAAGGTGGGCTCGCCACCCATGGTGAGCCGGACGTCGCCCTTGGCGATGCTGCTTTCGATGGCCTCGCCAACCTTCAGCAGCGTCGCCCATTGCTGGTCGGTGTAGGGCTTGGTCGTGCGCGGCGTCTCGCGCACGCGCCGCACGGTCATGTCGTGGGCGAACTCGACCTCGGATTTCTCGACCGCGCCCTCGATCGGCGCCGCGCTCGACGGTTCGGGCGTGCAGGCGAGCGGAATGTGGCCTTCGCCCGTCAGCAGGCCAGAGGTCGGATCGAGGCCGATCCATCCGGCGCCGGGGAGGTAGATCTCGCACCAGGCATGGAGGTCGGTGAAATCGTGCGTCGGCCCCTCGGGCCCGTCGAGCGGCTTCTCGTCGGCGACGAGCTGGATCAGGTAGCCCGAGGCGAAGCGCGCGGCGAAGCCCAGGTGGCGCATGATGGTAACCAGCAGCCAGCCGGTGTCGCGACATGAGCCCTTGGCCAGCGCCAGCGTCTGTTCGCAGGTCTGCACGCCCGGCTCCAGCCGCACGATGTAGCCGATTTCCTTTTGCAGCCGCGCATTGAGGGCGACGATGAAATCGACCGTCCGTATCTCCTTGCGGTCGACCTTGGCGAGCCACGCCTTGAGCAGCGGCCCCGGCGGTTCCAGCTTGCGGAACGGTGCGATCTCCTCGGCCAACGAGGGATCGTAGGCGAAGGGCCAGGTCTCGGCCTCGGGCTCGAGGAAGAAGTCGAAGGGATTGTTGACCGACATATCGGCCACGAGATCGACCACGATCTCGAACCTGTCGGTCTTCTCCGGGAACACCAGCCGGGCGAGATGGTTGCCCTGCGGATCCTGCTGCCAATTGATGAAGTGCTCGGCCGGCGTCACTTTCAGCGAATAGGACAGGACCGGCGTGCGCGAATGCGGTGCCGGACGCAGGCGCACGACCTGGGGCCCGAGCGCCACGGGCCGGTCGTAGCGGTAGGTCGTTCGATGATGCAGCGCGACGTGGATGCTCATAACGACCGTCTTGTTTCGCTCCACAATACTCTAAGCAAGCGACATGCCAGTGTCCAAGAAAGCGGCGCTATGCTTCTCTCGGGTTCTCTTTGTCTTCCCTCATTCTCCTCTCCCCCGCTAGGGGGAGAGG
>JACPVT010000064.1 GCA_016191685.1 Rhodospirillales bacterium | reverse complement strand
GTTCCTGGGCATGACCAACACGCCCGAGATGGCCGCCAAGGGCCACACCGAGAACAAGGTCTACGGGCCCTCGCGTCATCCGATGAACACCGCCATGACGCCGGGCGGCTCGTCGGGCGGCGCGGCAGCGGCGCTGGCTGCCGGCTTCACGCCGATCGCGCTCGGCACCGACGGCGGCGGCTCGGGACGCCGGCCAGCCTCGCATTGCGGCGTCGTCGGCCTGAAAACATCGGCTGGCGCCATCCCCACCCCGTTCGGCTTCGGCGGCGCCTACGGCCCGCTTTACGGTGTCGTGGCGCCGATGGGCCGCACCGTGGCGGATGCAAAGGTCGCGTTCGAGGTGATGGCCGGACCCGATCCGCGCGACCCGCATTCGGTGGCGCTGCTCGACATGCCGCCGCCCAGCAGTCCGCGCATTGCCGTCAGTCCGCGCCTCGGCCTCGATGTCGCGGTCGATCCCGATGTCATGGCGGCCTTCAATGCCGCCATCGCCAGGCTGCGCGCCGCCGGCTGGCGCATAGAGGAGGCCGACGTCACGTGGCCGGAGAACACGACCGAAACCGCCTTCACTGCCGTCAACGCCGCGGCATCGGCACTGCTCTTTGGCGGACGCCACGCCAAGGAGAAGGGTCTGTTCGGCGACAACGTTGCCGGCCTGATCGAGCGCGGCCGCTCCGTGCCCGGCACCGACGTGGTGGCCTCGTTCCGCTTCGCCGACGCCTGCGCCCGCGCCGTCGCCCTATTCTTCACCGAGTACGATTATCTGCTCACCCCCACGACCGCCTGCGTCTCCTGGCCGGTCGAGCAGGTCTATCCCAAGGTGATCGAGAATCGCGAAGTCGGCCCGCGCGGCCATGCCGCCTTCACGCCGCTGTTCAACCTGGCACTTACGCCCGGCATCTCGGTGCCCTGCGGCACCGGCCGCGACGGCCTGCCGGTCGGCCTGCAGATCGTGGCGCCGCGCCTGCACGACCGGCCACTGCTGGCGATGGCGCAGCGGGCGGAGACGGCGCTCCGGTCGTGATGGGCAGCACACCCACACTGCGGGATTTCCTGATCGCCGCAGGCGTCGCCATCGTCGTCGCCGTGGCCATCAGGATCTTCCGCGCCCGGTCGGCGAGCCGCCGTCAGGGGCCACCCCACGTCCACGATGCCCTGATGAAGCAGGCGCAGGCCTATGCCGGCGAAAGCCCGTTCCTCGCCCACCTCTGCCGGCAGTACCGGACGAACGGCCACCTCTCCGACCGCCAGGCCAAGACCGTCGCCAAGGCTATCGCGCGCCTCGAAAGTGAGCGCCGCAGGGCGGCGAAGTAACCTCAACGCCAGGGAGTCCGCCGATGTCTGCCGAGACCACAGCCCTCCTGTTGATCGCAGGCCGTGTCCTTCTCGGAGGAATGTTCGTGGTCGGTGGCTCACGTCACTTCTTCATTTACCCGGAGATCATAACGGCGATGCGGGCGCGCGGCGTGCCGGCGCCCGCGCTGGTGCTGACGGCGGGTACCGCCTTCCAGATCGCCGCCGGCGCCTGCGTGGCGCTCGGCGTCCTTGTCACGCCGGCCGCCTTCGGCCTGGTGGCCTTCACCGTGGCCGCCTCGATCATGATGCTGAACTTCTGGGACATGGAGGGAGCGGTGCGGGAGAACGCCCGCAACAATTTCCAGTCCAATGTCGCGATCGTCGGCGGCCTGCTGATCGCCGCCGCCTGATCCCACTGCACGATGTCTACTGCACGATACGGACGTCGTAGCCGAGCGGCGCGCTGTAGCCTGCGGCGTTGGGCTCCCACCCGCTCGAACGCATGCACGACTTGAAGCGGCTGGCGCTCACCGCCGGCATCGACTGTTCCCGCCCGGCGGCATTCTCGGTGACCACACTGGCGACCATGACGCAGTCGTTGCGAGTGTTCACGAACGTCTCGTAGCCGATGCCGAGCTTCGACCAGCCCAGCGTGAAGATGTTCTGGTCGACGCCTGCCGGCGCGCAGGCCGCGGCCAGCACGGGCAGCGCAAGGGCCAGAAGCAGACGGCGATAACCCTGAAATCCCGACGACGTCATCATCTCTCCCCTTCAGACTCTCAGGGCCGAACAGGAGCGCGCCGAAAGCGATGCGTCAATGGCGGCGATCAGCGTCCACCGTTCACCGCGCCGATGACCCGGCGCATCTCCTGCAGGAGACGGCGACGGCTGCGGTCGTCCGGTGCCATCTGCAGCGCGCCGCGCAGGTCGAGCAGGATCTGGGCATAGTCGTTGTGCCAGTCGCGGCGTGCGCCGGCTTCCTCCGGCGGCAGGCGCGGCACCGCCGCGGCCATCGCCACCGCGGTCCAGCGACCGTCGCGCTGCACCAGGTCGAAACCCTGATCGAGCGACGGCACGGCGACGCGTTCGCGGGGCAATCCTGCCGCCGACAGACCTTCGGCAAGACCCGCGATCGAATCGGACTCGCCGTGAACCAGGATCGCCGTTGCGAGGCCGGCAAGGAGTGGCCGCGCCCAGCTCACCAGCTCGTCCCTGTCGGCATGTCCCGAGTAGGAGTCGATGGTGCGGATGCGCGCCTTGACCCTGACCTCCTCGCCATGGATCCGCACCTGCTTCAGGCCGCTGCGCACCAGCGCGCCCAGCGTGCCGGGGGCCTGGTAGCCGACGAACAGGATGGTCGAGTCGTGCCGCCAGAGATGGTCCTTCAGGTGATGCTTGACCCGCCCGGCATCGCACATGCCCGATCCGGCCAGCACCACCGCCCCGCCGTGCAGCCGGCCGATCGCCTTGCTCTGCTCGATGGTCTCGGTGAGGCGAAAATCTCCCGCGGAGAATGGATGGCCATCCTCCGACCGTTCCAGCGCGGCGCGGTGGCGAAGGAACACCTCGGTGGTCCGCCCCGCCAGTGGCGAATCGAGGAACACGGGAACCGACGCCAGTTCGCCGGCGCGTTTTAAGGCCGCGATGTCGTCCAGGATCTCCTGCGTCCGCTCGACCGCGAACACCGGCACGATGATGTTGCCACCCGCCTTCAACCCGTCAGCGAGTTCACGGCCGAGAACGGCGCGGCGTTCCGCTTCGGTGAGCCGTTCGCGCACCGTGTCGCCGTAGGTCGACTCGATCAGGGCGATGTCTGCCGGCGCAGGCGGTGTGGGATCGGGCTGCAGCGCTTTTTCGCGAGGGCCAAGGTCGCCGGAGAAAACCAGTCGGATCGGCGCCGGGTCGGCATCGACCTCCAGTTCGATGAAGGCGCTGCCCAGGATATGCCCGGCGTTGCGCAGCCGGGCGCGCACGCCGGGGATCGGCTTGAACCAGCGGTCGTAGGCGGTCGAGTGAAGGAGATCGAGCGAGGCTTCGGCGTCGGCCTTGGTGTAGATTGCCGTCACCTCGGCTTCGGCGCGGCGCGCGTTGCGCCGGTTCAGCCGCTCGACGTCGTTCTCCTGGATCGCGCCGGCATCGGGCAACAGCCAGCGCAGCAAATCGTGCGTCGCCGCGGTCGTCCACGCCCGCCCGCGGAACCCGGCCAGTGCCAGTTTGGGAAAGAGACCGGTGTGGTCGATATGCGCGTGCGTCAACAGAACGGCGCCGATACCGGTGGCCTCGAAGGGGAACGGCCGATAGTTGAGCGTGCGCAGCGATTTCGGGCCCTGGAACATGCCGCAGTCGACCAACAATTCGCCGTGCGGCGTGACCAGCCGGAAACACGACCCGGTCACCGTCCCGGCCGCGCCGTGGATGTGCAGCGACACCGTCATCTCGGACCCGCGACGGTGACGCCGTCGCCCTCGGCGGCAAACTTCGACGAAAAATGAAAGTCGGCCTCGAACGCGGCATGGATGCGATAGAGCGGCTCGCCC
>JACPVT010000054.1 GCA_016191685.1 Rhodospirillales bacterium | reverse complement strand
GTCCGGCCAGCTCCTGGTAGCTCGCGTAGGAGACGTTGCGCCGCTCGGCCCAGTCGCCGACGGCGATCATGTCGATGTTCACGAACACGGCGACGTAGTCACGGCCGTGGCCGAACGCCACGGCCTCGTTGATGTGCGGAAAGAACTTCAGCTTGTTCTCGATGAACTTCGGCGCGAACAGCGTGCCGTCGTTCAGCTTTCCGACATCCTTGGCGCGGTCGATGATACGCAGGTGCCCGCGATCGTCGAGGTAGCCCGCGTCGCCGGTATGCACCCATCCGTCGGCGGTCTTGGTGTCGTTGGTCGCCTCGGGATTCTTGAAATATTCCTTGAACACGCCGGGGCTGCGATAGAGCACCTCTCCCGACTCGGCGATCTTGAGCTCGACCTGGTCGACGGGCTTGCCGACCGTTTCGGGATAGACTTCACCGTTGGGATGGATGGTGACGAACACCGAAGCCTCGGTCTGTCCGTAGAGCTGCTTCATGTTGACGCCGAGCGCGCGATAGAAGTTGAAGATCTCCGGCCCGACCGCCTCGCCCGCGGTATAGGCCACGCGCACGCGACTCATGCCGAGCGTGTTCTTGAGCGGTCCGTAGACGAGGAGATTGCCGAGCGCATAGAGTAGGCGATCGAGTGGCGACACCGCCCGGCCATCGAGCAGCGCGGGGCCGACCCGGCGAGCCACCGTCATGAAGAACTGGAACATGCGGCGCTTGAGGAGGCCTGCATCCTCCATCCGGATGGTGACCTGGGTGATCAGGTTCTCGAGCACGCGCGGTGGTGCGAAGTAGTAGGTCGGGCCGATCTCGCGCAGATCGGTCATCACCGTGGCCGCCGACTCGGGGCAATTGACCACCAAGCCCGCGACGTAGCACTGGGCGTAGGAGAAGATGTGATCGCCCACCCAGGCCATCGGCAGGTATGAGAGCAGCTCATCGCCCTCCTTGAGCTCGTCGAACGCGGCACCGGCGCGGGCCGCCCACACCAGGTTGTCGTAGCTCAGCACCGCGCCCTTGGGCCGGCCGGTGGTGCCGGAGGTGTAGAGCATGATGGCATCGTCCGAGCCCCGCCCCTTGGCGACCTCGGCCGACACCGTGTCGGGCGCCGTCGCGAGCAGCCGGGCGCCGCGTTCCTGGACCTCGACATAGGACTGGAGCTGGTCGTAATGCCGCATGCCGCGCGGGTCGTCGTAGATGATGACGGCGAGCGACGGCACCTTCTTCTGGATTTCCAGCAGCTTGTCGACCTGCTCCTGGTTCTCGGCCAGGGCAAAGCGTGCGCCGCCATGGTCGACGACATAGGCCAACTCATCGGCCACCGAGTCCTGGTAGACCGGCACCGGCACGCCGCCCAGCGACTGCGCCGCGCACATCGACCAGTAGAGACGGGGCCGGTTGTCGCCGACCACGATCAGCCGATCGCCGCGGCGGAAGCCGAGATCGGCCAGGCCGGCGGCCAGCAAGCGAACCTGTGTCGCGACGTGACCCCAAGTATAGGTCTGCCAGATGCCATACTCTTTTTCGCGGTAGGCGGGCCTGTCCGCGCCAGTGCGGGCGCGCTCCGCGAGCAGCTTGGGGAACGTATCCCGAGCCTCGCCGCCGGTGTTGGCCTTTCCGGTCGTCATCCCTGCCTCGCGCTCCCCGTGCGTGCTTCTTGCTTGTTCGCTTCTGCGGCGATTTTCGTCAGGCAGATAGCCATAGCCGCTTCGAACCGGTCAAGCCAGCCGCGACGGTGTTACACGGGCGAGCGGTACGAGCGCCTTCTCAGGCCGCGGCGTCCCGGCTACATCTGAGGCGTGTCGACCTCCGACGACCTCATCGACCTTGGCGATCGTCGCCTGCGCGTCCGCCGGCTGACCCCCCGTCAAGGCGACGGGCTGGAGCGGACGACACTCGTCTTTCTGCATGAAGGGCTGGGCTGCATCGAGATGTGGCGGGATTTCCCGCAGCGGCTTTGCGACGCCACGCGCTGCGGCGGCCTCGTCTACGATCGCACCGGCTATGGCCGCTCGAGCCCGTGGCCGTCGGATCCCGGCGTCCGCTACATGGAGATCGAGGCCGACGAGGTGCTGCCGCGCCTGCTCGAGGCGCAGGGCATCGTGGATTGTGTGCTGATCGGCCACAGCGACGGCGGCACGATCGCGCTCAACTACGCGGCATCCGATCCCGACGCGCTGCGCGCGGTGGTGACGCTGGCAGCGCACGCCATCAACGAACCGGTTTGTGTCGACAGCATCCGACGCGCCCGCGAGACCTTCGCCACCGGCGATCTGCGCCAGCGGTTGGCCAGGTATCACGGCGACAACGTCGAGGGCTGTTTTCGCCTGTGGTCGGAAGCCTGGCTGGCGCCGGGCTTCGAGCCGATGGATGCCGATCGTCGGTTGCCCGGCGTCCTTGTTCCCGTGCAGGCGATCCAGGGCGAGGACGACGACTATGGCAGCGAACTGCAGCTCGGCGTCATCGCCGGAAAGGTCGGCGGCTATTGCGAGACGCGCCTGGTGCCGGACTGCGGCCACGCCCCGCACCTGCAGCAGCCGGCCTATGTCCTGTCGGAGATTGCCCGCTTCATGGCGCCGCTGGCTCTCGTCGATTGATCGGAGCCGTCGTCCGGCTAAAACCGCTTGAGTTCGCTCGACGCCGCCCAATTGAATTCGGACACGGTCGGGCAGCGCGCCTGCGCGAGCTGGAGCTGTTCGCGCGCCCGCTGCCTGTCGCCACGGCGAAGTGCGTCGATGCCGATGAAGAATGCTGCCGGGCATTTGCCGTTGCTGCGTTTGGCGATCTCGTCGGATTCGGCGGCGACCTCGAGCTCGCCGGCGGGAAGCTTGCCGATCAGGAACTTGGCGATCGGTCCCGGCCATTCGGAGAGGTCCTCCTTGCCGAGATCCCGGGCGAGGGCAACGCGCGCGTCGCGCTTGGCGCGCACCTGGGCGGCGTAGCGCCACAGCAGCGGCGATAGTCGCGACTTCAGTGTCGTGCGCACTTCCAGCGACGCATTGAAATCGTCGGCGGCCTCGGCATAGCGACCGAGATCGAAATCGGCGTGGCCGCGGACGAACAGCGCCGCGCGCCGGTCGGCCTCCGTCGCCGGGCCGCCGACCACTCCGTCAAGGAGGACGAGGGCGCGCTGAAAGTCGGCAATCTGCATGTAGACCTGTGCCTGGGCGATCGCCAGCCAGGGATCACCCGGCTTGCGCAGCAGCGCATGATCGAGGGTGCGCAACGCCGCGGCACGGTCGCCGCCGCCCGCCAGCTCGGGCACCGTGCTCGACAGCACCATCGGCCAGCCCGCCGGCAGGACCTTGCCCATTTCGTCGATGTCCTTGCGGCTGTCGGCCTCACGGCCGAGGCGGTTCAATTGATAGGCGCGGATGCTGAGATAGAGCGAGCGGTCGAAGGCGGAGAGCCTGGAACTCGACAGGATCTTGTCGAGGGCGTCCAGGGTGTTGTTGCGGGTGTTGGCGGGACCGGTAGGGCCAACGGGCAGGCCGGAGCCGCCCTCGCCCGACCGCTGCTCGAACTCGCGCGCCGCGGGGTCCCATTCGCCGGCGTTGCGTTGCGCCATGGCGTCGGCCGATACGGTCACGAGGGCTGCAAAAGCCCCAATCGCCTTCACTATTGCCCGCTGCATCGGGCCAATCTGGCACATGCACCAACCGCCCGCATCCGCCGATTGCCTGCGCCGGCCCATGCCCCTATTTTGCCACCCGACCGCGCAAATCCGACTTCCAGGAGTATCCGACCATGGCCGCCGCCCATCCCAACAGCTTCAAGGCCCGCAAAACACTGAAGGTCGGCGGCAAGACCTACACATATTTCAGCCTCAAAGCGGTCGAGAAGGCGGTCGGTGACCTCAGCCGCCTGCCCTTCTCGTTGCGCGTCCTGCTCGAAAACCTCGTCCGCCACGAGGATGGCACCACCGTCAAGAAGGCCGATATCGCGGCCTTTGCCGACTGGCTGAAGAACGGTGGAAAATCGACGAAAGAAATCAACTTCCGGCCCGCCAGAGTCCTGATGCAGGACTTCACCGGCGTGCCGGCAGTGGTCGATCTCGCGGCCATGCGCGACGCCATGGGCAAACTCGGCGGCGACGCCAAGAAGATCAACCCGCTGGTTCCGGTCGACCTGGTCATCGACCATTCGGTGATCGTCGACAATTTCGGCAACTCGAGCGCCTTCGGCGCCAACGTCAAGCTCGAGTACGAGCGCAACCTCGAGCGCTACCAGTTCCTCCGCTGGGGCGCGATGGCGTTCGACAATTTCCGCGTCGTGCCGCCCGGCACCGGCATCTGTCACCAGGTGAACCTCGAGTTCCTCTCCCAGGTGGTGTGGACGAGGAAGGAAGGCAAGGAGACGATCGCCTATCCAGACACGCTGGTCGGCACCGACAGCCACACCACGATGGTGAACGGCCTCTCGGTCCTCGGCTGGGGTGTCGGCGGCATCGAGGCCGAGGCCGCCATGCTGGGCCAGGCGCAGCCGATGGTGATCCCCGACGTCGTGGGCTTCAAGCTCACCGGCAAGCTGCCGGAAGGCGCGACCGCGACCGACCTGGTGCTGACCGTCACGCAGATGCTGCGCAAGAAGGGCGTGGTCAGCAAGTTCGTGGAATTCTACGGTGACGGACTCGACGAGATGCCGCTCGCCAATCGCGCCACCATCGCCAACATGGCGCCGGAATATGGCGCCACCTGCGGCTTCTTCCCGGTCGATGGCATCACGCTGGGCTACCTCAAGACGACCAACCGCGGCGGCAGTGCCAAGCTCACCGAGGCCTATGCCAAGAAGCAAGGGCTGTGGCGCGGCAAGAAGTCGGTCGATCCGATCTTCACCGACACGCTCTCGCTCGATCTCGGCGACGTCGTCCCGAGCCTCGCCGGACCGAAGCGTCCGCAGGACCGCGTGCCGCTGTCGGAGGCGGCGCATCAGTTCGTCGCCAACATGGAGAAGGAATTCGACCGCAAGGACACCGGCAAGCGCGTCAAATGCGAGGGCACCGACTACGATCTCGGCCACGGCGACGTGGTGATCGCAGCCATCACTTCCTGCACCAACACGTCGAACCCCTACGTCATGCTGGGCGCCGGCCTGATCGCGCGCAACGCGGTGAAGGCGGGCCTCAAGGTCAAGCCGTGGGTGAAGACGTCGCTGGCGCCGGGCTCGCAGGTCGTGACCGAGTATCTCGAGGCTTCAGGCCTGCAGAAGGACCTCAACAAGATCGGCTACAACCTGGTGGGTTACGGCTGCACCTCTTGCATCGGCAACTCCGGCCCGCTGCGCGACCCCGTCACCAAGGCGATCGGCGACGGCGACCTGGTGGTCTGCTCGGTGCTGTCGGGCAACCGCAACTTCGAAGGCCGCGTCAATCCGCTGACCCGCGCCAACTACCTCGCCTCGCCGATGCTGGTGGTGATCTACGCGCTGGCCGGCTCGATGAAGATCGACATCACCAAGGACCCGATCGGCATCGGCAAGGGCGGCAAGCCGGTCTATCTGAAGGACCTCTGGCCGTCGAACATGGAAGTCCAGAAGGTCGTCGACAAGTTCGTCACGACCAAGGCATTCAAGAAGCGCTATGCCGACGTCTTCAAGGGCGACCGCTTCTGGCGCAGCATCAAGACCAAGCCCAGCCTGACCTACGCCTGGGACGACAAGTCGACCTACGTGCGCAATCCGCCGTACTTCGACGGCATGGGCAAGACTCCCGGGGCAATCGCCAACATCGAGGGCGCCCGTCCGCTTGGCCAGTTCGGCGATTCGATCACGACCGACCACATCTCGCCCGCCGGCTCGATCCGCAAGGACAGCCCGGCCGGAGCCTATCTGCAGGAAGAAGGCGTGGCACCAAAGGACTTCAACCAGTACGGCACGCGTCGCGGCAATCACGAGGTGATGATGCGCGGCACCTTTGCCAACATCCGCCTCAAGAACGAGATGGTGCCGGGCATCGAGGGCGGCTTCACGCACGACTATCGCTCGGACGAGCCGGTGCCGATCTACGACGTGGCGATGCGCTACAAGAAGGAGCACACGCCGCAGATCCTGATCGCCGGCAAGGAGTATGGCACCGGCAGCTCGCGCGACTGGGCCGCCAAGGGCGTCAACCTTCTCGGCGTAAAGGCCGTGGTCTGCGAGACGTTCGAGCGCATCCACCGTTCCAACCTGGTCGGCATGGGCGTGCTGCCGCTGCAGTTCAAGGACGGCATGACGCGCAAGACGCTGAACCTCACCGGCCACGAGACCTTCGACGTCGGCGGCATCGAGGGCGGACTGAAGGTCGGCATGGACGTGCCGCTCACCATCCATCGCCGCGACGGCACCAGCGAGAAGATCGTCCTGACTTGCCGCATCGATACCGCCGAGGAGGTCGAGTACTTCAAGAACGGCGGCGTGCTGCACTACGTGTTGCGCAATCTGGCGCACGCGGCCTGAGCGGGGGCAGGAACCGACAGCCATGGCGACGGCCACTCGAGGAGGGGGGCTCACCGGCCATTTCGTCGCCATGGCCCGCAACAACATCTGGTCGAACCACCGATTGCTCTCGGCCTGCCAGGCGCTGTCGCCGGCCGAGTTCGCCGCCTCGCGCACCAGCTTCTTCCCGTCGCTGCGCGCCACGCTGAACCACATTCTCTGGGTCGACACCTATTACATCGACGCGCTCCTGCGCGATCCAACGGTGCTCGAGCGTTACGACGACCCGCCGCCGGATTTTGCCGACGCCGCCTCGCTGCATGACGCCCAGATCGCGAGCGACCGGCGCCTGCTCGCCTTCTGCGAGCGCCAGACCGAACAGTCGATCGCCGAGGGCCTGGTGTTGCCGCGACCGAACCGCACGCCACCGCCCTCGGCCGTGGCCTCGATCCTGGAGCACCTCTTCCAGCACCAGATCCACCATCGCGGCCAGGCCCACGCCATGCTGGCAGGGACCGCGGTGAAGCCGCCGCAGCTCGACGAGTTCTTCCTCGCCGGCGAAGAGAATCTCAGGCGCGACGAGTTGCGTGCGCTCGGACTGCCGATCTCCTGATGCGGCCGCGCTCGTCCTTTGCCGGTGCGGCGATCGAGGTGAGCGACCTTGCACGGTCGGTGGCGTTTCACCGGCTGTGGCTGCCGATGCTGGGCTTCCATCGCGTCTGGGCCAGTCCCGACCGGGTGATGTGGTCGCGTGGCTACGATCATTTCGTCATGCGTCAGGCCAAGGATGGCGTTTCCTACGGGCCGGGCGCGCTTTGGCTCGCCGTGTCGGCCGAGAGCCGCGCCCAGGTCGACCAGGTGTTCGCCGAACTGCGTGACGCCGGCGCGGAGATCATCCAGCGCCCACAGGAACTCGACTACCTGGCGCCGGGTTACTACTCGGTCGGCTTCCGCGATCCCGACGGTGTGCCCATCGAAGTCATGCACCGCTGGGACGAGCTGCCCGACATTGTCGACGCCGAGCAGGTGCGCGTGCCGGGTCACGGCGTCAGCCTGGGGGGCTACTTCTTCAAGCCGCAGGCCGGCCAGCCGCCCTATCCGGCGCTGATCCTGCTGCACGGCTTCGCGGGCCACGCCCACAACATGGTCGGGCTGGCGCGCGCCGCTTCGGCCAATGGCTATGCGGCCCTTGCGCTGTCTCTGCGCGGCTGGCTGGGCTCGGAGGGCGAGAACGACCAGGGCCTGCGCCAGCCGCTCGATGTGCTGGCCGCGATCGATTGGCTCGCCAAGCGGCCATTAGTCGACCGCGACCGGATCGGCCTGGTCGGCGCCTCGATGGGCGGTCAGGTGGCACTGCTCGCCGCTGCCCACAAGCCACCGATCAAGGCCGTCGCCTCGTTCTTCGCGCCGACCGACCTGGCACGCTGGCGCGAGGCCAATCCCTTCATGCGCGACTATCTCGACGATCTTTGCGGACCCGAAGGTCTGCCGGTGCGCTCGCCGATCCTGCGGGTAGCGCAGATCGACGTGCCGGTTCTGCTGATCCACGGCGAACGCGATGAGAACGTACCGGTGGCACAGACGCTTGCCATGGCCGAGGCGCTGCGCAGCCACGGCAAGGACGCCGAGGCTTTCGTTATCACCGATGCCACGCATTATTTTACCGAGCAACAAAACGCCGTCGCCCGGCGTAAGCTGTTCGACTTCCTGCGTCGTCATCTCATCCGGAGTTAGCCGTTCATGCGCGTATCTGAAGCCATCAATTCGCGCCGCTCGATGCGGGTCTTCAAGCCGGACCCGGTGTCGAAGGCGGACGTCGAATGGATCGTGACAACCGCCAATCGCGCCGCCTCCAACGGCAACCTGCAGCCGTGGAAGCTCCACATCACGATGGGCAAGGCGCGCCAGCGCCTGTCGGCGGCAATCCTGAAGGCGATGGACGACGGCGACAGCGGGCCAGGCGCGGAATACGACATCTACCCGAAGGAATTCACGCCGGCCTATGACGCCCGCCGCAAGCTGGTCGGCAAGCAGCTTTACACGCTGCTCGACGTGCCGCGCGGTGACGCCGCCGGCATGCTGAAGCAGTTTCGCAAGAACTACGATTTCTTCGATGCGCCGGTCGGCATGATCCTGTGTGTCGAGCGCCGCATGGGCGGCGGCCAGTGGATCGACTGCGGCATCTTCCTCGACCAGCTCATGCTGCTGGCCCGCGAGAAGGGTCTGCATACCTGTCCGCAGGCGGCCTTCAGCCGCTACCAGCACGTCGTTCGCCGCGAACTCAAGATCCCCGACGACCAGATCGTGATCTGCGGCCTGGCACTCGGCCATGCCGATCCCGATGCAGTGCCCAACTGCCTGGTCACCGAACGTGCGCCGATCGCCGACTTCACGACCTGGCACGGCGAATGAACGCTTCGTCATGAGCTCGACGTCGCGGATCGATCTTCGGGTTGCCGCGGCCTTCTGCGGCGTCGTCGGTCTGTACGACGTTCTCTACCTCTTCCTGCTGCTGTCGGGTGGACCACTCATCGGCCCGATTCAGAACATCCTCTTTCCCGACTTCCTCGTCTTCCATGCCGCCGTGCGCGCCTTCCTCGAGGGCAAGCTGGCGCTGGTCTACAACATCGACGCTTTCACGCAGTTCCAGAACGCGATCTATCCCGACCGCTTTCCATGGACGGTCTACTTCCGCCCCTTCTTCTATCCGCCGACCTGGCTGCTGATGCTGCTGCCGTTCGGCATGCTCGCGGTCGGTCCAGCCTACGGGGCATTCATGATCGCGACAGCAGCGGCCGCAACGGCGCTGGAGGGGCGGCGCGATTGGTGGGGCTGGCTCGCCGTCGCCACCTCGCCGGCCGCCGCCTGGGTGGTGCTGGCGGGCCAGAACACGTTTCTCAGCCTCGCCTTCTTCTACGGCGGCCTGCGCCTGCTCGATCGCTCGCCGGCCGTCGCCGGCATTCTCCTCGGGCTGCTGAGCTACAAGCCGCAGATCTGGGTGCTGGTGCCGCTGGCCCTTCTGGCCGCGCGACAGTGGCGGGCGCTTGCCTGGACGGCCGGCACGGTGGCGGTGCTGTCGCTCGCAAGTCTCGGCGTCTTCGGGCTCGGTTTCTGGCTAGCCTTCCTCGACGCCGCGCGCGAGGCCGGGTCGGCGCGCGTGGCCGACGAGATGTTCCGGCGAATCTTCATGCACATGACGACCCTGCTCGCCGCCGCCCGCATGCTCGGTCTGCCGCCCGGTGTCGGCGGTGCGATCCAGCTCGCCGGTGCCGCCGGCGCCGCGGCCGCCGTCTGGTTCGCCTTTCGCCACTATCGGTCGGGCGAGGCGCGTACCGCAGTGCTGATGACCGCGACCTTCCTGGTCTCGCCCTACACGCTGAACTACGACCTGCTGCTTCTGATGCCCGCCGCCGTGGCGCTGTTCCGGCGTGGTATCATTCAGGGCTTTTACCCGCTGGAGCGGCTGCTTTATCTCGTTCTTTGGCTGATGCCGACGTTCGGCATGGTGCTGAACCGGCTCGACCTGCCGATCATGCCGCTGGTCATTCTGCTATTCGGTGCGGTTGCCTGGGCGCGGCTGCGGGCCGAGTCCAAAGTCGAATTGCCGAACGCGGCGGCGGCAGGCTAAAACCGCGATAATTCAAGGCAGTAAGCCAAGCGGGAGGATACCATGGCCGATGATGTGATCGCCGTCAGCGCCGACTGGGCGAAGCGCGCCTATGTCGACGGCGCCAAGTACAAGGCCATGTACGAGGCCTCGATCAAGGACCCGGTCGCATTCTGGGGCGAACACGGCAAGCGTGTCGACTGGATCAAGCCCTTTAGCCCCGGCGCGGTGCGCGACGTCGACTACAACAGCAACGTCCATATCCGCTGGTTCCACGACGGCGTGCTCAATGTCTCGGCCAACTGCATCGATCGTCATCTTGCCAAGCGCGCCGATCAGACCGCGATCATCTGGGAAGGCGACGATCCGGCGAAGTCCAAGAAGATCACCTACCGCGAGCTGCACGCCGAAGTCTGCCGCATGGCGAATGCGCTGAAGGAACTTGGCGCCAGGAAGGGCGACCGCATCACGATCTACCTGCCGATGATCCCGGAGGCGGCCTACGCCATGCTCGCCTGCACGCGCATCGGCGCCATCCACTCGGTGGTGTTCGGCGGCTTCTCGCCCGACAGCCTGGCCAACCGCATCCAGGATTGCGAGAGCAACATCGTCATCACCGCCGACGAAGGCCTGCGCGGCGGCAAGCCCGTACCGCTCAAGGTCAACACCGACGAGGCGCTCAAGAAGTGCCCCGCCGTCAAGAAGGTGCTGGTGGTGAAGCACACCGGCGGCAAGGTTAATTGGGACGGCGGACGCGACGTGTGGTGGCACGAGATCGCGGCCAAGGTGCCGGCCGACTGCAAGCCCGAACCGATGGGCGCGGAGGATCCGCTGTTCATCCTCTACACGTCGGGCTCGACCGGAAAGCCCAAGGGTGTGCTGCACACGACCGGCGGCTACATCGTATTCGCCTCGATGACGCACCAATATGTCTTCGACTACCACGACGGCGAGGTGTTCTGGTGCACGGCCGACGTCGGCTGGGTGACGGGCCACAGCTATATCGTCTACGGCCCGCTCGCCAACGGCGCCACGACCCTGATGTTCGAAGGCGTGCCCAATTACCCCGACTCAAGCCGCTTTTGGCAGGTGATCGACAAACACCAGGTCAACATCTTCTACACCGCGCCTACCGCCATCCGCGCCCTGATGCGCGAAGGCGAAGCGCCGGTGAAGAAGGCCACGCGCAAAAGCCTGCGCCTGCTGGGCTCGGTCGGCGAGCCGATCAATCCCGAAGCCTGGCTCTGGTACTATCGCGTGGTCGGCGACAGCCGCTGCCCGATCGTCGACACCTGGTGGCAGACCGAGACCGGCGGCATCCTGATCACGCCGCTGCCGGGCGCGACGCCACTGAAACCCGGCTCGGCGACCCAGCCGTTCTTCGGCGTGCAACCGGTCATGGTCGACGCCGAAGGCAAGAAGCTCGAGGGCGCCTGCTCCGGCAACCTCTGCCTGGTGGGCTCGTGGCCGGGCCAGATGCGCACGGTCTATGGCGACCACCAACGCTTCATCGATACCTACTTCAAGACCTATCCCGGCATGTACTTCACCGGCGACGGCGCGCGACGCGACGCCGACGGCTACTACTGGATCACCGGCCGCGTCGACGACGTGATCAACGTCTCGGGCCATCGCATCGGCACCGCCGAGGTCGAGAGCGCGTTGGTCGGCAACACCAAAGTGGCCGAGGCGGCCGTGGTCGGCTACCCGCACGACATCAAGGGCCAGGGCATCTACGCCTACGTGACGCTCAAGGCCGGCCAGCAATCGTCCGACGAACTGCGCAAGGAACTGGTCGCCTGGGTGCGCAAGGAGATCGGCCCGATCGCCACGCCCGACGTCATCCAGTGGGCGCCCGGCCTGCCCAAGACGCGCTCGGGCAAGATCATGCGCCGCATCCTGCGCAAGATCGCTGAAAACGACGTCAGCAATCTCGGCGACACCTCGACGCTCGCCGATCCCGGCGTGGTCGACGATCTGGTGAAGAATCGTTCCAAGTAGGAGTGAGTAAGCGTATGGCGGCCAATCCGACCATCCAGGGTCTTGCGGCGGATCTCGCCGCTGGCCGCACCACCTCGCGCAAACTTGCCGAGGAAGCCCTCGCCCGCATCGATGACGCCAAGGGCGAGGGCAAGCGTGCCTTCATAAAGGTCTGGCGCAAGCAGGCCTTGGCCGCCGCTGACGCCAGCGACTTGCAACGCAAGGCCGGGCTCGTCGCCTCGCCCCTCGCGGGCCTCCCTGTCTCGATCAAGAACCTCTGCGACGTCGCCGGCGAGACGACCCTCGCGGGCTCCAAGGCGCTCGACGATGCGCCGCCGGCCAAGGCCGACGCGCCCGTGGTGGCGCGCCTGCGGGCCGCCGGCGCGGTGATCGTCGGCAGCACCAACATGAGCGAGTTCGCCTTCTCCGGCGTGGGCTTCAATCCACACTATGGCACTCCGGGCAATCCCGCCGACCGCAAGCGCGTGCCCGGCGGCTCGTCCGCCGGCGCTGCCATTTCGGTCGCCGACCGCATGGCGGTGGTGGCGCTCGGCACCGACACCGGCGGCTCGGTCCGCATTCCCGCCGCGGTCTGCGGCATCGTAGGCTTCAAGCCCACGGCGCGGCGCGTGCCGATTGACGGTGTCGTACCGCTGTCGACCTCGCTCGATTCGATCGGACCGCTTGCCAATTCCGTCGAGGATTGCGCCATCGTCGACGCGATCTTTGCCGCCGAACCTATCGCCGTACCCGAGGCTGCGCCCCTCGCTGGCCTGCGCTTCGCCGTGCCGAAGCATTTCGTAATGGACGATCTCGATCCTGTGGTTGCCAAGGCCTTCGAGCGGGCACTGAAGGCGCTGGCAGCCAAGGGCGTCAGGATCGATCACATCGATTTGCCGCAACTCAACGAGTTGCCGACGATCAATGCCAAAGGCGGGTTTGCCGCATCCGAGGCTTACGCTTGGCACAGGGATCTGATCGCCCGCCGGCACAACGATTACGACCAACTCGTGGCGCCCCGCATCCTGCGCGGCAAGGACATGAGTGCCGCTGACTACATCGACCTCCTGGGCAGGCGCGCCGACCTCTGCCGCCGCGTCTCGGCCATCACCTCGAACTACGACGCCGTGGCGATGCCGACTTGCGCCATCGTGGCACCGACGCTCGACGAGGTCGCAACGGCCGATGGCTTCACCAAGAAGAACATGCTGCTGCTGCGCAACACCACGGTCGGCAACTTCCTCGACCGTTGCGGCATCAGCCTGCCTTGCCACGCCGCCGGCGAACTGCCGGTGGGCTTCATGCTGATGGGCGAGGCCATGGCCGACAAGCGTGTGCTGGCGCTGGCCCGATCAGTCGCGCCGGTCGTTGCCCCTCACTGATAGTGAGGGTCGTCCGGCCGCCGCATCTTCCAGACGTTTTCGGTCGTGGTGTATTCGCTGTAGCCGAGCCGCGCGACCGGCTTGAAGGCCAGCGTGTCGAGGCGGCCCTCCTTGACGATGCTGTCGTCGATATGGATGCCGACGACCCGGCCGAACACCACGACGGCCTGTTGCGTCTCGCGGCCTTCCTCCACCGGCATCTCGACCGTCTTCCAGTACTTGCACTCGAGCGCGATCGGCGAACGGGCGACGCGCGGCGGTTTGACGACGCGCGACGGCGCGGGGGCGAGACCCGCCAGCTTCATCTCGTCGACGCCGTAGTCGACCATCGTCGTCGTGACGTTCATCTGCTCGGCGAGCTCAGCGCTCACCATGTTGACCACGAACTCGCCCGTCTCCTCGGCGTTGCGCCGGGAGTGCTTGGTCGGGTTGTCGCCATAGGTGCCGGTGGTCGAGAAATAGACCATGGGCGGCGAGCCGCTGACGGCGTTGTAGAAGCTGTAGGGCGCGAGATTGACGCGGCCCTGACTGTCGACCGTCGAGATCCAGCCGATGGGACGCGGCACGACCAGCGCCGTGAAGGGAATCAGCATCCCGCCATGGTCGTGGCCGGTCATGTCGTAGAACATTATTGATACCTCGGCCTACTGATAGCGGGGGTCATCCGGCCGGCGCATGCGCCAGACATTCTCGGTGGTGGTGTATTCGCTATAACCTAACCGTGCAACCGGTTTGAATGCCAGCGTGTCGATGCGGCCGTCCTTGATGATGCCGTCGTCGATGTGGATGCCGACCACCTGGCCGAACACCACCGAGCCGCGCTTGCCTTCGTGGCCCTTCTCGGCCGGCATCTCGATGGTGCGCCAGTACTTGCACTCCAGCGCCACCGGCGATTCCTTGACGCGCGGCGGCTTGACGAAACGGCAGGGCACGGCAGTGAGGCCGGCAAGCTTCAGCTCGTCGACGCCGAACGCCACCATGGTGGTGGTGATGTTCATCTGCTCGGCGAGAGCGGCGCTCACCATATTGACCACGAACTCGCCGGTCTGCTCGGCGTTCATGCGGCTGTGCTTGGTCGGCGTGTCGCCGTAGGTGCCGGTCGTGGAAAAGTAGACCATCGGCGGGAACTCGCCGACGCCGTTATAGAAGCTGTAGGGCGCGAGATTGACCCGGCCCTGGGCGTCCATCGTCGAAATCCAGCCGATCGGTCGCGGCACGATCAACGACTTCAGCGGATCCTGCGGCAGCCCGTGGTCGCGTTTGGCGGCGTCATAGAACATCGCTTCCTCCCTCGGCACCGCCGAGCTTAGCCAAATCGGACGGGCGGCGCCTGCACCATAGGCGCCGCAGCATCGAGGATCGCCCGGCGATCCCCCGATTGCGGCGGATAGATGCGTTCGCGATTGATGATTTCCTTGGTGCGTTTGGCCGCTGCACCACACGATACGAGTTGCCGGTCCCAGCCCTCGGTGTAGACGGCGCCCCACGGTCCGAGGTCGAGGATCGTCGTGTACCAGTCGATCCGGAGCGGCAGCAGTGGCCGGCCCAGCAGGTCGCAGACGACGTTGTGGCCGGCGAAGCGGCCCATCGGCCGGCCATGCTGGCATGACATCACCGAAGCGTGGACGCCATCGACCAGGAACCATGCCGCATCACCGGCGGCAAACTCGGCCGCGAGTCCCTTGATCTTCAGCGACGGCTCGACCGGCAGACGGCCCAGCCGGTCGCGCTCAGCCGGGAATTGCGCCGTGAGAGGATGGGCCTGCATGCCGGCGCACCAGACGACCGTGGCGGCGGCAATGCGTTCGCCGCCATCGAGAGTTGCGCCCTCGGGGTCGATGGCGGTGATCGAGACGCCGCCGCGTGCCTCGATGCCGAGAGCGGCAAGGGCCTCGTTGATGACGGGAAGTGCGCCTTCGCCCATGCCGGAACCGACGCGGGATGCGTGGTCGGCCAGGATGACACGCGGCGATGCGATGCCGGCCGCACGCAGCTTGCCCGGCATCTCGGTAGCGGCCTCGATCCCGGTCAGCCCACCGCCCACCACGAGCACGGTCGAGGAGGATTTGTTGGCGAGACCCGCAATGTGTCCATTGAGCCGCACTGCGGCAGCATAGGTGTCGACATCGAAGCCGTGCTCGGCGAGCCCCGGGATCGGCGGCCGCGCAAGACGACTGCCCAGCGCGAAGATCAGACGGTCGTAGCCGATGGTTTCGCCACCATAGCGGACGCTGCGTTGCGCGACATCGATGCCGCTCACCGTGCCCTCGAGGCAACGCACACCGACTGGACCGAGCACGCTGTCGAGCGCGACCCTCGTGCCCGCGAGATCGGCCTCGTAGTTGCGCACGCGGATCGAATGCCAGGGCGAGTCGTTTAGCAGCACGATCTCGAGCGACCCGGCGCCGAACTCGTCGCGCGCACGGGCGGCGCCGAGGGCGCTCCACAGGCCGGCAAAGCCGCCACCCAGCACCACGATGCGCTCGGTCACGGACGCGCCTCCTCAGCCGAGATGCCGTTTCGCATCGGCGTGCGCGGCGTCGAACGCGCTGTCGAGCGCAGGATTGAGCCCACGGCACGAGCGCACCACCTGTTCGGCCCACACGACGTAGTCGCGCAACCGCTCCGGCGACCACCCGGCCGGCGGACTGGTCACCATGCTGCGCAGATTGGATGTCTTGTCGGCGATTTTCAGCAGCTTGGCGCGCCGTGATTTGCCCGGGGTCTTGTCGATCTGCAGGCGCTTGCGCTCCTCCTTGGGCAGAGACTTGTCATCCGTCACCTCGGCCACCAGCGCCGCGACCTCTGGGCCAAATCGTTGCTCGAGATCCTCGTAGGTGGCGTCGGTGTCCTCCAGCGTGTCGTGCAGCAGACCGCCAGCCAGCAGCGTCGCGTCATCGCCGCCGGTCGCCTCGGCGAGCAGCGCCGCCACCTCGGTCAGATGGTTGATGTAGGGCTCGGCGCGTTCGCCCTTGCGCCGCTGCGCGATGTGCTGGCGGGCGGCGTAGTCGGCGGCGCGCGCCAGGAGGACGATATCCGCGCTCATCAACTCCTCTTGTGCGACCAGCGGTCCGGCTTGTCGAGCTGCCCCGGCCGGCCCATGTTCCGGCCCATGTCGCGTACCATGAAAGCCCTGCTCGGCGTCTGGATTGTAGTTCTTGCCGCCGCCGCCGGCTGGATCGGCTGGGATGCCATGCACGGCGGCCGCCCCAGCATCGGCGGGCCGTTCAGCCTGGTCGACCAGGACGGCCGTACCGTCACCAGCGACAGCCTCAAGGGCAAGCCGACACTGATCTACTTCGGCTTCACCTACTGTCCCGATGTCTGCCCGACTTCGCTTCTGCTGATGGAAACGGCGATCGAGAAGTTGGGGGCTGATGCCGCCGGGAAGGTGAACCTCGTGTTCATCACCGTCGATCCAGAGCGCGACACGCCGGCGCTGCTGAAAGGCTACGTGCCCAACTTCGGACCGACCTTCATCGGCCTCACCGGCACGCCGGAACAGATTGCCGCGGTCGCCCGCGCCTACCGCGTGTATTTCCAGAAGGTCCCGGGCAAGGATGGTGGACCCTACCTGATGGACCATTCCTCGATCGTCTATCTGCTCGACCGCAACGGCCGGTTCGTCACCCACTTCACCCACGAGGCCAAGGCCGAGGCGATCGCCGCAGCCGTGGGGCGGCTACTCTAAACTATTGAATCTACACACATTGTGCGCTGCAATATTGAAGTGACAAGCGGTCGGCACCACGTACAATCCGGCACCACATGCTTTATCACGCGTACGAATTTCATCGGCAGCTCGCCAAGCCGGTTCGCCTGTGGGCCAACGCCCTCGAGCAGGCCTATTCCAGCCCCTACAACCCCTTGTCCGATACCTGGTTCGGCAAGTCTGTAGCGGCCGGCGCCGAGATCGTGGCGCGACTCACCCAGAACTACGGCAAGCCCGCGTTCGGCCTCGCGACCACCCGGATCGACAACGAAACCGTCGAGGTCAACGAGGAGCTCCTGCTGCGCAAGCCGTTCTGCGATCTCCTCCATTTCCATCGCGACACGACCAGACGCGATCCCAAAGTGCTGGTGGTAGCGCCGATGAGCGGCCACTACGCCACCCTGCTGCGCGGCACGGTCGAGGCGCTGCTGCCCGAGCATGACGTCTTCATCACCGACTGGACCGACGCCCGCGAAGTGCCGCTCACCGACGGCAACTTCGACCTCGACGATTACATCGACTACATCATCGCCTTCTGTCGCTATCTCGGACCCGACGTGCACGTCATCGCCGTCTGCCAACCCTCGGTGCCGGTGCTGGCCGCCGCCGCCCTGATGGCTGAGGCCAAGGACCCGCGCCAGCCCAAGTCGCTCACCCTGATGGGCGGCCCGATCGACACCCGCCAGAGCCCGACCGTTCCCAATGATCTCGCGATGCGCAACTCGATGATGTGGTTCCGCCAGAACGTGATCTCGACGGTGCCGCTCGGCTACCCCGGCTCCATGCGCCGCGTCTATCCGGGGTTCCTGCAGCTCACCAGCTTCATCTCCATGAATCTCGACCGTCACGTCAACGCCCACATGCGGCAGTTCGAGCATCTGGTGAAGGGCGACGACGATTCGGCCGACGGTCACCGCGCCTTCTACGACGAATATCTCGCGGTCATGGACTTGAGCGCAGAATTCTACCTCCAGACCATCGAAGTGGTTTTCAAGGAGCACCTGCTGCCGCGTGGCGAGTGGGTGAGCCGCGGCCGCCGGATCGATCCCGCCGCCATCGAGACCGCCCTGATGACGGTCGAAGGTGAACTCGACGATATTTCCGGCATCGGCCAGACCAAGGCGGCCCATGCCCTGACGCCCAACATTCCCGGCGCCCGCCACGTCCACTGGGAACAGCCCCGGGTCGGCCACTACGGCATCTTCAACGGCCGCAAATGGCGTGAGCAGATCATGCCGCGGGTCCGCACCTTCATTCGCGAGAACGACGCGGCTTAGAAGCCCCGGACCAGAACGCTCACGACTTGGCGAGGCCCGCCTTGACCAGCGTCGGCTTCACATCGACGTAGTACTTCTCGGCAAAGGCACGATAGCCGGCGGGATCGCGATACCACGGTTCCTGGATGTACTTGTCGAGCAGCGGCTGGTGGCCGGGGTCGGCCATTGCCTCCTTGAAGGCGTCGTGCAGCGCCTGAACGACTTGAGGCGGCAGGTCCTTCGGCCCGACCAGCCCGTAGGGGCTGACGGCCACGGCATTGATGCCGCTCTCGATCAGCGTCGGCTTGTCGGGATACTTGCCGAAGCGCTTTTCGGTCGCCATCGCCAGCACGCGCACCTGGCCATTCTCGACGAACGGCGCCCAGGCCGCGCCATCGGGAACGAAATCTATGTGGCCTCCCAGCAACGCCGGCATCCATTCGGCGCCGCCCTTGTAAGGAATATGGGTGAAGCGCGCACCGGTCGCCTGCTCGGTCTCGATCATCAGCAGGTGGCCGGTGCCGCCGACGCCGCTGGTGCCGTAGTTCAGCTTCTCGGGCTGGCGCTTTCCCGCCTCGACCAGGTCGCCGATCGTCTTGTAGGGCGAGTCCTGGCGGACGACGACGCCGAAGGTGAATTCCGACAAGCCGATGATGTAGGAAAAATCGCGCAGCGGATGCCAGGTGGCCTGCTGATAGTGTGGATAGCGCAGACTGTTGATGGTCATGCAGGCGATAATGTAGCCGTCCGGTTTGACGCTCACCATCTGCGCCGCGGCCAGCGTGGCGGCGGCGCCCGCCTTCACGTCGACGTTCACCTGCTGGCCCCACTTGCGGCCGACACGTTCGCCCAGAAAGCGCAGATGCACGTCGCACACGCCGCCGGCGGCCAGCGGATTGTAGACCGTGATCGGCTTGTCGGGTTTCCACGCAGACTGAGCCCGCGCTGGACCAGATGTGGCAACGCCCGGCACCGCCATTGCAGCGCCCATTCCCGCAGCGAGAACGCGGCGACGATTGATACCGGTCATGTGGTCTATCCTTCCCTTGCTTCCGTTCTACGACGGATGCCCGCAGCATCGGGGCCTGGCACGACGGGGGGAACCCACCTCCACCACGCACGTTTTTCACGGATGGACCTCGGAGCCCAGTGGAACGGTGCCGCAAGCGTGCTGGTGGCGATGATCACGACCTATGGCCTCAGGGTCGTGGGCGCGGTCGTGACTCTGGTCGCGGCCAAAGACGATATCGGTGCCGCCATCGCCCGGCTGAAGGAGCTGACCGACAGTGGCTATGCCCGCGCGGCGAAGGTGGAATTCGGGCGTTGCGCGCCCGTGCCGGTGGAGCGGCGCGCGGGATAGCGATACCATTCGGCCATGAGCCTCCCCGTCAAGATTTCCGCCTGGAAGCCCGCACCGTTTGCGCTCAAGGGCGAGACCGTCTTCGCCATCGGCGACATCCATGGCTGCGCAGCCGAACTGGCCGTCCTTCTGCAGTCGATCCAGGGTCTGGCCCACGAGGCCAAGGGCAAGCGACGACTGATCTACCTCGGCGACCTGATCAATCGCGAAGCGCATGGGCGGCCAGAAGCTGCTCGACCAGATGGCGGCGCGGGCGGGCCATGCGGCGACGCACGCCGACCAGGCGCTGCTCAAGGAGGCGCTGGGCGAAGACGTCGTGCACCGGCTGCAGGCCATGCGCTCACATGTGCGGCTCGGCAATACGCTGTTCGTCCATGGCGGTCTCGACCCGCATGCCGACCCCGACGAGTTCCTGGCGCGGCCGTGGCTGATCTTCACCGAGGCACGCTGGGCCTGGATCAACCACGGCTTCCTCGACTGGAAGCAGGGTTTCGGCGGCACACTCGTGGTGCACGGTCACACACCGCCCGACAAGCACAAGGCGATCAGCGGCATGGACGATCCGCACCTGTTCGAAGGCGACCGCCTCGGTCTCGACGGCGGTAGCGCCCGCACGGGAGTCGTGACCGCGGCCGAGATCCAGGATGGCCGCTATCGAATCCTGAAGGCCGGCACGCCGTTCGAAAACCCCGAACCGTCGGGCGAATGACGTCGCCGGAACCTAGGCGTTTGTCCGAATGACCTCGAGGAACGCCGCCCCATAGCGTTCGAGCTTGGCGTCGCCGATACCATGGATCTCGCGCATGGCGCCTGGGTTGGCAGGCCGATGCGAGGCGAGCTCGGCAAGCGTCCGATCGGAGAAGACGACATAGGCGGGCACGTTCTGGGTCCGCGCCAGTTTGGTACGCAGCGCCTTCAGGGCATCGAGCAGGGCCGTGTCGGCGTCGCCCACGATCGCTGCCGTACCTCGAAGCCTTTGCCAACATCTACAAGAATTTCGCCAACGCCATCCGCGCCCGCGAGGCCGGCAAGAAGGTGGCCAAGGACGCCGCCGCGAATGACTTCCCGAAGATCGAGGACGGCGTGCGCGGCATTCCACACCGAAGCGTTCGCCGGTGCGCAGGATGGCCGACATCGCCTTCTGGGCATCGATGGTGCCATCGAAGCGCTCGACGCCCTCGACGCAGAGATCGCAATTGCCGCAGGGCTCGGATTGCTCGCCGAAGTAGGCGAGCAGGGTCTGGCGGCGACAGCGCGGCGCCTCGGCCAGGGCCAGCAGCGCCCCCAGCCGCTGGCGCTCGATGCGTTTGCGCTCGTCGGAGGAGTCGCTCTGTTCGATCTGCAGGCGGCGGAGCTGCATGTCGCCCAGGCCATAGAGCGTCAGCGTGTCGGCCGGCAGCCCGTCGCGGCCGGCGCGGCCGATCTCCTGATAATAGGCTTCGACGTTGGACGGCAGGTCGGCATGACAGACGAAGCGCACGTCTGGCTTGTCGATGCCCATGCCGAAGGCGACGGTGGCGGTCATCACCACGCCGTCGTCCTGCTGGAACGAATCCTGGTTGGCGTCGCGCACGCGCTTGTCGAGGCCGGCATGATAGGGCAGCGCGCGCACGCCGGCCTCGGCGAGCGTGGCCGACAACTCCTCGACCTTGCGGCGCGAGGCACAATAGACGATTCCGCTCTCGCCCTCGTGGGCGCGCACGAACGCCAGGACCTGACGCGAAGAGCGCTCCTTGGTCTGAAATGCGAGCCGCAGGTTCGGCCGGTCGAAGCTCCGGACGAAGACACGCGGCGGCACCGAGGGAAACAGCTTCTCGACAATGTCGCCGCGCGTCGGCGCATCGGCCGTTGCCGTCAGCGCCAGGGTCTGCAGCCGGCCGCCGATCTGGCGCGCGACGTTGCCCAAGGTGAGGTACTCGGGTCGGAAGTCGTGGCCCCATTGCGAGACGCAATGGGCCTCGTCGATCGCCATCAAGGTAACGTTGGCCTCGGCCAGCATCTCGACCGTGTCGGGCCGCGCCAGCCGCTCGGGCGCGACATAGAGCAGGCGAAGCTCGCGCTTTCGCAGCAGGTCCATCACCCGGGCCGTCTCGCCTGGCTCGTTGCTGGAATTGAGGCTGCCGGCCGCAACGCCGGCGGCTGCCAGGGCACGAACCTGGTCACGCATCAGGGCGATCAGCGGCGACACCACGAGCGTCAGCCCCGGCCGGACCAGGGCGGGGAGCTGGTAGCACAGCGACTTGCCGCTGCCGGTCGGCATGACGGTGAGCACATTCTCGCCGGCCAGCACGGCGCGCACGATTTCCTCCTGGCCGGGGCGGAACTCGTTGAAGCCGAAGACGGAATGCAGCAGCGCGTAGGCGGTCGAGAGGGCGTCGGTCATTGTTTTGCCGATACTATCGCCGCACCGGCCCGTGGCGTCATGCGCTGCACTGTGGATGAACCGGCACGCCTCTGCCGGGCAGACCGGTAAAGGCGAAATCAAGGCGGAACCTCCCGGCGACGACGCCGTTTTCCCGCGAAAGGGAGATGGCGGAGGCCGGATGCTCATTTTGGGGTTTACGCTCCTGTTGGTGGTGATCGGCATCGCCATCATGCCCTGCTGGCGGCACAGCGCCGCTTGGGGCTATTGGCCCGGCGCCTGCGTCGGCCTTCTTCTGGTGGGCGTCGGGGCGATCGCGGCCGGCGGCCGGCTTGGGTTGTCCGATGCACCTGCCGAGCGTCTGGCTGCCCAGCCGAAGATCGAAGCCAGGATCGAGGCGCCCATCATCGGGCCGGTCCCGCGCCATCGCCCCCTGCCCGGCGTTTCCGGCCCGAGCGGCATCGTTTCGACGGATGAACAATGGCCCCGCGAGACAGATCGTACACGCCGATGAAATACGCCTAAGGTCCCGCCGCGCACGCGTTCAGGGAAGGAACACACATGGCCAAAGGTCAGCTCCGTAGCAATCGCGAAAAGAAGAAGCCCAAGCAGGACAAGTCCAAGAAGGTCGTCTCGACCTCGCCCTTCGCGGCGTCGCATACCAACCCGGGCGCCAAGGCCGCTGCCAGCAAGTACAAGTAGTCCTGTGCGCGGCTAGTGCCGCGCAGCCTGACCGCCGTCGAGGGTCATCACCACGCCACTGATGTAGCTGGCGCGGTCCGACGCCAGGAACACCGCGAGATCGGCGACCTCCTCAGGTTCGGCGGCGCGGCCGAACGGCATGTGCCTGGTGAGTTCGGGCCAGCGCTCAGGATCGCCGAACTGCTGCTCGGCCTGACCGCGCAGCAAGGTCAGCATGCGATCGGTGCGGGTGGCCGGTGGATTGATCGCCACCACGCGCACGCCATGGTCGACACTCCTCGAGCCCACGGCGCGGGTGAAGGCCATCAGGCCTGCATTGCCCATGGTGCCGGCGACGTAGTCGTAGTTGAAGCTCTCGCCGGCAAGCCCGATGATGTTCACCACCACGCCTTTCTTGCGGGCATAGAACTTCTCCAGCATGGCGCGCGTGGCATTGACGTAGCCGAACACCTTCAGTTCCCACGCCTCGCGCCATTTCGGCTCGGTCATGCCGAAGATGTCGCCGCGCGGGATGGCGCCGGCGTTGTTCACGAGGATGTCGGGATGGCCCACGGCGTCGACGACGCTACGGGCCGTGTCACCCTTGGAAAAGTCCGCCGGATGGATCTCGACCGGCACATTGTGGCGGGCGCGGATTTTCTCCCGCGCCGCCTCGAGCGACTCCTTGGACCGTGAGGCGATGTGGACGGCGCAGCCTTCGGCACTTGGCATTGGGGTTAAACAAAATTGGGAAAATTTACTTGCTGGAAAAACTGGTGTAAAACCTCTTGTTTCCGAAGGCGAAGCCGATGCCGCGGCTGCCGCCGGTGATCAGCACGGTGCGACCGGCAAGTTTCAAGTCCATGCACGATCTCCTACAGCCGATAGACGGAATCGATCGCAGCGCGGCCGTCCTCGGTCTTGACGCGGCCGTCCTTCGCCATCTGCACCAGATGCGCCAACATCGAGCGGCCGGCGGCGGCGTGAAGATGAATCGGGGTATCGGCGTAGTTCTTGGCCACCATCTGCGGGATGGTCTGCGGGCCTTCCTTGAGGCGCGCCAGGATCTGCGCCTCGCGGCCGAGGCGATGCTCGATGTAGGCCTGGACGAAGGGATTGGGATTGCGGATCTCGGCGCCGTGCGTGGGGATGTAAAGCGTTTCATCGCGCGACAACAGCTTGCGCAGGCTCGCAAAGTAGTCGGCCATGTTGCCATCGGGCGGCGAGATCACGGCCGTTGACCAGCCCATGACATGGTCGCCCGAGAGCAGCGCCTTGTCTTCCTTCACGGCGAAGCAGAGATGGTTGGAAATGTGGCCGGGCGTATAGACCGCCTCGACGTTCCAACCGTCGCCCCGAATGACATCACCGTCGTTGAGCTTGATATCGGGAGCAAAGGCGAAATCCCCTTCCTGCTCCGTCGTCACGCCCTCGGGTGGCCCGGGGTGCGGGCCATAACTATAGACTTTGGCGCCGGTCGCCTTGACGAGTGCGGGCGTGGCCGGCACGTGATCGATGTGGGTGTGGGTGACCAGGATGTGGGTCACCGTCTCGCCGCGCACGGCGCGCAGTACGGCGTCGATATGGTCCTGCTGATCGGGGCCGGGATCGACCACCGCGACATTGCCGTGACCGATGATGTAGGTGCCGGTGCCCTTGAAGGTGAACGGGCTCGGGTTGTTGGCGACGACGCGGCGGATCAGCGGCGTCACCTCCATCGCCGTGCCGTAGTCGAACTTGAAGTCCTTGATGAAGGGAATGCCGGGCATCGCGTTACTCTTACTGTGAAGGCGGCGTCAGCTTGTAGAGAGCGTTGCGGATGTCGGAGCTGACATAGACCGCCCCCGACTTGGCCACTGCCACGCCAGTCGGCACCAGGGCCGGTGGACCGCCGGTGTAGGTCGGCACGCCGATATCGAGATTGGAGGCGATCACGGTCTTCGCACCGGTGTCGGGGTGGATGGCGACCACGCGCTTCTGGCCGACTTCGGCGATGAACAGGCGGCCGTCGGGTCCGACGTCGATGCCTTCGGGGCCTGCCAGGCCATCGGCCACGACCTTGCGCGCACCCGAGGCGGTGTCGATCTGGGTGACGGCACCGGCTGCGTATTCGGTAATGTAAATAAGGTTGCCCGGGCCCTGGGCAATCGTCACCGGCCCGCGCAGTTCCTTGGCGACAATGCTGCGCGTCTTGCCGTCGGGGCTCACCTTCACGAGATTGCCGCTGGCGATTTCCACGACATGGAGCGTGCCGTCGGCCGCCTCGATGGCGTCGGCCGGGGCGGCAAAGCCGGTCAGGGTTGCCACCAGTTTTCCGGTCTTGCGATCGACCTTCTCGACAGTGTTGGAGAACCAGCTCGTCAACAGAACGTGCCGCGGTCCCACTGAAATGCCGATGGGATATGCATGGGTGTCGCCGTGCACGCGCAGCACGTCGGCGACTGCACCGTTCTGGCCGTCGACGGTGCGGTAGCTGAACACGTCGGCCACGTGCACGGTCTCCTTGCCGCCGTCGGTGGTGACCGCGAGATCAGCCGGGCTGGCGAGCCTGCCTTCGACGATCGTCCTGGCGGCGCCGGTGTGCTTGTCGACCAGGTAGATGCCGTTGTCGGTCATCGAGGTGACGAACAGGCGGCCACGCGAGTCGAAGGCGAGATTGTCGAGGCCGGGCTTCATCGAAGAGACCAGCCGCTTGACCTTGCTGGTGAGGCTGACGCTCCAGATGCCGCCGGTCCCGGTGTCGACGACGTAGAGATTGTCGCGGTTCTGCGGATCGATGTTGGCGGCGGCCGGAATCTTGAAGCCCGAAGCAATGATCTCGATCGCGCCGCTCTCGAGGTTGATCTTGGCGACTTCGCCCTTGAACCACAGCGGCCCGTAGAGAAAGCCGTCGTCCTTGTGGATCTCGAAACCGTTAAGCCCACCCAGCTTCTCCGCGATCCTGCGCAGCTCGTTGCGTGGCAACGCCTTGAAACCTGAGTTGGGCTTGCCGGCATTCTTGATATCGATCTCGTAGAGCGCATCGCCCAGGAAGACCTCGCTGACGAACAGGCGGCCATCCTTGCCGAAGGCGATCGAATTGGGTCCGCTCATGCCGTGCGCGACTTCGACGGGCTCGCCGCCGGGCCGTCGAATATAGACCTTGCCCGACAGGAAGGCGGTCCACGCCATGGTGCCGTCGTCGGCGAAGGCGATGTCGTCGGCCATGCCTGCCGGCAGATCGATCGCGCGATCGACTTCACCGGTATCGACCTGCACGCGATAGATGGTTTGACCGATGACGGAACCGGCGAAAAGCTGGTCATCCTTGTTGAAGGCGAGCCCGTGGACGCCATGAAACCACGAACCCGGTACCAGGAACTGCTGACTGTACTCCTTGGCCGGCGCCGGAGCCGCCGCAGGAGGCGTCGCCTGCTGCGCAAACGCACTGCCCACGACGGCGAGCACAAGCGCTCCCGCCGTGAAAAACCGGCCCAACCCCATCCGTTTCCTCCGACCGCCTCTCGCGGCGCGGACTTTAGACCGCGCGGCACATTTTGTAACGCCTGACCCTTCAGCTACCATGGCGCTACCGAGAAAACATGCATTTTGCGGGAGAAAACACATGGCGGGGCCGCTTTCGGGACTGACGATCGTCGAGCTGGCCGGAATCGGTCCGGGGCCGATGTGCTCGATGATGCTGGGCGATATGGGCGCCAACGTGATCCGCGTCGACCGCACCAAGAGCCATGTCATGGATCGCCTCGCCGATCCCAAGTTCGCCGTTCACAACAGGAGTCGGCGCTCGGTCTCGGTCGATCTGCAGAAGAAGGAAGGTATCGACGTCGTGCTGCGGTTGATTGAGAAGGCCGACGGCATGACCGAGCCGTTCCGTCCCGGCGTCGCCGAGCGGTTGGGTGTCGGCCCCGACGTCTGCCTCAAGCGCAATCCCAGGCTGGTCTACGGCCGCATGACCGGCTGGGGCCAGGAAGGGCCGCTCGCCAAGGCTGCCGGCCACGACATCAACTACATCGCGCTGACCGGCGCGCTGCATGCGATCGGCAGCAAGGGAAAGCCGATGCCGCCGCTCAACCTGGTCGGCGACTTCGGCGGCGGCGGCATGCTGCTGGCCTTCGGCATGGTGTGCGGCCTCCTGGAAGCGCAGCGGTCGGGCAAGGGCCAGATCGTCGATGCCGCCATGGTCGACGGCGCAGCGCTGCTGCTGGGCGGCATCTACGGCATGGCGGGTGCGGGTCTGTGGAAGGACGAGCGCGAGACCAACATGCTGGACGGCGGCGCTCACTTCTACGGCACCTATGAGACCAAGGACGGCAAGTTCGTCTCCATCGGCTCGATCGAGCCGCAGTTCTACGAGCTGCTGCTCGAGAAGACCGGATTGAAGGGGCAGAACCTGCCTGCGCAGATGGACCGCAAGATGTGGGGCGACCTCAAGGCCAAGCTCGAGGGTGTCTTCAGGACCAAGACGCGCGACGAATGGTGCGCGATCATGGAGGGGACCGACATCTGCTTCGCGCCGGTGCTCACCATGGAGGAGGCCTCGCAGCATCCGCACGCCAAGGCGCGCGGCGCCTATGTCGACGTCTCGGGCTTCGCACAGCCAGCCGCCGCCCCGCGCTTTTCGCGCACCAAGGAAAGCGTGAAGGGTCCCGCCGCCAGGCGTGGCCAGCACACCGAAGAGGTGTTGGGCGAGAGCGGCTTCTCGGCCAAGGAGATCGGCGAGCTGATGTCGGCTGGAATCGTCGGGCCACAGTAGGCATGATTCGCGCCTTCGAACTGGCCATCCGGCAGCTTGGCGACCCCAGGCTGCGCGGCGTCATCTGGCAGTCGCTGGCGCTGTCGCTGGTGCTGCAGATCGCCATCGGCGTCGTGGCATGGTGGGCGCTGCAGTCCTTCGCCACCTTCAAGTGGAGCTGGCTGAACGAGACCATCCGCTGGCTGGGCGGCGGCGCAGTCACGGTGGTGGCGCTGATGCTGTTTCCGGCAAGCTTCGGCATCGTAATCTCGATCTTCCTCGAAAGGATCGCCGACATCGTCGAAGCCGAGCACTACCCGCAACTCGGAAGGGCACGCGGCATTCCGGTGTGGGTCGGCATCCGCTCGGGCGTCGTGTTCCTGCTCACTCTGGTGGCGCTCAACCTGGTGCTGCTGCCGTTCTACCTGGTGGCGCTGTTCGTTGCCGGTCTGGGTGCGGCGTTGTTCTATGGCGCCAACGGCTGGCTCACCGGCCGGGAATATTATGAGCAGGTGGCGCTCCGCCGCCGCGACCCGGCCGACGTAAAAGCCTGGCGCAAGGCCAATGCCGGCGTGCTGTGGCTGACCGGGATCGCCATCGTCTTCCTGGGTACCATCCCGATCCTGAACCTGATCGTGCCGGTCCTGGGCGTGGCGGCCATGGTCCATGTCGCCCAGACGCTGAAGCCGCCCCTTAATTTGCCGGCCGGGCCGCGCTAGAATAATGGCATGAAAAAGGCATTTGGGGCTCTCACGTTCATCCTTCTCCTCGGCGGTTGCGTCACGGACTCCGGCCCGCAGTATTCCCTCGCCGGCGGCGAGAAGGGTGTCTTCACCTCGCGCAACCCCGGCACACCGATCCCGCTCGACCGCATCAAGGGCATGGACGAGCAGCAGCTCGCGACCACATTCGGTGCCGCAGCGCTCGACCGCAAGGACGAGCCGGCGCGGGTACTGCGCTATCAGTCCGACGCCTGCACGCTGTTCGTCTCGCTCTATCGCCGCAACGGCGCGCCCTGGCGGGCCGAGTTCGCCGACGCCTACGACACCCACCTCAGGCCCCTGCCGGCCGACCAGTGCGCCGGCTCGGTGGCGGCCCAGAAACGGCGCATCGCCTAGCTTCTCTTCACCGCGTTTCACGACCCCGTGAGAAGGACATCCGGGGCGGCCTCTGGCTGCGTCTAAGGATCGTGCGCCTCGCACGAACCGCAGAACAGGAGGGGACAGATGGCCTTCACGAGCAAGTTCGCACGCCTTGGCGGCGCGTCGCTGCTGGCGCTTTCGATCGGCATGGCCTCGGCCGAAGCCGCGACCCTGGTCGGGCTCACCGCGGACAACAAGCTGGTGAAAATCGACACTGCCACAATGGCCGCGTCGGCCCCGATGGCGATTTCCGGCGCCGACAAGGTCGTGGGCATCGATGTGCGCCCGGCCGACGGCAAACTCTATGGCCTCACAGTGGGCGGACAACTCGTGGTCATCGACCACATGAGCGGCAAGGCGACTCCCGGCAGCATGCTGTCGGAAAAAGTGACGCTTGGGCCGCGTCCGGTCGTTGACTTCAACCCGGTGGCCGACCGGCTGCGCGTGATCGGCGCCGATGGCGCGAGCCTGCGCATCAATGTCGACACCGGCGCCACCATCGTCGACAAGCCCCTGAACTACGATGCCGCCGACGCCAGCGCGGCCAGGAAGCCGGCCGTCGCCGCCGGCGCCTACACCAACTCGATGAAGGGTGCCAAGGGTACCGAGTTGTTCCACGTCGACGGCGGCAACGGCGCGCTGGTGCTGCAGAACCCGCCCAACGACGGTGTGCTGAAGACCCGCGGCATGGTGGGCGTCAAGACCCCGACCGACGTCGTCATGGACATCGCCAGCGACGGCGACGGCAAGAACACCGCCTGGCTGATCGCCGACGGCATGCTCTTCACGGTCGACCTCGCCAGTGGCAAAGCCACTCAGGTCGGCGCCCTCAAAGGCATGACGGGCAAGCTGGTTGACATCGCCGTCGCCAACTAGGAACTCACCGGCGCAGTCGAAAGGCGGCGCCGGCTAGGTCCTCCCTGCCAACTCTCGCCACAGCCGCACAACGGCGGCGCAGGCCTTGGGATCGGTGATCATGTCGAGATGACCAAATCCCGGCTCGACCGTCACGGCAATCCTCGTGTTGAGGTCGGCGAACAAGGCCTTGTACTGGTCGGCGCGGAAAAGCTCGTCTTTCGCACCGACCACGACCGTCGTTGGCCGGTCGATACCGGCGAGCGCATCGCGCCAGTCGCGCACAGGTTGCATGCCGGCCGACAGCCGGTAGGAATAGACCGGCGTGCGACTGGCACTCGGCGCCGCGGTCGTGGCGAAACGCACCACCGGAAGCCCCTGAAACCATGGCAGGCCGAAGCCGTCGAGGATCGACAATGCCACGACGCGCGGCACCGCGACGCTGACCCAGCCGCCTGCAGCAGGCCGCGACGTCGGCGAATCCTGGGCGACGTATGGCGAGATGGCGAGATAGTCGTCGAAGATCGCGCGGTTCGGACCGCTTGCCGTGCGCAAAACGAAACCGCCGCCGGAGGAGAACCCCATCAGCGTTCGATGGACCGTGGGACCGGAAAGGCCCACGGCCTGCACGAAGTCGACGAGATCATCGTCGAGTTGTCCCTTGTAGGAACTGTCGCCGTTGATCGTGCCGCTGCCGCCATGACCCCGCAGGCTGATCGAATAGACCGTGGCGCCGGCGGCCTGCAGGGCCTGGGCGAGCTTGTGCATCGAGAGGCTGGCGCCCGACGAACCATGGACCAGAACGACAGTGCGGTCTTTGGCGCCCGTGTAAAGGCGATAGGTGAGCGGTGCCCCGTCACGGGCGGCGATGCGTTTGACCTCGGGGATCTCCGAGAAGTTCCACGACTCGATACCGGGCAGGGAGTCGCCGGCGGCCAGCCGTGGCAAATCCCCGGGAGCGCTAAAGGCGATGACGGCGCCAAAGGCGACCGCAATCGCCAGCAGCAGACTAGCCGATCCCAACCACAGCCCCATCATCGCGCGCCGGATCCGCGTCCCGGGCGTGCGCAGATACACACCCAACAGCCAGCCAATGCCGATGCCGGCCACAATGCCGCCGACGCCGCCCGGCAGCGCGATCCAAAGCGGCTCCGCCTTGAGGGCCGGTGCGACTCCAAACAGGATACCCAGGGCATATCGCGCGGCGAAGATCGACAGGCCGAAGACCAACATGAACCAGCCGCCGGCCATCTCCAGGCGGCCATCCTCCAGACGTCGCACTGCTCGACGATGGCCCAGGGCGCGGCCCAGCGGCAGGCCGGCCAGGAAGGCTATCGCCCACCCAGTGGCGGCCAGTCCGGGCTGGGACGCCTGGGCGATGCCCGTCAAGGAAGTGATCAACCCGACTGCCGGCAGGATCGCCAGGCGCCACACCGGAATGATGCGCGGTTTCAACCCCAGGAAGCCCAGCCAGACGACAAGCGCCATCAGTGGCCACACCCAGAGAGGGGTATTGGTGACGATTTGGAAAAATGACGGCATGACGAACTCCGGTGGCGACCATTCGCGGCCAGCACCTTCCGTGGCTGCCACCGCCCAATCCATCGTCGCTACGTGGAAGTGCTGGCGTTTTTCGTGATCTGACGGCAATCATCCGTTCACGATGCGCGAATCGCCCTATGTCCGGTCGCTGCCCTATCACCTGCCGCCGATGATCGGGATTGCCATCGTGATGGCGGTGACCGGGCCGTTCGGCACCTACGAGCGCATGGACTTTGTCCACCGGCTCGCCAGCTTCGGCATCGTCGGGATCCTGAGCTGGCTGCAGGTCATCCTGCTCGCGGCCTGGTTCGGCAGCATCGAGCCGATCGACCGCTGGCCGGTGGCCGGTCGCATGGCCCTGGTCGGCGTGCTGGCCGCCGTGCCCAGCACGTTCGAGATCATTGCTGTCTACTCCTGGCTGGGACAGCCCATCCCGCTGTCCATGGCACCCCGGCTCTTCCCCCAGAATGCCTTCCTGACCGTCGTCATATCGGTGGTGATCGGCCTGTTCGTCGAGCAGCGCCTACGCGCCAATGCCGATGCCGAGCGCGCGCGTGTGGCGGCACTGCCCCAAGCCCAACCCTCCCAACCCCAAGCCGATGCGCCCACCCCCCCTTCGCCAGACTTCTTCCGCCGCATCCCGCCGGCACTCGGCCGCGACCTGCTGGCGCTCGAAATGGAAGACCATTACCTGCGCATCCACACCGCGCTGGGAAGCGACCTCGTTCTCATGCGCCTGCGCGATGCTTTGACCGAACTCGCCCCCGGCCGAGGGCGGCAGGTACACCGGTCGTGGTGGGTCGCGGAAGGCGCGATCGCGTCGGTGGAACGCCCGGCCAGCCGCTTCGTGCTCGTCCTGCGTAACGGGCTACGCGTCCCGGTCAGCAAGACCTACCGCGATCAAATCAGGGACGCCGGCTGGCTCGCGGGCTAAAAGCTACTTCGCGCCGCGATCCTCGCGCCACAGGTCGAGCTTCTCCTGCACCGGACGGTCGGAGAAGGAGAACAGCACCGCGTCGGTATCGGCGCGGTGCTCGACCTTGGCCCAGCTCGGCACGACGAAATGGTCGCGCTTCTTCCAGCGCATCACCTTGTCGCCCACCTTGCTCTCGCCCTTGCCCTCGACCACCGAGAAGACGGTGCCGTCGGTGCTGCGATAGGGTGCGCTCGCGAAGCCCTTGGGCAGGAGCTGCATGAAGGTCCCCATGGTGGCGATCGGCGCGCCGCCGCTTGCCGGATTGACGTAGCGCAGCTTGTAGCCGTGGCAGGCATCGGGCGGGCCGGCCTTGGCCAAACCCCGCAGCGCCTCGCGCGTGCGGCTGTAGGGATAGTTGAAGATCGGCGAGGTCTGCTTGGCGGGCTTCCAGTCGACCGGCAGGAGGCCGCTGGCAAACTTGGCGTCCGACGTGCCTTCGGGCGTCGTGACGGCCTGTTCGTCGGTCTCGCCGTTCTCGGCGAATCCCGCGTTGAACATCGCCACCATCGGTATGTCGAGGCCGTCCAGCCACACCATGGGCTTCGACGAGTCGTTGCCGTGATCGTGCCAGGTCCAGGTCGGCGTGATGACGAAGTCGCCCTCGCGCATGATCGTGCGCTCGCCGTCGACGGCGGTGTAGGCGCCCTCGCCCTCGACGATGAAGCGCAGCGCCGACTGGGTGTGGCGATGGGCAGGCGCCACCTCACCGGGAAGAATGAGCTGCAGGCCGGCATAGAGAGTGGGCGTGATGCAGGCGCTGCCCGGCATCGCCGGATTCTCGAGGATCAGCACGCGGCGCACCGCTTCCTTGGCGGTGATCAGCGCCCCCGACTCCATCAGGAACGGCCGCACCTTGTCGTAGTCCCAGCTCGCGGCCTGGTACTTGGGCGCAGGGCTCGGCGGCACGAGCTGGTGCAGCGATTCCCACAGCGGCGCCATCGAGAGGCCGCCGATGCGCTCGTAGAAATCGCGGCGGGCGTTGTTGCGGCTGGCGGGCTGAGCCATCGGCTACTCGGCGGCGGCGCGCAACGGGACACCCATCCGGGCGGCGGCACGGGCGCGGCAGGCGGCGGCAAAGGCTGCGAACACCTTCATCGAGACCGGATTTTCGAGCGCCTTGTATTCGGGGTGCCATTGCAGCGCGAGCGCGAAGCCCGGCGCATCGGGTATGCTCAGCGCCTCGACCTGGCCGTCCTCGCAGCAGACGGCCTCGAGCCTGGCGCGCGGCGCCAGCACATCGACGCCTTGCGCGTGCAGCGAGTTCACCCTGACGCGGCGCTCGCCCAGCAGGCGGTGCAGCATGCCGCCCTCGACGACGTCGATGTCGTGCGTCGGCGCGTAGTTCACGTCCATGTCGGGCGACTTGGGCGAGCGATGGTCGCGCCGGCCTTCGACCTCGTGCACGTGCTGGTGCAGCGAGCCGCCCAGCGCCACGTTCACCTCCTGCAGGCCGCGGCAGATCGCGAACAGCGGCACGCCGCGCTCGATCGTGTGCCGGATCAGCGGCAGGGTCGTGGCGTCGCGCGCCGGATCGTGCAGCGTGCCCTCGCGGCTCTGCTTGCCATAGTGGTGCGGCTCGACATTGGACGGGCTGCCGGTCAGCAGCACGCCGTCGAGCCCGTCGAGCAGGCGATCGAGGGCGGCGATGAAGCCCGGCTCGCCATCGAACTCGGGCCCGATCGCCGGGATCAGAATCGGCAGGGCGCCGACGGCGCGGACCGCCGCCTGGACGTATTTCTCGCCCACCGTGTGATGCCAGCCGCCCCGCCCGTTTTCCTTGAGGCAGGCGGAAACGCCCACGAGAGGCCGCAGAGAAGACCGATCCATAGTTGTGCCAAATCCCGCAATTAGAAGGGTTTATCATCGCCAACGGCGGGTCCCTTGGCAATTGCCCCGCGGGCGCTCCTGCCCGCGCCTTGTGCAGTGCAGCCCTGCATGGTACCGCCCGCGCCGCCGACCCCCGTGCCCAACCGAGTGAAAGTGCGCCATGACGACCACGCCCCCGCCCGCCAAGCCTGCCGCCGACCAGCCCCAGGCCGCAGCACCGCTCACCATGCACGGCCAGTACATCAAGGATTTCAGCTTCGAGAACCCGCGCGCGCCGCAGAGCCTAATCGAGCAGACCCAGCCGCAGCTCACGCTCAACGTCCAGGTGACCAACCGCCAGTTCGACGCCAAGACCTTCGAGGTCGCACTGACGATCGAGGCCAGCGCCCAGACGCCCGAGAAGGAACCGCTGTTCATGCTCGAGCTGGTCTATGCCGGCACCGTGTCGCTGGGCGAGCTGCCGCAGGAGGCCTACGGGCCGCTGCTGTTCATCGAGACGCCGCGCCTGCTGTTCCCGTTCGCCCGCGCCGTCGTGGCCAATGCCACGCGCGAGGCGGGCTTCCCGCCACTCAACATCGCCCCGGTCGATTTCGTGGCCCTCTACCGCCAGCAGCTCGAAGCCAACGGCGGCCGGATGCCGGGCGTCGCCGACGGCCCGGTCGGGCACGCCTAGAGCGGGATGGCTGCAGCTCTCCGCACGCCGGAGAGCCGTTGTCCTGAGCGGCGCCCACCTTTGACATCGCGGCCGAGGCTTTTTGCCGACACCCCGTGTCGGAAAACCTCCTCACGCCGGGCGGGGCATGGCCAAAGAAAAGGCCGACGCGGATTAAGCGTCAGCTTGGCAGAATCCATAGCACAAACCTGTTGAACCTGCTCATTGCAACTGCGTGAGCAAGTGCTGGCAATGACTGCACTCGGCTTCCGACGTTCAGGCCAGGCCCAGCGTGAGTTGCGGCGGCGGCGTGGCCTCGTCCCGCGGGTAGAGGTTGTGCAACGACACGCCGAGCAGTCGCACCTTCTTTTCGAGCGGGAAGATCGAACGCACCAGCTCGACGCTGACACGCTCCAGGGCGGCCTTGTCGGCGGGCGGTTCGAGCAGGGTGCGGCTGCGCGTCACGATCTGGAAATCGGCGTACTTGACCTTCACCGTCACCGTCCGACCGGCAATGCCGTTCTTCTCGCAGTAGCTCCAGACATCCTCGAGGACCGAGGCGACGCCGGCCTCGATCTCCGCCGGACGGTCGAGATCCTGCATGAAGGTCGTCTCCGAACCAACCGACTTGCGCGGCCGGTTGGGCACCACCTGTCGCCCGTCCTGACCGCGGGCGATGGCGTGGTAGTAGGCGCCCGACTTGCCGAAATATTCCTGCAGGAACTCCAGCGTCTGGGCCTTGAGGTCGGCACCGGTGTGGATGCCGAGCCGCTTCATCTTGGCCTCGGTCGCGGGACCGACGCCGTGGAATTTCCCCACCGCCAGGCTTTCGACGAAGGCCGGGCCTTTCTCCGGCGGAATGACGTACTGCCCGTTGGGCTTGCGGTAGTCCGACGCCAGCTTGGCCAGGAACTTGTTGTAGGAGATGCCGGCCGAGGCGGTGAGGCCTGTCGTTTCCAGGATCCTGGCGCGGATCTCCCGGGCGATTTCCGAGGCCAGCGGCATGCCCTTGAGGTTGGTCGTGACGTCGAGATAGGCCTCGTCGAGCGACAGCGGTTCGACGAGCGGCGTGTAGTCGAGGAAGATGGCCCGGATCTGGCGCGACACTTCCTTGTAGACATCGAAGCGCGGTTTCACGAACACCAGTTCGGCGCACGCCCGCTTGGCCGTCGCCGAGGGCATGGCCGAACGCACGCCGAACGCACGCGCCTCGTAGCTCGCCGCCATCACCACGCCGCGCTCGCGCCCGCCCACCGCCACGGGCCGGCCACGCAGAGCGGGATCGTCGCGCTGCTCCACGGACGCATAGAAGGCATCCATGTCGACATGGATGATCTTGCGGATCGCGGGTTCCGCCATGACGCGAGTATACGGCGATTTGGAAGGGAATCGCCTCAGCGCTTGGTAAGGCCGCCGATCGGTGTCGGTGGTGGCAGATCGGCTTCGCGCCAGCCACCGCCCAGCGCCTTCACGAGGTTGGCGCTGGCGACCAGGCGGCTCAGCCGAATGTTGAGCAGGGTCTGCTCGGCCGAGAGCGCCGATGTCTGGGTCTGCACCACGGTCGTATAGGGGATGGTGCCGATCCGGTACTGGTTGAGCGACAGCCGCTCGGCCTCGCGCGCGGCGGCGACCGCGGCGCGCTGGATCTGCTCCTGCTGCACAAGAAGCCGTTGCTGGACGAGGGCGTCCTCGACCTGCTGGAAGGCGGTCAGAATGGTCTGGCGGTAGGTCGCCACGGTGGCGTCGTAGTTGGCCCGCGCGCCCTCGACCTGGGCGGCGCGCGCGCCGCCGTCGATCAACGTGGCGGCAAGCTGCGGCCCGAGCGACCACACCGACGACCCGAGCTGAAACAACGTGCCCAATCCGCCGCTCAGGAACGTGATGGCGCCGCCCAGCGAGATGCTCGGATAGTAGGCCGCCTGTGCCACACCGATCCTGGCATTGGCCGAGGCCATCAACCGCTCGGCGGAGGCGATATCGGGCCGTCTCTCCAGCAGCGCCGACGGGACACCGGCATCGACCGTCGGCACCTCCCGTGGCGGCTGCCCGGGCTCGAGGCTGAACTCGGCGGGTGTCTTGCCGATCAGCACCGCGATCGCGTGCTCGAATTGCGCCCGCGTAATGCCCTCGGCCACCAGAAGCGATCGCGCCTGCTGGTAGAGGGTCTGCGCCTGGGTCAGATCGACGCGCGAGGCGATCCCGGCATCGACCTGGTTCTGCACGATCTGCAGGGACCGCCCATATGCCGCGACCGTCTCCTGGTAGAGCCGGGTGCGCTGGTCGGAGACGCGCACCGAGAAATAGTTGATCGCGACATCGGCCTGCGCCGACAGACGCGCCGCGGCGAGATCGCCGGCGCTGGCCTGGGCCGCCGCCGAATCGCTTTCGATGGTGCGACGGATGCTGCCCCAGACATTGATCTCCCAGGTGAGCACGCCGCCGCCGGAGTATTGGCTCGTGGAGCTGGTGACATTGCCGCTCTGGTTGGTCGTGATGATGGTGGTGGTCGTGCCGCTGCCGCGTTGGTTGCCCGAGCCGGTCTGCTGGGCGCTGGCATCGGCGGTGATCGTCGGATAGAGGCCCGACTGGTCCTGGCGGACGAGCGCGCGCGCCTGGCGATAGGCCGCTTCGGAGGCCTTCAGCGTCTGGTTGGAGATGTCGACCTGGGCCGCCAGCCGGTCGAGCGACGGATCGCCGTAGATCTGCCACCACGGACCGCGATCGACCGCGTCCCGAGGCACGGCCGGACGGAAATCGATCCCGCCTTCCTTGAATTCGGCCGTCGGCGCCGTGGCAGGCGGCGGCCGTTGGTAATCAGGCCCGACCAGACAACCCGCCACGGACAGGAGACAAAGCAAAGCCGCGATCCGCCTCATGCCGGCGCTCCGGCGGCGCCCATGACGCGGGCAATGCGGCTGGGGCGGTCGCGGTCGCGGCGGCGGAAGCGGTCGAGGTAGAGGTAGATCACCGGGGTCGTATAGAGAGTCAGGATCTGGCTGACGATCAGGCCGCCGATGATCGAGATGCCGAGCGGCCGGCGCAATTCGGCACCCTCGCCAAAGCCCAATGCCAGCGGCAATGCCCCCAGGATGGCGGCCATGGTCGTCATCAGGATCGGCCGGAAACGCAGCAGGCAGGCCTCGTAGATGGCCACGCGCGGGTCGAGCCCTTCGTTGCGCTCGCGCTCCAGTGCCACGTCGATCATCATGATGGCGTTCTTCTTGACGATGCCGATCAGCAGCAGCACGCCGATCATGGCGATGATGCTGAATTCCACCCCGGCGAACCTGAGCGCCAACAACGCGCCGATGCCGGCCGACGGCAGGGTCGACAGGATGGTGAGGGGGTGGATGTAGCTCTCATAGAGGATGCCGAGCACGATATAGACGGCGGCGAGCGCCGCGAGCACGAGCAGAAGCTGGTTGGACGCCGACTGCTGGAAGGCTCGTGCCGTGCCCTGGAACGAGCCGTGGATGGTCGCTGGCACGCCGATCTCGCGCATCACGCCGTTCACATAGGCGATGGCGTCGCTCAGTGTCTTGTCCGGCGCCAGGTTGAACGAGATCGTGCTGGCGACGAACAGGCCCTGGTGATTGACGGCGATCGGCGTGGTGCCGAACTCGTAGCGGGTGACCGAGGAAAGCGGCACCATCGTTTCAGGCGTGGTGCTGACGGCCGCTCCGGTCGACGCCGAGCCACGGCCGCTGACGGCGATCTGATTGGTGCGCTGGTTGCGGACCGCTTGCGCGAGGTCGACCGCACCGGGCTGGAGTGGCGCCGCCGAAACGATCGCGCCAGTGGCCTGGGCGCCGCTGATCGCGCCGCCCGAGGTGCTGACATAGATGTCCTTCAGCCCTTCCGGACTTGCCCAGTACTCGGGCGAGACCTCCATCACGACATGATACTGGTTGAGCGGGTTGTAGATGGTCGAGACCTGGCGTTGGCCAAAGGCGTCGTAAAGCGTGGCCGAGATGCTGCGGGTCGACACGCCAAGCCGGCTCGCGGCATCACGGTCGATGGTGAGATTGACCTGCAGGCCGCGCTGCTGCTGGTCGGAATCGACGTCTGTGATGACCGACTGATCCGCCTTCAGCGCCTCGGTCAGTTTGGGGCCCCATGTGTAAAGGTCGGGCAGGGAATCCGCCTGCAGGGTAAACTGGTACTGCGCGTTGGCCTGGCGACCGCCGACCCGGATGTCCTGTACGGACTGCAGGAAGAGCACGGCGCCGGGCACCTGGGCGAGACGCGGGCGCAGGCGGGCGATCACCTGGTCGGCCGATTCCTTGCGTTCATCGAGAGGCTTCAGCGTGGCGAAGACGAAACCGGAGTTGGTCTGGAAGCCGCCGGTGAAACCCGCGACGCTCTGGACCGCCGGATCGGCGCGGATGATCTCCATGAACTGGCGGAACTTCCGGCGCATCGCCTGGAACGAGATGCTCTGGTCGGCGCGGATGCCACCGACGATGCGGCCGGTGTCCTGCTGCGGAAAGAAGCCCTTGGGGATGGTGACGTAGAGGTGAACGTTGAGCAGCACGGTGGCGAGGAAAACCAGCATCGTCAGCAGCGGATGGCGCAGGACGACCCCGAGGCTGCGCCCATAGAGCGACTGCAGGGCGCCGAAGGCGCGTTCGCTCGCCCGGAAAAACAGCCCCTCCTTGCGGCCGTCGTGCGGGCGCAACACATAGGCGCACATCATGGGCGTCGTCGTCAGCGACACCACCATCGAAATGAGGATCGCTATCGAGAGCGTGACCGCAAACTCGCGGAACAGGCGCCCCACGATGCCGCTCATCAGAAGGATGGGGATGAACACCGCGATCAGCGACAGGCTCATCGACACGACGGTGAAGCCGACCTCGCGTGCGCCCTGCAGTGCCGCGTCGACCCGCGACATGCCCGCCTCGACGTGGCGCGAGATGTTCTCGAGCACGATGATGGCATCGTCGACGACGAAACCCGCGGCGATGGCCATGGCCATCAGCGACAGGTTGTTCAGGCTGTAGCCAAACAGGTACATGGCGCCGAAGGTGCCGATCAGCGACACCGGCACCACGACGGCCGCCACGAAGCCGGCGCGGGCCGAGCGCAGGAAGGCGAAGGTCACCAGCACGACCAGGATCACACTGGCGATCAGTGCGTGCTCGACCTCCCGGAGCGAGGCCCGGATCGTGGTCGTGCGGTCGCTCACGACCGTGAGGTCGACGTCGTTGGGCATCGACGCCTGGAGTTCGGGCAGCAGTTCCTTTATCTCGTCGACGGTCTCGATGATGTTGGCGTTGGGCTGCTTGTAGATGATGACCAGCACGGAGCGCTTGCCGTTGGCCTGCCCTTCGTTGCGGATGTTTTCCGTCGAATCGATGACCTCGGCGACGTCCGACAGCCGCACCGGCGAACCGTTGCGCCAGCCGATGATCAACGAACGGTACTCGTCGGCGATCCTGGCCTGGTCGTTGGCGTAGATCTGATAGCGCCGCCCGCCGACCTCCAGGGCGCCCTTGGGGGCGTTTGCATTGGCGGCGGCAAGGGCTGCGCGCACGCTCTCGAGCCCGATGCGGTACTTGGTGAGCGCGCTGGGATTGATTTCGACACGCACCGCCGGCAGCGAACTGCCGCCCAGCGTCACCTGCCCGACGCCCGAAACCTGCGACAGCTTCTGCTGCAGGATGTTGGATGCGGCGTCGAAGAGCCGGCCCTGGCCGATCGTGTTGGACGTGAGCGCGATGACCAGCACCGGCGCATCGGCGGGATTGAGCTTGCGATACTGCGGATTGCTGCGCAGGTCGCTCGGCATATCGGCGCGGGCGGCGTTGATGGCGGCCTGCACGTCCCGCGCCGCACCGTCGATGCTGCGCGAGAGGTCGAACTGCAGGGTAATGCGCGAGTTGCCGACCGTGCTCGAGGAGGTGATCTCGCTCACGCCCGCGATCGCGCCCAGCCGCCGCTCGAGCGGCGTCGTCACGCTGGTGGCCACCGTCTCGGGCGAGGCGCCCGGCAGATTGGCGGTAACCTGGATGGTGGGAAAATCGACCTTGGGCAACGGCGACACCGGCAGCCCCGTGAAGGCCACCATGCCGGCCAGTGCCAGTCCGATCGTGAGCAGAGTCGTCGCAACGGGCCGGGCGACAAAGAGGGTCGACAGGTTCACGGCCGGCGTCCGTCCGCGACATCGACGCCGGAAACGACCAGAGGATGGCGCGGCGTATCGAGCGGCTGGCCGCGCAGGCGGCGGCCGAGGCGATCGAAGGCCAGGTAGATCACCGGCGTCGTGAACAGCGTGAGCATCTGGCTCACGATCAGGCCGCCGACGATGGTAAGGCCGAGCGGATGGCGAAGTTCGGATCCCGTGCCGGTGCCCAGCATGAGCGGCAGGGCGCCGACCATCGCCGCCACCGTCGTCATCAGGATCGGGCGGAAGCGCAGGAGGCAGGCCTGATGAATCGCCTCGTGCGGCGTCTTGCCCTGGTAGCGTTCGGCGTCGAGGGCGAAGTCGATCATCATGATGGCGTTCTTCTTCACGATGCCGATCAGCAGCACGATGCCGATAATGGCGACGACGCTGAGATCCGAGCCTGCCAGCATCAGCGCCAGCAGCGCACCGATGCCGGCCGACGGCAGGGTCGACAGGATCGTGATCGGATGGATGTAGCTTTCGTAGAGCACGCCCAGCACGATGTAGACCGTGACGATGGCGGCCAGGATCAGCAGGAGCTGACTGTTGAGCGACTTCTGGAAGGCGAGCGCGGCGCCCTGGAAATGCGTCGTGATCGACCTCGGCATGCCGATCTCGCGCTGCGCGGCGATGATGGCATCGACTGCGTGTCCGAGTGCGGCGCCCGGCGCCAGGTTGAACGAGATCGTCGTGGCGGGAAACTGCCCCAACCGATCGAGCCTGAGCGGTGCGGCGCGTTCCTCGAAGGTGGCGATCGCCGACAGCGGCACCTGCTTGCCGCCTGACGCACCCGGCAGGTAGAGGCTGGAGAGGGAGTCAAGCGAGCCGGCCATCGCGGGATCGACTTCGTAGATGACCCGGTACTGGTTCGACTGGGTATAGACGGTCGACACGATGCGCTGGCCAAATGCGTCATAGAGGACATTGTCGACCGTGGCGGTGGTGACGCCGAAGCGCGCCGCCGCATCGCGATCGACCTTGATGAACATCGACAGGCCCTTGCTCTGCAGATCGCTGGTGACGTCGACGATCTCGGGCAGTTTCTGCAGCCGCTCCATCAGGCGCGGCACCCAGATGTCGAAGTTTTCAGGTCGGGCGCTTTCCAGCACGAACTGATACTGGGTACGGCTCACCGTCGAATCGATCGTCAGATCCTGCGCCGGCTGCATGTAGAGCGAGATCCCCGGCACCGAGGCAGTCTCGCGCTGCAGCCGCCTGATGATCTCGCTCGCAGTCGCGTCGCGCGTGCTGCGCGGCTTCAGGTTGATCAGCATCCGGCCCGAATTGAGGGTCGGATTCGTGCCGTCGACGCCGACGAACGAAGTCAGGCTCTCGACGTCGGGATCGGCCAGAATGGCATCGGCAAGCGCGCGCTGACGCTGGCTCATCGCCGCGAAGGACACGCTCTGCGGCGCTTCGGTAACGGCCTGGATCAGGCCGTTGTCCTGCACCGGAAAGAAGCCCTTGGGCACGACGACGTAGAGCAGCACGGTCAGCGCGACCGTGCCGACCGCGACCAGGAGCGTAAGCGACTGGTGACGAAACACCACGATCAGCCAGCGGTCGTAGACATCGATCAGCCAGGCAAACCAGCGCGCGCCAAGGGCCTGCGCCTCGGCGTGGAGCTCGTCGACCGGCGGCACGGCCGCTGCGGCCGGCCGTTGGCTCAGGAGATGGGCGCACATCATCGGCACCAGGGTGAGCGACACCACGGCCGAGATCAGGATGGTGACCGCCAGGGTGACGGCAAACTCGCTGAACAGGCGGCCAACGACGTCGGCCATGAAGAGCAGCGGAATGAGGACGGCGATCAGCGACACCGTGAGCGACACCACGGTAAAGGCGATCTGGCGCGACCCCTTGAGGGCCGCCGTCCTGGGATCGTCTCCACGTTCGATGTATCGGGCGATGTTCTCGATCATGACAATGGCATCGTCGACGACGAAGCCGGTCGCGATCGTGAGGGCCATGATCGAGAGATTGTTGAGGCTGAAGCCCGCGAGATACATCACGGCCAGCGTGCCAACCAGCGAGAGGGGCACCGACAGGCTCGGAATGACCGTCGCTCGCGCATCGCCGAGGAAGGCGAAGATCACGGCAACGACCAGGACCACCGCGAAGGCAAGTTCGATCTGCACGTCACGCACCGACGCGCGGATGGTCAGCGTGCGATCGGTGACGATGGCGACATCGAGCGCGACCGGCAGGGAGTCGCGCAGCTGCGGCAGCAGTGCCTTGATGCGATCGACGACTTCGATGACGTTGGCGCCGGGCTGACGCTGGACGTTCACGATTACCGCGGGCGTGTTGTTCACCCAGGCGGCGATGCGGTTGTTCTCCTGTCCCTCCTCGACGGTGGCGACGTCTCCCAACCGGACCGGGGCACCGTTGCGGTAAGCGACAATGACATCGCGGAAGATGCCGGGATCGGTGATCTGGTCGTTGGCGTTGATCGTGTAGGCCCGCGCCGGGCCATCGAAATTGCCCTTCGGCGTGTTGACGTTGGCGTTGGTGATCGTCGTGCGCAGGTCGTCGATGTTGAGCCCGTAGGCGGCCAGGGCCGTGGGGTTTGCGCGAATCCGTACGCCGGGTTTCTGGCCGCCTTCGAGACTGACCAGCCCGACGCCGGCGACCTGGGAGATCTTCTGCGCAAGCCGCGTGTCGACCAAGTCATGGACCTTGGTGAGCGCCTCGGTCTTCGAGGTGACGGCGAGCGTGAGCACCGGTGCGTCCGCCGGATTGACCTTGGCGTAGATCGGCGGCGCCGGCAGATCGCCCGGCAGCAGATTGCCGGCGGCATTGATGGCCGCCTGGACCTGCTGTTCGGCAATGTCGAGGCGGAGCGCAAGGTCGAACTGCAGCGTGATGACCGAGGCGCCGGCCGAGCTGATCGACGTTGATTGAAGCCTTTTTTTGT
>JACPVT010000053.1 GCA_016191685.1 Rhodospirillales bacterium | reverse complement strand
CCAGATGCGACAGCGCCTCGCGAAGGGTGCCGACGCTGGTGCCGTAGCGCTGCCTGAGCTCGCCGAAGCGTAGCCTCTGGTCGGGCTTCAGGACGCAACACAGGATGTCCTCGCGCATCTTGCGCAGGACGTCGAAGGTCGCCGCATCCTCGCGGCTCACGTCCTGCGGCGCGGTCGTGGCGGTCGCGCTCTCCTTGGAACCATCGAACGGCATCGTCAGGATCTTGCCCATGGTCAGCTCCTCAAACGCCCAGGTAGGCTTCGCGAATGTGCGGCTGCTTCAAGAGGTCGTCGGGCAGCCCGGTCGCCACGATCCGCCCCTGCTCCAGTACATAGGCGCGATCGGCAACGCCAAGCGCCTTCAGCACGTTCTGCTCGACCAGCAAAACGGCCACGCCATCGTCGCGGACCTTGGCGATGATATCGAACATGTCGTCGACAATGGTCGGCGCCAGCCCCAGCGAGGGCTCGTCGAACAGCACGATCCGCGGTCGGGCCATCAGTGCCCGGCCGATCGCCAGCATCTGCTGCTGGCCGCCCGACAGTTCGCCCGCCGGCTGCAGCCGCTTGCCGCGCAGGATCGGGAACAGGCCATAGACCCGCTCCAGCGACTGGTCGCGCGCCGCCCGCGCCGCCGGCAGATAGCAGCCGATCTCGAGGTTCTCCTCGACCGACATCTTGACGAACAGCCGCCGCCCCTCCGGCACCAGCGCGATGCCGTGGGCGCAATAATCATGCGGCCTGACGCGGGCCATGTTGGCGCCGTCGAACCACAGATCGCCCTGGCGATAGCGCAGCAGGCCGGCGATGGCGTTGATCAGCGTCGTCTTGCCGGCGCCGTTGGGACCGATCACCGACACGATCTCGCCGGCGTCGACGGCCAGCGAGACGTCCCACACCGCGGGCGCGTCGCCATAGCCGATATGCAGGTTGCGTGCTTCAAGCAGCATAGGCTTTGCCCAGGTAGATGCTGATGACGCGGGGATCGCGCATCACCTCGCGCGGCGCGCCCAGCGCGAACAGCTTGCCCTCGTTCAGAACCGCGATCCGGTCGGAGAGCTCGACCACGGCCCGCATCAGGTGCTCGACGAAGACGATGGTGGCGCCCTGGGCGCGGATCGCCCGCACCAGCCGGATGGCATTGTCGACCTCGGCCGGATTGAGTCCCGACAGCACCTCGTCGAGCAGCAGCAGCTTCGGCCGGGCCGCCAGCGCGCGCGCCAGCTCGAGGAACTTGCGCTCATGCAGGTTCAGCTCCGCCGGCAGCGCCTCCTCCTTGCCGGCAAGGCCGGTGAAGGCGATCCAGTGCAGGGCCTCGTCGCGGATTTCCGCCGCGGGACGGGCCGCGCCGCCGAAGGTGGCGGCCAGCGCCACGTTGTCGAGCACGGTCATGTTCACGAACGGCCGCGGGATCTGGTAGGTCCGCGCCACGCCGCGGCCGGCGACCTCGTGGGCCGGCAGGCGGCCGATCTCGGCGCCGTCGACCGCGATGGTGCCGCCGGTCAGCGGAAAGTGGCCGGAGATGACGTTGATCAGCGTCGTCTTGCCCGAGCCGTTGGGCCCGACCAAGCCGAGAATCTCGCCCTCGCGGACATCGAGATCGACGCCGTCCAGCGCCTGCAGGCCGCCGAAGCGCTTGGTGACGCCCCGCACTTCCAGGATGTTGCGCTCGCTGATCGGCCGGGCCGACGTCGGCACGACGGGCACCATGACGGCGGGCGGCTTTGCTTCGGCGATCTTCCGCCGCCTCAGCCATTTCTGCACCGCGGGCACGACGCCGTCGGGCAGCCACAGGATGGCTATGATCAGGATCAGTCCGACGATGGCGCGGCCGATCATCGCCTCGCCGCCGCTGATGAAGGCATAGAGCAGCGTCGTGATCACCGTGGCGCCGATCGCGGGCCCGAACCAGTGCCGCGAACCGCCCAGCACGCTCATCAGCACGACATAGAGCGGCACGGTGAGTTCGAAGGTGCCGCCGACCGTCAGGAAGCCGACATACATGGCGTGGATGCCGCCGACGGCGCCGGCAATGCCGGCCGACAGCGCGAAGGCCGCGATCTTGTAGCGGAAGGTCGGCACACCCTTGGCTTCGGCCACGTCCTCGTCGTCATGGATGGCGAACAGGCCCATGCCGAGCCGCGAATGCGCCACCTTCCAGGCGATCGCCAGCGTCAGCACGCACATCGCAAAGCCCAGCACGTAGATCGTGCCGGTCTGCGTCGGCATGATGTTGGGCATGGGCACGGCGCTCATGAACACCCCGGCGCCGCCGTCGATCGGCGTGTTGAGGATGATCGTTGCGATCACGAAGGTGACGGCCAGCGTCAGCAACGCGAACAGCTCGCCGCGCAGGCGCTTCAGGCGAAAGACGACCGCGCCGATGCCGATGCCGAGCAACGCCGCGAGAGCGGCCGCCAGAGGCACGGTCGCCAGGAACGGCACCTCGAACTGGGTGGTGAGCGTCGCCGTCGTGTACATGCCGACGCCGAAGAAGGCGGCGTGGCCGAGGCTGAAGTAGCCGGCGAAGCCGGACAGCAGCGCCCAGCTGGTCGACAGCGAGACCCAGAAGAACACGAGATAGAAGAAGGAATCGTAGAAGGCCGGCAGGCCAGCCGTCGGCAGGATCGCAAAGACCGCGATGCCGAGGACCGCGGCAAGTTTGGGAAACGCGTTGGCGTTCATCATAGCCAGTCCGGATCCCACAGCAGGATGGCGATCAGAACCGAGAACGACACCACCGGCGCCCAGGCCGGACTCAGCACCGCCATGGCGAGCGATTCGCTGGCCCCGATCAGCATGCCGGCCAACAGCGCGCCCAGGGGGTTGCCCAGCCGGCCGATGATGACGACGGCGAAAACGACGCCGAGCCAGGCCCAGATCTGGGCCGGCGCCAGGGTGGCGATCAGCGCGATGAAGGTGCCGGCGACGCCGGCGTAACCCGCGCCGATGCCGGAAAGAAGATAGGCGAGTTTCTTGTGGTCGACTCCGTAGGCGGCGGCAATGTCGGCGTCCTCGGCGCTGGCCCGGAGCGCCTTGCCGACATAGGTCCTGCGCAGCCACAACCATGTGCCCCAGGCGAGCACGCCGGCCACGAGGCACAGCACCAGCTCGAGCACCGGGATATAGAACGGCCCCGCTTTGATCGACAGTGTCGAGTAGTGGGTCTCGAAGCGTCGATAGTCGGCCGTCCAGTAGAGCTGGATGATGACCTCGAGGACGACCGCGAAACTGAAGGTTATCAGGAGCGAGGCGAGTTCGTTCACCTTGAACTTGTCGAACAGCCAGTGCTGCGCGACTCCGATCGCGAACATCGCCGGCACGATCAGCATCGCCGACCACCACGGCTCGACATGGTAGTTCGTGCCGAGTTCGTAGGTCAGGTAGGCGGCGAGGAAGGCGAGCGCGAAGTGGCTGAGATTGACCAGGCGCAGCAGTCCCCAGCTCAGGCTGAGGCCCAGTGCCAGCAATCCATACATCCCGCCGGCCAGGACGCCCGAGATCAGCGCCTGGCCGAGAAGCGTTGCACTGGGCATTACGCGGTCAGGATCCGATCAACTTGACCCCGGGGGCGGCATACTTGGTCGGCCAGACGACCTTCCATTCGCCGCCCTGGACCTGCTTGATCAGCTGCTCCGCGGTTCCGTGATTGTACGGCCCGTCGAACCGCAGGTTGCCGTAAATGGTGTCGGCCCCGTTCTTCTTCAGGAAGGCCGCGATCGCCTTGTCGTCGAGGCTCTTGGCGCCATTCACGCCGGCTTCAAGGATCTGCCACTCCGAGATCATGCCGGCCGCCTGTGCATCAATGATGGCGTACGGCAGGTTGGCCTTGGTCGCACGCTCCTTGTAGGCCGCTGCCTGGCGCTTCACGCCCGGCCGGCTCATGAACGGCTCGGCGGGCTCCAAAAAGGTCGAGCAGAGCGCGTTCTTGCCGTCGGGCGACAGTGCCAGCGGACCCGGCGCCGGATAGAGATGGAAGCTGTTCTTCGGCGTGTAGTCGAGCTTGCGCAATGCCTCGAGGACCTGGTTGCTCTCGAGGCCGAGCGAGCCCACCCACAGGAAGTCGGCGTTGGCCTCCTTCACGCGCGCGGCAATGGCGCCGAAGTCGCGGTTGCCGGATTCGTATTCGAGATAGAGCACGACCTTGACGCCGCGCTTCTCCGACTGCGTGCGCATGCCCTGCGCCATGAATTGGGCCGACGGGAACTTGCTGGTGAGGATGACGATGGTCTTGGGCGGCGTCGGCAGACTCGCCATCGCATCCAGGATCACGTTGGGATAGGTCTGGTCCGGGTTGGGGCCGAACGGCGTCGCCGGAAAGGCCATGTCGTAGGTCTGCAGCTTGGGGATGCCCATGCTGCTCTGGATGATGACCTTGTTGTAGCGCTGGGCGACGCCCATCGCCGCCAGGATCGGCGCCGTGGCATAGGGCCCCTGGATCAGGTCGACCTTGTCGACGGTGATCAGCTTCTCATAGAGGCTGCGCGCGACGTCGGGCTTCGACTGGTCGTCGAGCAGCACGTATTCCACCGGCCGGCCGAGGAAGCCGTTCCGGCCGTTGATCTCCTCGACCATGATCTCGGCCGCGATCTTGTGGATCTGGGCGGTCTGCGCGAGGAAACCGGTCAGCGACAGCGTTCCGCCCACCCGCACCGGCTTGCCCGACGGCGCCGCGCGCAGGATCGCGGGCGTTCCCAGCACCGCCGTTGCTCCAACCATGCCCGCCAAGACGCGGCGACGAGGCCACGCATCCATCCGATCGATCATCGCTTCCTCCACTCGGCGCGTTCATTGTCGATGCGCCGTTGGCCGGATCGTGGAGGAAGCCCGGCGGCCTGTAAACGGATTTTCGAAACTTTCCGGAATTTTGAATATTCTGTCGCGAGGCGGTATCGGTTACCACTTTGTAACACTGGGACGCTGCGGCGGTTTCGTCCTATGGTCCGGCGCCAAAGACACGGGAGTTCGTACAATGAAAAGCTACAAGGTCGTCGAGTTCGGTCAGCCGCTGCAGAAAGTCGAGGAAACCAATCCCACCCCGCAGGGCACCGAGGTTCTGGTGCGCATCACCGCCGCCGGCGTCTGCCACAGCGACGTCCACCTGTGGGAAGGCTTCTTCGACATGGGGGGCGGCAACAAGGTCTCCACCCAGAAGACCATGAATCCGCCGCGCACCATGGGCCACGAGATCGTGGGCGACGTGGTGGCCGTCGGTCCCGATTCAAAAGGCGCCAAGGTCGGCGACAAGGCCGTGGTCTATCCCTGGATCGGCTGCGGCAAGTGCTGGTACTGCACCACCGGCATAGAACATCTCTGCCCGACGCCACGGGCGCTCGGCGTCAACAACGACGGCGGCTATGCCGATCACGTGCTCGTGCCGCACGCAAAATACCTCTACCCCTACGGCAACCTGCCGGTCGAACTCGCCTGCCTCTATGCTTGTTCCGGCATCACCGCCTTCGGTGCGGTCAAGAAGGCGGTGGGCCAGGACGCCGGCAAGCCGATCCTGGTGATCGGCGCCGGCGGTGTCGGCCTGATGGGCGTGCGCTTCGCCAAGTCTGTGCTGGGCCGCGAACCGATCGTGGCCGACATCGACGAGAACAAGCGCAAGCTCGCGCTGGAAAACGGCGCCGTCGCAGCCCTCGATCCGCGCGACAAGGATGCACGCAAGACGATCCAGGAGCTGACCGGCGGCACCGGCGTGGGTGCGGCCATCGATTTCGTCGGCGCCGAGAGCACGGCGCAGTTCGGCCTGCGGGCGCTCGGCCGCGGTGGACGGCTGATCATTGTCGGGCTCTTTGGCGGCAACTTCTCGATCCCGCTGCCGATGTTTGCCTTCACCGGCTGCCAGATCCTGGGCTCGGTTACCGGCAGCCCGGCCGAGATGAAGGAAATGATGGACCTCGTCACCTCGGGCAAGGTGACGCCGGTGCCGACCATCAAGCGCAAGCTCGACGAGGCCGATGCGACCCTGCAGGAACTGCGCAAGGGCCTGATCATGGGACGCGCCGTTCTGGTTCCGTGAGTCAGGCTGTACGCGCCCTCGCTCACGCGTTCGAAACCGGAGCGCTCGTCCAGAAGCGGGCGTTCTTCCTGCGCGCCGAGGCTCTTCCCCTCAAGGAGATCGATGCCGAGCAATCGTTCCGGCCCGACTATCTGCGCCTGAAGCAGATGGGATGGTCGGTCACCCCGCGCCTCAAGGCCGGCGCCTATGAACAGGGCCTCGTGCTGCTGACCAAGCACAAGGAGGAGAACTTCGCCAACATCGCGCGCGGCTGGGAATTGCTGGCCTCGGGCGGTCGCCTTGTCTGCGCCGGCGCCAACGACGACGGCGCAGCGAGCCTGGAGAAGCATGTCGGCAAGGCGTTCGGCCTCGCCGACAAGATTTCCAAGTTCCACAGCCGCGTCTTCTGGTTCGACAAGGGCGAGCGCATGCCGCCGGATTATTGGCGCGGTCTTGCCGGGCTGCAGCCGGTCGGCGCCGGTCCCTGGCTCAGCCAGCCGGGCATTTTCAGCTGGGATCGCGTCGACGACGGCTCGGCGCTGCTCGCCAGATATCTGCCGGGCGACATCGCGGGCACCGTCGCCGACTTCGGCTGCGGCTGGGGCTATCTCTCGCGCCATCTCCTCGACCATTGCCCCGGCATCACGCGCCTGGACATGATCGATGCCGAGCATCGCGCCGTCGAGGCGGCACGCGCGAACGTCGCCGATCCGCGCGCGATCGCCCATTGGCTCGACCTGATCGCCGAGCCCGCACCCGCGACCTACGACGTCATCGTCTGCAATCCGCCCTTCCATGCCGGGCGCGCCGCCCAGCCCGCCCTCGGCCAGGGTTTCATCGAAGCCGCCGCCCGCGCGCTCAAGCCCGGCGGACACTTATATATGGTCGCCAATCGCGGCCTGCCCTACGAGCCCCTGCTGAAACAACACTTCGCCTCGTTCGAGACGCTGGCCGACAACAACAAGTTCCGCGTGAGCCGCGCTATCCGCTGAACAGGCCGGCGATCAGGAACTCCTTATTCCCTTCGGCGCCGGTGATCGGGCTTTCCGTCACGCCCAGCACCCGCCAACCGGGTTGCGCGGCAAGCCAGCCGGAGATCGTGGCGCAGACTTCTTCGTGCAATTCGGGCTCGCGCACGATGCCGCCCTTGCCGACCCGGCCCTTGCCCACTTCGAACTGCGGTTTGATCAGCGCCACCAGATGCGCCCCGGGTGCGGCGAGCGCCAGCGCCGCCGGCAGCACGGTGCGCAGGCCGATGAACGAGGCATCGCAGACGATCAGCTCCACCGGCTCGGGGATCAGCGCCCGCGTCACATCGCGCATGTTGGTCTTCTCCATGGAAACGACGCGCGGATCGCTGCGCAGCTTCCAGGCGAGCTGGTTGGTGCCGACATCGACGGCATAGACCTTGGCGGCACCGCGCTGCAGCAGGCAGTCGGTGAAGCCGCCGGTCGACGATCCGACGTCGAGCGCCGTGCGGCCGGTGACCGGAATGGAGAAATGCTCCAGCGCCTTCTCGAGCTTCAGCCCGCCGCGCGACACATAAGGATGCGGTTGGCCGCGTACTTCGAGCGCCGTGTCTGGCGCCACGCCCTGCCCCGCTTTTTCCAGCCGACGCTCACCCGAGAACACGAGCCCGGCCATGACCAGGCGCTGCGCCGCGGCGCGCGATTCTGCGAGGCCACGCTCGACCAACGCCACGTCCAGACGTGTTTTGGCCATCAGACCTCCGGCGGCGGCGAGCGGTGCTTGGCCGAAATCGGGCTCATGAGGCCGACGGCGATGCCGTCGGGATCCTCGACGATGGCGTAGCGCGCGCCCCAGAAGGCATCAAATGGCGCCTGCAGGCTGCGATGGCCGGCCGCGATCATCTCGCCATGGAGGCGATCGACCTCCTCGCGCGAACTCACGCTGAAACCCACGACCACGCGGCCGGCGAGGTCTTTGCGACCGGCCCACCCCCTGTTCCAGATCTGGGCAAAGGCCGCGCTGTCGAGATCGAGGCCCGCCGCCTCTGTCGCCCCGGGCTCGACGGCGGTGACATGGTGCACGCCGGTGGCCGTGCGCCATATCCGCGGATCGGGAATGTCGACGCCCAGGCGGCGATAGAAGGCGATGGATGCATCGACATTGCCGCTTACAATGTTCAGCTGATTGAGCGTCGGCCGCGTCCGGTCCATGGGCTCACTCCACATCTCGAGGGAAGAAACACTTAGCATGAGCACGAAGCTTCTGGAGGGCGAGCGCGCCCTGATCACCGGCTGTGCCGGCGGCATCGGCCGCGGCATTGCCAAGGCCCTGCTGGCCGAGGGCGCCACCGTCCTGGGCAGCGACATCACCGCGCCGCCCGCCGCAGACGGCATCGATTTCCTGGCGGCCGACCTTTCCAAACACGACGGCTGGAAAAAGCTTCTTGAGGGCGCCGTCAAAAAACTCGGCACCATCTCGCTCTTCGTCCATGCCGCGAGCCCGCGCCGCCTCGAAGTCGACACGCCGCTGTCGGTGAGCGAGGAGACTTGGGATGCCATGACCGACATCAACCTGCGCTCGGGCTTCTTCCTGGCGCGCGAGGTCGGCCGGCACATGCGCGACAACAGGATCAAGGGCCGCATGCTGCTGATCACCTCGCAGCATCGCTTCATGACTCGCAACCTGCCGCACTACAGCGCCTCGAAGGCCGGCATGACGATGGTGATGAAGGAGCTGGCGCGCGTGCTGGCGCCCGACGGCATCCGGGTGAATGCCATCGCGCCCGGCGCGATCCCGGGCGGCGGCTTCGTCGCCGACGATCTCGGCACGCTGGTGGCACAGATCCCGCTCGGCCGCGCCGGCACGCCCGACGACATCGCCCAGGTCGCCGTCGCGATCCTGTCGGAAAGATTTGGCCGATATGTCGTGGGCACGACGGTTGAAGTCGATGGGGGAATAGGCCTGATCAGCTGGATTCCCGCCAAGGCTTGACCGGCCGGGCCGGAAGGCCAATCTATGCCATCTGAAAGCAGTTCTTCACAGAGGGGGGTTCGCCATGACGCTTCGCATCAATTCCACCGCGCCTGATTTCAAGGCCGAGACGACCCAGGGCCCGATCGAGTTCCACAAGTGGATCGGCGACGGTTGGGCGATCCTGTTCTCCCATCCCAAGGACTTCACGCCGGTCTGCACCACCGAGCTCGGCTACATGGCCGGCCTCAAGCCGAAGTTCGACAAGCTCAACACCAAGATCGTGGGCCTCAGCGTCGATCCGGTGGCCAACCATTCCAAGTGGGCCAAGGACATCGAGGAGACTCAAGGTCACGCCGTCACCTATCCGATGATCGGCGATCCCGAGCTCAAGGTCGCCACCGCCTACGACATGCTGCCCGAGGGTGCCGGCACGACGTCTGAAGGCCGCACCGCGGCCGACAACGCCACGGTCCGCTCGGTGTTCATCATCGGCCCGGACAAGAAGATCAAGGCGATGCTCACCTACCCGATGAGCACCGGCCGCAACTTCGACGAGGTGTTGCGCCTGCTCGAGAGCTGCCAGCTCACGGCCAAGCACCAGGTGGCGACGCCGGTGAACTGGAAGAACGGCGAGGACGTGATCATCGTCCCGGCCGTTTCCGACGAGGCCGCCAAGGCCAAGTATCCCAACGGCTGGAAAGCCCCGAAGCCCTACCTCCGCATCGTGCCGATGCCGAAGGGCTGACAAAGAGCTGCCCAATTCTCCCTTCATGCTCCTCTCCCCCGCTAGGGGGAGAGGTTGGGTGAGGGGACTACAGGCAATTGTCGATGAACGAATTCGACCCAGCCATTTCGTATCGACTTCGGTGTGAGTGGTTTGCAAGCGTTCAAGAACTGTCAGACCTCGGCTTGCAGCGACGGACTTGGCTCGACAAATCCAACACAAATCCTCATTGGTCTTATGTTGAGTTTTGCTGCTGCTATCCCCGTGGCGATCAGCTCGACAGCGCGTTCATCGAAGGATGGCTGAGCCCAAGCGAGTTTGAAATTCTGAACAGACTCGGCCGCGCTATCGATCAGTATTCGGCTCCTGATGCCGGCGATTACAATCACGCCGCGATTCTCGAAGATCCGGCGTGGCGAAGGGTCGTCGCATCGGCAGAGATAGCCCGCCGGCAGTTGCTAACCCTTGTTACGAATGCCGACGAGCAGCGAGCCTTGTCGGTGGCCCCCTCACCTAGCCTCTCCCCCTAGCGGGTAGGGCTATCGCATATGATTTAAGGATCCCTCACTTCGTTCGGGATGACAGCGTTTTCTGCATCGGCGCACTGCGCAAATCCCAGAAATAGTGTCATCCCGAACGAAGTGAGGGATCCTTCGCTTCTCCTCAAGCGCGACCTGCTATGACTTTTTAGGTCATATGCGATAGCCCCGCCCTAGCGGGGGAGAGGAATTCAACCAGCGTGGATCAACCCCGCGCGCGTTCGGCCTGGTGGCCGAGTGCGGCGAGCGCGGTGGCGACGATTGCCGGCGCGTTGAGGCCGGCCTGCTCGTACTGCTTGGCCGGCGCGGCATGGTCGATGAAGCGGTCGGGCAGGATCATCGGCCGCACTTTCAGTCCGTGATCGAGCAGGCCCGTGCTCGCCAGATGCTGCAGCACCTGGCTCGCAAAGCCGCCGACCGATCCCTCCTCGACCGTGATCAGCACCTCGTGCTCGCGCGCCAGCCGCCCGATCAGGTCGGTGTCGAGCGGCTTGGCGAAGCGGGCGTCGGCCACCGTGGCGCTCAGCCCCTTGGCGGCGAGATCCTCGGCCGCCACCAGGCATTCGCCGAGGCGCGTGCCGAAACTCAGGATCGCGATCTTGGTGCCTTCGCGCAGGATGCGTCCCTTGCCGATCTCGAGCGGCGTGCCGCGCGCCGGCAGTTCGACCCCCACGCCCTCGCCGCGCGGATAGCGGAAAGCGCTCGGCCGATCGTCGATCTGGGCCGCGGTCGCCACCATGTGCATCAGCTCGAGCTCGTCGGCCGCCGCCATCACGACGAAGCCCGGCAGGCAGCCGAGATAGGCGACATCGAACGAGCCCGCGTGCGTGGCGCCGTCGGCGCCGACAAGGCCGGCACGGTCGATGGCGAAGCGCACCGGCAGCTTCTGGATGGCGACGTCGTGCACGACCTGGTCGTAACCGCGTTGCAGGAAGGTCGAGTAGATCGCGGCGAACGGCTTGAAGCCCTCGCAGGCGAGACCGGCAGCGAAGGTGACGCCGTGCTGCTCGGCGATGCCGACGTCGAAGCTGCGGTCGGGAAAGCGCTCGGCGAACTTGTCGAGCCCGGTGCCCGACGGCATCGCCGCCGTTATCGCCACGATCTTCTTGTCGGCCTCGGCCTCGGCGATCAGCGCCTTGGCGAACACCGCGGTGTACTGCGGCGCGTTGGCGACCGGCTTGGACTGCTTGCCGGTGACGACGTCGAACTTCACGACGCCGTGGTACTTGTCGTCGCTCGCCTCGGCCGGCGGATAGCCCTTGCCCTTCTTGGTGACGACATGGACCAGGATCGGCTTGTCGAGCTTGCTGTCGCGCGCGTTCTTCAGCACCGGCAGCAGGTGGTCGAGATTGTGCCCGTCGACCGGACCGACGTAGTAGAAGCCCATCTCGTCGAACAGCGTGCCGCCGGCCACGAAACCGCGCGCGAATTCCTCGGCGCGCCTGGCCGCCATCTCGAGCGGCTTGGGCAGCGATTCGGCGAAGGTCCGGCCGATATTGCGCAGGGTGACGTAGGGCCGGCCCGACAGCAGGCGCGACAGGTGTCCCGAAATCGCCCCGACCGGCGGCGCGATCGACATGTCGTTGTCGTTCAGCACCACGATCAGCCGCGAGCGCAGCGCGCCTGCGTTGTTCATGGCCTCGTAGGCCATGCCGGCGCTGAGCGCGCCGTCGCCGATCACGGCAATCACGTTATTGTCGCCCCCCGCCAGGTCGCGCGCCACGGCCATGCCGAGCCCGGCCGAGATCGAGGTCGAGGAATGCGCCGCGCCGAACGGGTCGTACTCGCTCTCGGCCCGGCGGGTAAAGCCCGAGAGCCCGCCTTCCTGGCGCAGCGTCCGGATGCGCGCGCGCCGGCCGGTGACGATCTTGTGCGGATAGGCCTGGTGGCCGACGTCCCAGATCAGCCGGTCCCGGGGCGTGTCGAACACGTAGTGCAGCGCCACCGTCAGTTCGACCACGCCCAGACCGGCGCCGAGATGGCCGCCGGTGACCGAAACGGCCGAAATCGTCTCCTGGCGCAGTTCGTCGGCGAGCTGGCGCAACTGGTCGGCACGCAGCCGGCGTATGTCGGCCGGAATGTCGACGGAATCGAGAAGAGGCGTCGGGCTCTGGCCGGTCATGGTCCCACTATACTCCTGCGCCGCCGCACATGCCCGCTCCTCATGTGCGGCGCGCGACGACGAAATTGGCCGCCTGCCTTAGCAAATCCGCGGCCCCGCCGAAGGAGTCGAGGTGCGCGGCGGCCTGTCGCGCCAGCAGGCTGGCCTGGGCGCGGGCCCGCTCCACGCCCAGGATGGAGACGAACGTGGCCTTGCCCGCCTGGGCGTCCTTGCCCGGAGTCTTGCCGAGGTCCGCGGCATTGCCTTCGACGTCGAGCAGGTCGTCGGCGATCTGGAAGGCGAGACCGAGATCGTGGGCATAGGCCTGGAGCGCCATGCGTGGATGATCGCTCGCCTTGCCGAGGATCGCGCCTGCCGTGCAGGAGAAAGAGATCAACGCACCGGTCTTCAGCCGCTGCAGGCGCGTGATGGCGCCGATCGACCTTTCGCCAACCTGCTGCTCGGCCAGCAGGTCGAGCATCTGGCCGCCCACCATGCCGTGCGCGCCGCTGGCCCGGGCAAGTTCGGCAACCAGCGTCGCGCGCACCGCCGGATCGCCGTGGGTCTCGTCATGCGCCAGCACCTCGAAGGCGAGCGCCTGCAGCGCGTCGCCCGCCAGGATCGCCGTCGCCTCGTCGAACTCCTTGTGGCACGACGGCTTGCCGCGCCTGAGATCGTCGTCGTCCATCGACGGCAGGTCGTCGTGGATCAGCGAATAGGCGTGCACGAATTCGATGGCGCTGGCGGTCCGCAACGCCGGCTGCGCCGCGACCTTGAACAGCGTGGCGCCGGCCAGCACGAAAAAAGCGCGCAGCCGCTTGCCGCCGCCCAGGCTCGAGTAGCGCATGGCCTCGAAGAGACGCGCCTCGCCCTCATCGCCGCTCGGCAGCAGGCGATCCATGGTGCGTTCGACCGACTCGGCGGCGAAGGCCAGCGCCTGATCGAACTGGCGGTGCGATGACAGCGGCATGAGGCGCCGAAATCAGGCGAGTTCGGTAGGCTGGCTGCTGACCGAACCGTCGGGAGAGAAGTTGATCCTCTCCACCTTCATCTTGGCCTCGGCGAGCTTCTGCTCGCAGTGCCGCTTCAACAGCGCGCCGCGTTCGTAAGCCGAAATCGCCTCGTCGAGCTTTACCTTGCCCTGCTCGAGTTGCTGGACGATCGCTTCCAGCTCCTTCAGCGCGTCCTCGAACGACAAGGCGGCGATGTCCTTAGGGACGGTGGGTTCTTTGGCCAATTCTGCCTCTCGCCAATTTTGCCTCTCAGGGGGTCGGGCGGATCGTAACCGTCCCTACCGAAAGGTGCCAGCCGCGTCACCTATCGAAGCCGAAAATGACCGTTTCCGTGCGAAGATTCGTGCTTTCACAACTATGGATAGCGAATCACGCATCCGTGACATGGCGGCTTTGCACGTTCGCAGGTCAAAACCCGGCGCCGCGCATTGCGGCAGACGCATACCGATGGCAGTTTTCGCCGTCACGAAAATAAACGGCCATTTATAGGAGAAAACGCCATGGGCAACGTCAGCCATCTCGTCACGCGAACCGCAGCCTTCCAGAGTTCCGTGGAGAATGGCCTTGCCGAAGGATCGAGTGGCAAGGATCGCCAGTTCGTCACGGCGCTGGCCCGCGGCCTCGACATCCTTCGCGCCTTCCACGCCGGCGAAGGCATGCTGGGCAACCAGGAGATCGCCCACCGCACCGGTCTGCCGAAGCCGACCGTCGCGCGCCTCACGCATACGCTGACCGAACTCGGTTACCTCAACTACATTCGCCGCTTCCGCAAATACGAGCTCGGCGCCTCGGTGCTGGCCCTGGGCTACGCCGCGATCTCCAGCATGGACGTCCGCCGCGCCAGCCGCGGGCCGCTCGAGCAGATCGCCCACGCGCTCAATGCCTCGACGGCGCTGGGCGGCCGCGACCGCCACTCGATGATCTATCTCGAAGCCTGCCGCGGCCCCTCGGTCGTGGCGATCACCCATGACGTCGGCACCCGCGTGCCGATGGCCAGCACCGCAATGGGCCGCGCCTACCTGTTCTCGCTGCCTGATGCCGACCGCAACAAGCAGATCGATGCGATCCGCCGCCGCTGGCGCGACGACTGGGCCAAGGTGAAGGCCGGCCTCGAGCGCTCGTTCAAGGAACTGGCCGATCACGGCTTCTGCGTCACCTGGGGCGAGTGGCTGCCGGAGCTGTGCGGCGTCGGCGCGCCGCTGCGCAATTCGGACGGCACCGCCGCCTACGCCATCAACGCCTCGGCGCCGATCTACCAGATCAGCCGCGACCGGCTCGAAGCCGACTGGGGCCCGCGCCTGGTCAAGGTCGCGCGCGATATCCGCACCGGCATGGCGGCCCAGCCGTCCGTGGCGACGGCGCCCGCCGCTGCCGTCCGGCCTGTCACCAACGGCAACGGCCACCGGCCGCCGCTCTCGGCGAT
>JACPVT010000052.1 GCA_016191685.1 Rhodospirillales bacterium | reverse complement strand
GTGCCGTTGGTGGTCCACATCTTGCCGCCATTGATCACCCAGTCGCCACCGACTTTGCGCGCCGTCGTCTTGATCGAGGCGACGTCCGAGCCTGCGCCCACTTCGGAGACGCCGAGGCAGGCCACGTAGTCGCCGCTGATCGAGGGCGCTAGGAATTCCTTGCGCAATGCGTCGCTGCCATAGCGGGCGAGCGCCGGTGTCGCCATGTAGGTCTGCACCCCGATCGCCATCGGCACCGAACCGCAGTTGATGTGGCCCAGCTCCTCGGCCATCACCATGGCGTAGGAATAGTCGAGGCCCATGCCGCCGTATTCGGTGGGCTTGTTGATGCCGAGCAGACCGGCGTTGCCCAGCTTCTTGAAGACCTCGTGGGCGGGGAAGATGCCGTCTTTCTACCATTTGTCGACGTACGGGTTGATGTCCTTGTCGATGATCGTCCGCAAGGTGCGGCGGATCTCTTGGTGCTCTTGGGTGAATAGCCGGCGCCGCCCCAATACTGCAGGCAGGCATCGGAGACTTCGCGGCGCAAGCGGCCCGCCTTCAGTTTGGCCATAGAGGCCAGCATGGTGACATCCTTGCCGGAGAGATATTCCTCGCAGGCGCGATAGACCAGCGAGCGCAGCGCCTCGACCTCGCTCTTGAGCTCGGCCAGGCGGAAGTGGATCACCTGGTTGTCGAGCAGCGGCCGGCCGAACACCTTGCGCTCGCGCGTGTAGTCGATGGTGGCGTTGATGATGCGGTCGCAGCCCATCAAGGTGCCGGCGCCGGCCCACAGCCGCTCCTCCTGGAACTGCTGCATCTGGTAGATGAACCCCGAGCCCGGCTCTCCGATCGTGTTGCGTAACGGTACCTTCACATTGTCGAAGAAGGTCTGGACCGTGTCAGAGGCGCGCATGCCGAGCTTGTCGAGCTTCTTGGCGACGGTGATGCCCTTGGTTTTCATCGGCACGATGATCAGCGACTTGTTCTTGTGCGCCTGGCCGTCGCCGGTGTTGGCGAGCAGGCACATCCAGTCCGCCTGGGCGCCGTTGGTCGTCCACATCTTGCCGCCGTTGATCACCCAATCACCGCCGACCTTGTTGGCCGTGGTCTTGATCGAGGCCACGTCCGAGCCGGCGCCGGTCTCCGATATGCCGAGGCAGGCCACGTAGTCGCCGCTGATCGCCGGCGCCAGGAATTCCTGGCGCAGTTCGTCGCTGCCGTAGCGGGCGAGGGCCGGCGTCGCCATCGAGATCTGCACGCCCGTGGCCATCGGGATCGAGCCGCCATGCACCTGGCCGAGCGATTCAGAGCAGACCATGGCGTAGGAGAAATCGAGCCCTGAGCCGCCGAACTGCACCGGCTTGTCGACGCCCAGGAGGCCCGCGTTGCCCATCTTCTTGAACAGCTCGTGGGCGGGAAACTGGCCGGCCTTCTCCCATTCGTCGACGTTGGGATTGACCTCGCGGTCGATCAGCGTCTTCCAGGTCTGGCGCAGCGCCTCGTGCTCGGGCGTGAATTTCATAGAGATTGCTCCTTGCGCACGTGGGCGCAACCCGCCGCCCGTGTCATC
>JACPVT010000051.1 GCA_016191685.1 Rhodospirillales bacterium | reverse complement strand
CCGCATCGTCTCGGCGCTATTTGATCAGAAGACCGGCCTGTGGACGCTGCGCACCGAGCAAGGGAAAGGTGGGGGAGAGGAAGTCCGCGCGCGCTACTGTGTGATGGCCGCGGGCAATCTTTCGACGCCGCGCGTGCCCGATTTCAAGGGCATCGGCGACTTCAAGGGCAAATGGTATCACTCCGGCCTGTGGCCGCATGAGGGCGTCGATTTCACCGGCCTGCGCGTGGGCGTAGTCGGCACCGGTTCCTCCGGCGTGCAGATGATCCCGTTGATCGCCCGCCAGGCCAGTCACCTCACCGTCTTCCAGCGCACGGCCAACTTCAGCCTGCCGGCGCGCAACGGGCCGATGGAGCCGGAACGCGAACGCCGCCACAAGGCCGACTATCCCGCCCGCCGTCGCGCCGCCTACGACACGCCGTTCGCGATCGGTGGGTTTCCCAAACCGACCAAATCGGCGCTCGAGGCGACGGCCGAGGAACGCCAGGCCGCCTACGAGGCCAAATGGCAGGAAGGCGGCAGCATCAGCTTCCTCTATGCCTACACCGACCTGCTGGTGAACAAGGAGGCCAACGACACCGCCTCGGAGTTCGTGCGCAACAAGATCCGCGGCATCGTGAAGGATCCGGTCACGGCCGAGCTGCTGGCGCCCAAGGACCACCCCATCGGTACCAAGCGGCTCTGCCTCGATACCGGCTACTACGAGACCTACAACAGGCCGAACGTCACCCTGGTCGACGTGCGCAGCGATCCCATCGCCGCGATCACGCCGACGGGGCTGCGGACGGCCGCGCAGCAATTCGAGCTCGACGCCATCGTCTTCGCCACCGGCTTCGACGCCATGACCGGCGCGCTGCGCGAGATCGATATCCGCACGACCGATGGTGCCGTGCTGGCCGACAAGTGGGCGGGTGGCCCGCTGACCTATCTCGGCCTGATGGTCGCGGGCTTCCCCAACATGTTCGTGATCACCGGCCCGGGCAGCCCGGGCGTGAAGACCCAGATGATCGCCTCGATCGAGCAGCACGTCGACTGGATCGCCGGTTGCCTCGATCACCTGCACAAGCAGCAGCTCGATCGCATCGAGCCCGCCGAGCAGGCCGAAAGCGACTGGGTGCACCACGTCAACGCCGTCGCCGACGGTACGCTCTATCCGCTGGCAAATTCCTGGTACGTCGGTGCAAATATCCCCGGCAAGCCGCGCGTGTTCATGCCCTACGTCGGCGGCTTCGACCGCTACAAGCAGCGCTGCGATGCCGTGGCTGCCAAAGGTTACGAGGGCTTTGCGCTTTCGCGCTCCAGAGTGTCGGTCGGCTGAAATATCCCACTGTCACGAATCGGACAGTCTCTTTCGCCTTCCCCCCGCAGACTCCTAGACTGCCCGCCATTAGGGGGGAGGTCGCGATGGACCGGGGCCTGGTCGCACCACTTAGTCCGAACGAGGAAATCACGCTGCGACGCGTGGCCTATGGCGTTGTGAAGGCGAAGCGGCTGCAGCTTGCGCACCTCACGCGCCTCAAGAGCCTCGCATTGATCGAAGATCGCAACGGCGTGCTCAACGTCACGCCGATGGGCCGGCAACGCCTCACCAACTCACCCGTCGCACGACTCGACAAGGCGCCCATCGCCGTCGACAGCAGCGTCGCGGCTTTGGCCAAGGCGCTGAAGGTAACCAAACTCTAACTGTCCGTATTCGGACAGTCTCGCGACGGCAGTCGTCGCCGTTGCTATAAATCGTTCCGTCAGGCAACGTCTTGCGACCGCCTGCCGAAGCCCGTTTTCGGGCTCGGACTGGCGGCCAGGAGTTCAGGTGCTCTTGCCCCCAACCGGGAGGAAGGCACGTGAATTCACCCCACATCGGCCCGCGCAATCGGCTTCTAGCCGTGTTGCCGGCGGTGGATTTCGACCTCCTGCAGCCGTCGCTGGAATTGATCGACCTCGAAGCGCGTCAGATCCTCGAAATGCCGGGGACGCCGATCACCCATGCCCATTTCGTCGAAAGCGGCCTCATCTCCGTGGTCGGCACGTCGGAGCCCGACCATCGCATCGAGGTCGGCATGGTGGGCCAAGAAGGCATGATCGGCCTCGGCGCCGTGCTGGGAGACGACCAGGCGATAAACGAAGCCCTGGTGCAGTCGAGCGGCGCGGCTTGGCGCGTCACCGTGGCCGCGCTGCATAAAGCCATGGGCGCAAGCCCGATGCTCACGACCACGCTGCTGCGCTATGCCCATGTCTTTTTCGCCCAGGCGAGCCACACGGCGCTCGCCAACGGGCGCGGCAAGCTCGATGAGCGCCTCGCCCGCTGGCTGTTGATGTGGCACGACCGGCTGCGCGACGACAATCTCGTCATCACCCACGAATTCCTGGCGCTCCTGCTCGGCGTGCGCCGCCAGGGTGTCACCGTCGCCCTTCATGACCTCGAAGGCAGGGGATTGATCAGGTCGACGCGCAGCCTGGTCAGGATTCTCGACCGCTTGGGCCTGCAGCAGGCGGCGAATGGATTCTACGGCGCGCCGGAGGCCGAATACGATCGCGCCATCGGCCTCGTGTCGCGGCGCCCGGCCTGACGGCCAGACTTCATTTTCTTCCGCCCCGGTGGCGACGCTTGTTCCTTGGACGCGGCTTGTCGTCGATGCCGACCGGCGAAGACGTCCCGGTCGAGACCGGCGCCGGCGGCGCCTGGCCCGCGAGACGCAGCGTCCGTTCCAGCAGCAGTTCGTAGATCGGCCGGCCGCCCAGCCATTCGGCAACGACATGCGCGGTAACGCAGGTCACCAGCAGCGGCAGGATCAGCGCGTAGGCGCCCGTCAATTCCACCGCCAGCACGACGCCGACCAGGGGCGCGCGGATCGTGGCCGTGAACAGCCCGCCCATCGCAGCGATGGCCACCGCCGCCGCCATCGACGGCGGCACCGGCAGGTCACCGGCCACCAGCGCCCTTTCCATCAGCACGCCGATGCCGAGCCCCACCGTGGTGGCAAGCGCGAGCAGCGGCGAAAAGATGCCGGCCGGGACGCCGACCGGATAGCTCGACATGGTGCCGACAAAGCGCAGCACGGCAACCAGCGCCAGGGTGGCAAGCGGCAGGTCGCGCGCCACCAGATGCGGGATCAGCAATTCGCCGCCGCCCACCGCCTCCGGCAGCACGATGGCAAGCGCGCCCACCGCGGCACCGACGACCAGGGCCGGCACGAAGGGCACGCGCCGGAAGGTCTTGGCGGTCCAGTCGAGCGCCGCCAGCAGGCTGCGATTGAAGACGACTCCCAGACCGCCGAGGCCCGCGCCCAGCAGCACGAAAGCCGGCAGCAGCCAGAGCGGCTGCTCGATGGCGGCGATGCGAAGCGGCGGCGCCGTGCCGCCGACCAGCCCCATGCCCATGGCACTCGCGGCCGAGGCGCAGATGACGCCGACATAGGAGCGGAAGGTGTAGCGGAACTGCTTGCGCGTCTCCTCGATGATGAAGAGGATCGCCGCCAAGGGCGCATTGAAGGCGGCGGCAAGGCCTGCCGCCGCGCCGGCCGCCAGAAGCCCACGCATGTCTTCGCGGTCGAGCTTCAGCACCTCGGCGAGACCGGCGGCGATCGAGGCGCCCATGTGAATCGTGGGACCCTCGCGGCCACCCACCAACCCGGACGAGAGGCCAAGCACGCCGCCCACGAACTTGACCGGCAGAATGCGGCGCCAGCGCACGGTGCGCAGCCCCTCCATCGCACCCTCGATCTCCTGCACGCCGCTGCCGGCGGCCTCCGGGGCGAAGATGCGCGTCAGCAGAAAGGCCGCGAGCACGCCGGCCGCCGCGATCGCCGCGGCGATGAGGATCGTCTCGGGCCCGTCGCCGAACCGCGCTACCAGCCAGGCCGGCCAGCGCAGCAGCGCATCGACGGTGAGATGGAAGGCCGCGCCCACGACTCCGCCGGCCAAGCCACAGAAACCGGCAATGAAGTAGAAGGCGCCATCGGAGATCGGCGTGCTCTTCGGTCGATCGGAAGGCTCCATGGCGCCGAGAATATCCAAGTCGGAAGGATTTGTCGGAGCGAATGTAACGTCTTCTACAGCGCACGCGGCTTCTTCTCCGGTGCACCGAGGGCAATCGAGAGCGTCAACCAGGCGTTCCAGCCGTAGGGTCGGTTCTGGGCCGCGAACTCGTAGTAGGCCCGGGCGCTTAGCGTGCTCTCGCGCCCACCAAGGGAAAAGTCATAGCCGATCTGCGGCCCGACCCCCGCCACGCGCCCCAGGAACGCGCCGAGCACCGCGCCCGAGCCGCTGTCGCCGGTGATCTGGTTGTAGAAGTAGCCGGCGACCCCGGCATAGAACTTGTCGTTGAGATACTGCGAGGCCGACAGGTCGAGATGGAGGTCGACGCCGGTCTGGTAGGCGGTGTTCGGATTCATGAAATTGTAGGTGAGGCCCAGAACGGCGGAGAACTCACGGCCCGTCGCCTGGTCGAAGTAGGTGTAGCCCGCCCCGCCGTCGACCGCCCAATAGCCGAGCCCCGTCGTCGCCAGGCGCGACGGATCGTAGCCGCCGACCGGAACGTTGGCCGCCGCGTAGGCCATGAAATTGTGCGCGCCCACGGTCCATTTCTGGGCGGCACTCGGGGAGAGATCGCCCACCGCCGTCATCGAATCCGAAAACGTCGTTCCCGCGTCGGCCGCCGTGTAGTTGCCCATCAGGAACGTCAGGCTGAGCTCGAGCTGGCCGCCCAGCCCCGGCGTCGCCAGCGCGTAGGTCGGCGTCACCGAGAGGAAGTTCGACGACGTATTGAGCCCGGACGCGACGTTGTTGCCGCGCGTGACATTGAGCGTCGGGTCGGTGTTCGCAGTGGCGTGATAGTAGCTCGTCTCGATCGTGAAGCCGCGGGCCACCGGCACCGCGGCCTGGGCGGCAAAGGAACCGGGCAGCCAGAAGCCGGAGCCGCCCTCGTCGGCCCGCGCTTCAGGGGCGGACGCGGACATGAAGACGGCCGTCGCGAGGCATGCGACGGCCGCTCTCATTGCCTTCGAGTCTCGGCAGGCTACTTGTCGAGCCAGAAAGTATCGAGCCGCACGACGTCGTAGATGCCGAAATAATCCTTCGGATTGTGACCCTTCACATAGTTGTACCAGCCGTCGTTGATCTTCTCCCACGACATCGGCAGCAACGGGGGATCTTCCTCCATGATGGCCTCGGCCTGACGGATCAGGTCGAGACGCTTCTTGGGGTCGACCTCGCGGTCGATCTGCGGCAGGAGCGCGATGAACCTCGGATTGTCCCAGGCCGAGTAGTTCTGCGGACCGCCCTTGCCGTACCAGGCGTTGAAGTAGTCGGACGGATCGAGCAGCGTCGACACGATGGCGCCGATGGCAAGGTCGAACTTGCCGGAGCGGACATCATCGAACCACACCGATTCGACGGCGGTGCGGATGTTGGTCTGCACGTTGAGAGTCTGCTGCAGCATCGCCTGGATGGCCTGCGACCACAGCTTGAAGCTCGCGACCTCGCGCACCAGGTAGTCGAGCCCGGTGATGCCCTTCTCGTAGCCCGCCGCCTTCATCAGCGCCTTGGCTTCCTTGATCGAGGCGGTCGGGTCCGGCTGGTAGCCCAGCCGCTTGCTGAGTTCCGCCTTGGGCGTGGCGAAGTCCGAGAACGGGTAGATGAAGCCGCCGACCATCATCGGCGCGATGTCCTTCACCACGTCGACCAGTACCGGTTTGTCGAGCACGAGATGGAAGGCGCGGCGAACCCGCGGATCGTCCAGCGGCTTCTTCTTGTTGTTCATCCAGGTCGCCTGGATGACGCTCTGATAGAAATCGGCGCCGGACATGCCCGGTGTCGCCTTGACCTTGCGCAGCGAGCCCGGATCGAGCAGGCGGGCATAGTCGACGCGGCCCGAAAGCAGGGCGGAGCCGAGCTCGGGCGAGAACGGAAGCGCGTGATAGAACTCGACGCCGTCGAGGTAGGGCAGGCCCTTGTTCCAGTAGTTCTTCCACTTCTCCATCACCCAGATTTCGGCCTCGACTCGGCGCTGGCTCTTGAATGGGCCGGTACCGGGGATGTCGACGACGCGGCGCAGGTTGTAGCCGTTGTCCTCCAGCGTCTTCCTGCGCACGATGCCGTTCCAGCCGCTGGCGAGCGCGCCCATGATGAAGGCGGGCGGCCTGGGCTCGGCGAGCTTGAACTGCACAGTGTACTTGTCGGGTGTGGTGATCTCGCTCACCGCCGCGAACAGCGTGCTGCGCGGGATGCTGATGCCCTGCGGTGGCTTGGCGATGCGGTCGAAGGTGGCCTTGACGTCGTCCGAGGTCATCTCGGCGCCATCGTGGAACTGCACGTCCTTGCGCAGCATGAAGGTGTAGGTCTTGCCGTCCTTGGCGATGTCCCAGCTGTGCGCCAGGTCGGGAATGATGGTCTGGCCGCTGTCACGCGGATCGCGCCGGATCAGGTTGTCGAACATGCAGCCCTTGCTGCCCAGGCTGTTGATGGTACCCGACTGGTGGAAGTCGAAATGCGGCGGCCGGCTGGTGATGCCGTACTTCAGCACGCCGCCCGACTTCGCGTTGGGCTCGGCGGCCCGGAGCTGGAACTTCGAGCCGTCGTACTGCATGGGCACGCCCTGCGCCCAGGCATGGAACGGCAGGCCGAAGGCGCCCGCACCCCCCAGGGCGCCCATCGCGGCGGCGCCCTTGACGAAGTTTCGACGGTTTACGCGCGAACGCTTGGAATCATACTCCGTCATCGCACTTCCTCCCATTTGGTCTTTTGCAGACCGAGCACAGTATGCTCTGATGGCGTGTCCATCTTGTTCTGTGGACCAAAGGCTAACACGATAAAATCAAGGGAGTCGATGGCGTCGCGGACAATCCTCCAGGTCGATAACCTCCAGACCCATTTCTTCACCGCGGTCGGTACCGTGCGTGCGGTCGACGGTGTTTCCTATGACCTCAAGAGCGGCGAAACCCTCGGTGTCGTGGGCGAATCGGGCTGCGGCAAGAGCGTATCGGCGCTGTCGATCCTGCGCCTGGTCGCCAACCCGCCCGGCCGCATCGTCGGCGGCGCCATCCGCTTCGAGGGCAGGAACCTGCTCGAACTCGACGAGCCCGAGATGGAGCGCATCCGCGGCAATGAGATCTCGATGATCTTCCAGGAGCCGATGACCTCGCTCAACCCGCTGTTCACCATCGGCCGCCAGGTGAGCGAGGCGATCGCGCTGCACCAGGGCCTGTCGCGCAAGGAGGCGATGGACCGCGCCGTCGAAATGCTGCGCCGCGTCTACATCCCCGAGCCCGAGCGCCGCGTCCATGCCTACCCGCACCAGATGTCGGGCGGCATGCGCCAGCGCGTCATGATCGCCATGGCGCTGTCGTGCAATCCCAAGGTGCTGATTGCCGACGAACCGACGACGGCGCTCGACGTCACCATCCAGGCGCAGATCCTCGACCTGATGCGCGAGCTGCAGGAGACCTACGGCACGGCGATCGTGCTGATCACCCACGACATGGGCGTCGTGGCAGAGAACGCCGACCGCGTCGTGGTCATGTACGTCGTGGTCATGTACGCCGGCCGCAAGGTCGAGGAAGCTCCCGCGGCGGAGCTGTTCGACAATCCCGGCCACCCCTACACCAAGGGCCTGCTGGGCTCGATCCCGCACCTCGATGCCGCGGCCCAGAGCAACGGCGCGCGGGCGCGACTGAACGAGATCAAGGGCATGGTGCCGTCGCTGTTCGACCTGCCGCCGGGCTGCAGCTTCGCGCCGCGCTGCGGCTTCGCCACCGACCGCTGCCGCGGCGAGGCGCCGGTGCTGGAAGAGCAGCGGCCCGGGCACTGGGTCGCCTGCTGGCACGCCGACCGCCTGCTGGGAGGCGCGGCATGACCGCGCCGCTCCTCGAAGTCACCGGCCTGAAGAAGCATTTCCCGATCCACAAGGGTGTGTTCAGTCGCGTCTCGGGCCATGTCTATGCCGTCGACGGCGTGTCGTTCAGCCTCCAGCGCGGCGAGACCCTGGGCCTGGTCGGCGAAAGCGGCTGCGGCAAGTCGACGGTCGGCCGCACGTTGCTGAAGCTGCTCGAACCGACCGGCGGCACCATCCGCGTCGGCGGCGAGGACATCACCGGGCTCGACGCCCAGCACATGCTGCCCTATCGGCGGCGCATGCAGATGATCTACCAGGATCCCTACGCCTCGCTGAACCCGCGCATGACGGCGGGCGAGATTGTGGGCGAGCCGCTGATCATCCACGATGTCGGCACGCCCCAGGAGCGCCGCCAGCGCGTCGCCTACCTGTTCGAGCGCGTCGGGCTCAGGCCGGCGGCGATGCTCTCCTACCCGCACGAATTCTCCGGCGGCCAGCGCCAGAGGATCGGCATCGCCCGCGCGCTGGCCTTGAGCCCCGAGCTGATCGTGGGCGACGAGCCGGTGTCGGCGCTCGACGTCTCGATCCAGGCGCAGATCATCAACCTGCTGATCGACCTGCAGGAGGAGTTCAAGCTCTCCTACCTGTTCGTCGCCCACGACCTCGCCGTGGTCGAGCACATCAGCCATCGCGTCGCGGTGATGTATCTCGGCCGCATCGTCGAGATGACCGACAAGAAGAGCCTGTTCGAGATGCCGCTGCATCCCTACTCCGAGGCGCTGCTCTCGGCGGTGCCGATTCCCAAGTCGGGCATGCGCGGCCGCAAGCGCGTGATCCTCAGCGGCGACGTGCCGAGCCCGATCAATCCGCCGCCGGGCTGCCACTTCCACACCCGCTGCCCCTACGCCATGCCACGCTGCAAGGTCGACGTGCCGAGCCTCACCGAGGTGATGCCCGGTCACTGGGCGTCGTGCCACCTGCACGACGGCGGCGTGAAATTTCCGTTGAACAGCAATCAGTAAGGATCCCTCGCTTCGCTCGGGATGACAGTTTTGGTGTCATCCCGAGCGAAGCGAGGGACCTTTCTCTGAGTCCTAGACCGATCCGCGCAGCCTGGGATCGAGCATGTCGCGGATGCCGTCGCCCAGCAGGTTGAAGGCGAGCACGGTGAGCGTGATGGCCGCACCCGGGAAGAACACCAGCCACCACGGCGGCACCAGGCCGGAGTTGAGCGCATCCGACAGCATGTTGCCCCAGGTCGGGTTGGGTGGCGGGATGCCGACGCCGAGGAAGCCCAGCGACGCCTCGATGACGATGGCGACGCCGAGATGGGTGGTGGCCAGGATCAGGTAAGGCGCCACGCATTGCGGCAGGATGTGGCGGAACATCAGTCGCTTGTGCGAGGCGCCAAGCCCGCGCGCCGCCTCGACATACTGCATCTCCTTGAGCGACAGCACGACCGAGCGGATGACGCGGCCGCCGAACGGGATGCGCGTGACGGCAATGGCCACGATCACGGTGCCGAGGCCACCTCCCAGCGCCATGGCGATCGCCATCGCCAGGATGAGGTCGGGGAAGGATTGCAGGAATTCGATCAGCCGCTGACTGAACATGTCGAAGCGGCCGCCGAAATAGCCGCAGGCGAGCCCCCACAGCGCGCCCAGCGTCGTGCCGAACAGCACCGCGCCGAAGGCCACGGTGAGCGAGGCCTGGCTGCCGTAGATCACGCGGCTAAGCGTGTCGCGGCCGATCTGATCGGTGCCGAACCAGTGCTTCTCGTCGGGCGGTTTCTGCATGGCGCGGAAGTCGGATTTCAACGGCGGATAGGGCGCGATGACGGGGGCCGCGACCGACATGACGATGATCGCGGCGGCGATGCAGCCCCAGAAGGCGGAGAGCGGCGCGCGGCGGAAAAAGCGGCTGACGCCGCCCAGGAAACTCCGCACGCGTGAGGGCGCTGCGGGCAGTACCGGATCGGTGGGATGGGTGACGGTCATTGGTACCGGATCCTGGGGTCAAGCAGGGCGATCGCGAGGTCGACCAGGATGTTCAGCGCCACGAACACCACGGCATAGAGGAACACCAGGTTCTGCATGACGAAGACGTCGCGCTCGCTCACCGCGGTGAACATGGCGAAGCCCAGCCCCGGCGTGCCGAAGGCGCGCTCGACCGGAATCGAGCCCGCCAGCACCAGCCCCATCAGCACGCCCGACAGCGTGATCACCGGCAGCATGGCGTTGGGCAGCGCGTGCAGCGAAATCACCAACCGACCGTTCAGCCCCTTAGCCCGAGCGGTGCGCACGTAATCCTCGCGGATCACTTCCAGCAGGCTGGATCGCGCCATGCGCGCGATATAGGCCGCCTGACCGAGGCCCAGCACGATCGCCGGCCCGATCACGATCTGCAGGTTGGCGATCGGATCGACGAACAGCGCCGCTCCCGCCATCGGCGCGCGGTAGCCGAACCAGAACAGCAGCCCGAGCACGATCAGCATGCCGATCCAGAAGCCCGGCACCGCCAGGAAGAGAATGCTGACGAAGCGCACGGCGCTGTCGGCCAGGCTGTTGGGCCGGAGCGCGCTCACGATCGCCACCGGAATGCCGACGACCCACGATATCAACACCGACAACAGCGCGATCTCGGCGGTGAGCGGCCCGCGCCGCAGGATCATGTCGGCGACATCTTCGGAGCGGAAGAACGAGCGGCCGAAGTTGCCGGCCAGGATGGCCTTCACCCAGTCGAAATACTGCACCCACAGCGGATCGCTGAGGCCGAGATCCTTCATGAAGTTGGCGCGCTGCTCCTCGGTGAGCTTGGTCATGCCCTCGGGCCCGAAGATCGCCACCAGGGGATCGCCGGGCAGGATGCGCATGACCACGAAAACCATGATCGACACGCCGACCACCGTCAGGGCCCCGAAGGCCAGCCGTCGCGCGATGTAACTATACAAGGACCAAGCCCATTGACGCGTCTCCCGGTGCGCGCCTCTGCGGACGCTGGTTCCTGGCCGCCCGGGCCGAAGTTGACGAGCACGATGTCGAGGTCGAGGTCGAGGTCGACGTCCTCGAGCGCGACTG
>JACPVT010000050.1 GCA_016191685.1 Rhodospirillales bacterium | reverse complement strand
GGAGCGGGCTGCCGGCCGGCGCGACCATCCGCCTCGAGCATGACGGCTCGGCCGGCGCGCAGATCGTGTCATGGGCCGGACCGGATCGCTCCACGCAGGCCTCTGGCAACCTGACGGCGACGTTCATGATCAACCGGAACCCGGGCGCTGCCGTGCCGGTCTATGTCTACGTGTTCGGCTACGAATATCTGCCGCTGAACATTCAACTCATCGCCACGACAAAATTGGGCAATGAGCAGCCAAGATGAGATAATCGCCAAATGTACACAGCATTGATCATTGGGATTGTCGGTCTGTTGATTTGGTACATCTGCACGCGGGTTGAATCGGAATCGGATGCAAGCGGCCACTTCTTCGCCGCACAACACAAGGCGAGAGAGGAGATGACGCGCTCTGAGCGCGCCTCGCATCGACATCGGCGGTCGTTGGCCCATCAATCCGTCCGCTTCTTCAAGAGTGTAGGTATCGGACTTACCGTGATCGGCTTCGGCGGGGCGGCCGTTATCTATGGCTTGGGTGAGTTTGCCGCGAACTAGGGCGCCACCGCGCGTCACCCGTTGCGGAAAGCCGGCCTCAGCGCCCACACCATCGGCACCGTCGTGAGCGCCACGCAGGATACGATGGCGAGCGCCGTCGTGAGGCCGATGGCATCGCCCAGCAGGCCGAACAGCAGCGGTCCCGTGGCGCCGGCCACCGAACCGCCGGTGTAGAACACGGCGAAGGCATGGGTGCGCTTCTCGGGGCTGACGAACTCGGGGACCGTGCCGTAGAGCACCGACGACGTGCCGTTCAGCATCAACCCGACGGCCGGCAGCACGACCAGCACTGGGGGCAGCGACAGCGGCAGGAGAGCCAAGATCAGCACCGTGGTGGCCACTTCGGTTAGGACGACCGAAGGCACGACGCCCAGACGCTCGCCGACCCAGCCCATGACGAGCTTACCCGCTGCGCCGCCCGCGAACAGCAGCGACAGGCCGAGGCCGATGGTCGGCAGATCGGCGCCTTTGTCGCGCAGCAGGAACGGCAAGAAAATCAGGAAGCCGGTGCGCACCAGATCGTCGGCGATGTGGATCGAGAACAGCAGCCAATAGGCCCAGGGCCGGTCCTGGCCGGCGATCGCCTTGGAAGGTTCGGCGGTGCCGTGGGTCACGATCGGCTTCAGCGATGACACGATCACGGCCGCGCCGAGCACGGCCAGGGCGGCCATCACGACCATGGTCTGCTGCCAGCCGAGCGAGGCCGCGACCAGGGCGAACACGGCGGGCAGCGCCATCTTGCCGACATCGCCGGTGAAATTGTAGGTGCCGAGCGCGGCGCGCGAGCGTTGGCCGTGATAGGCCGCTGCCACCAGGCTGGACGCAATGGGGTGCTGCGTGCTGCCGCCCAGTCCGGCGAGCAGCAGGCCCGCGATCACGCCATAGAGCGAGCCGGTGAGGCCCGCGAGGCAATAGCCGACGGCAATCAGGGTGGTGCCGAGCGCCAGCACGCGCACGCCGCCGAACCGCTCGCCGAGCTTGCCCGACGGGATCTGGCCGATCGCCATCGCGCCGGAATAGACCGATTTCAGCGCCCCGATGGCGGCGTAGCTCAGGCCGAACTGCGCCTGCAGCAGCGGATAGAGGACATTCAGGAGGTCGGTGAAGCCATCATGCAGGGCGTGCGCGCCGCCGCAGACGGTCAAGGTTCGGCGGCTGGAGGGGGAGGAAGAGGAGACGGCGACTGTCATCGCGCTGTCACAATACCCCATCCGTCGTCCCGACCAAGGCCCGAAGGGCCGCGTGGAGGGACCTTCTCTCCACAATTGGCCGCTCGTCGTTGAAGGAAGGTCCCTCCACTGCGCGCTTTCGGCGCTTCGGTCGGGACGACGGAAGGAATTAGCTTCCGAAGCGCTCGATCACTTCGGCGAGCGGAACATGGCCCAGCAGAGCCCCCGAACCCGACGCAGTCTCGCCGTGTTCGAGGGCGGTCGCGAAACGCACGGCCGGATCGGCCTCGATCCGTCGCCTCAATGCGGCGAGACGGGGCCAGCGGTCGGGCTCGGCAACCTCGTGGAATTCCAGCCAGCGCGCCACGCCGATCAGCAGGCCGTCGGCCAACGTCGGCCGGTCGCCGACCAGGAAGGGCGTGTCGTCGATCATCGCCTCCAGTCGGTCATGACGTGCGATCACGCTCTTGCGGCCAACGGTGCGCAGGGGTTCCTGCAGGGCGGGGTTCGGCGGCGCCATCTCCAGCGCAATCCACAACGGGCTGAAAGCACCTGTGAACCCGGTGTTTATGAAGGCCATGAGCTGATGCAGCCGGTCCGCTTCGGCCGTCATGGTGTCGAAGCTGATGCGCCTCTCGGTGTCACGCGCTTCCAGCCAAAGGGCGATGGCCATGGTCTCGGTCAGCACGCGACCGTCGTCGGTGACCAGGACGGGCGTCTCGCGGCGGCCGTTGAGGCGGGCATAGGCGTCGGTCTTCATGTCGGAGATCATGTCGACGCGACTCAGGCGATAGGGCTGTCCGAGCCACTCGAAGGCCGCGACGAGCCCCATCGAGCTTCCCAGCGGGAAGCCGTAAACAAGCAAGGGTTCCATTGTCTCTTTCCGTGATTTGAGGATCACGCCGCGCGGCGAGACTGGAACATAGGGGCGCGCGGCCCCATGTAAATTACGCACAAATTTGTAACCAGGACCGTCCAATGAAAGACGTCGCATCGCGCTGCCCCATCGAAGAAGCCATGCAGGTGCTGAGCGGGCGCTGGCCGACGCTTCTGCTCTACTACCTCAAGGACGGGACGAAGCGGTTCAACGAGCTGCGACGCGACAATCCGACGGTCTCTCACCGCATCCTGTCGCTGGAGCTGCGCAAGCTGGAAGAGGCCGGCGTCGTGCGGCGGACCGCACATGAGGGTTATCCCTTGCGGGTGGACTATGCACTGACACCGTTCGGGCGCGGCCTGGTTCCGCTGATCGACGCGATCGGCGATTGGTGGAATGGCCGGTCCGCCTCCCACCTTGGGTCCGCACGAGGTTAGCGACCGGGTATCTGCCCGTACCAGTAGGCGACCTGTTGCTGGAAGTCGTTCTCGGCGAAGGCCACGTCGGTGATGACCGCGGGCTTGCCGTTGCGCGGATAGCGCACGCTCTGCAGTCGCGCGAACCTGGTGTCGCTCAAGTGCAGGATCAGCACATCGCCCTGTTTGCGGTGGAAGATGAATTCGTGGATCTTGCGGATGTTGACCAGGCTGACGACGTAGCGGCCGCTGTCGTTTTCCCCCGCGAGCTGGCGCACGGGAATATCGCGGCCCTCGTTGGTGATGCCCATCAGCGCCGGCGCTTCCGGCGCCATCATGTTGTCCTTGCCAGTGTTCTGGATCAGCCGCACCAGCCGGTCGCCGCGCGGAGACAAAGTGGTGATCTTGCGCGGGCCGAACAGGTTGGAGCTCTGGCAGGCGCCGAGCGGCAGGAGGAGGGCGGCGGCGAGGAGGGGACGACGGGAGACGCTACGCTTGCTCAAAGGTCAATCCTTTCCCTGCATATCGACAACGACCGGCGCGATCTCGCTCAGCCTGCCGCCGCGGATCGCCCGGAAGAAACAATTGTGCCGTCCGGTGTGGCAGGCCACGCCGGTCTGTTCGACCAGAACCAGCAACGTGTCGCCGTCGCAGTCGATGCGCAGCTCGACCAGGGTCTGGATGTGGCCGGAGGTATCGCCCTTGCGCCACGGCCCCTTGCGCGAACGTGACCAGTAGCAGGCGCGTCCGGTGCGCATGGTCTCGGCCACGGCGTCGCGGTCCATCCAGGCCATCATCAGGATTTCGCCGGTATCGTGCTGTTGGGCGATCGCCGGCACGAGGCCCTGGGCGTCGAACTGGAGGGCGGCGAGCACCGCGTCGATCTCGGCTGGCAGGTAAGTGGTCGGGGTCATGGTGACCTTGGCCTCCGGAAGGAACGGGGCGTATAATCGCCCTGTTTCTGCTTGGCAAATCTGGGCAAATCGGGATCTCGTGAAGAAGTCGGCGAAAGCTGCTGCTCATACCCACGACCATCGGCACTGCGTCGAGGATGCCCTCGCGGCGGCCGAAAAGCTGTGTGCGGCGAAGAGCCTCCGATTCACGCCGCTGCGCCGCCGCGTGCTCGAATTCGTCTGGTCGAGCCACAAGCCGGTCGGCGCCTACGCGCTGCTCGACAAGCTCCGCTCCGAGGATCTCGGCTCGGCGCCGCCGACGGTCTATCGCGCGCTGGACTTCCTGATCGAGAACGGCCTGATCCATCGCATCGAGCGCATGAATGCCTTCGTCGGCTGCAGCCACCCCGGCGAGGCGCATCGCGGCTTCTTCCTGATCTGCGCCGACTGCGGCAATGCCGAAGAACTGGAAGCGGAGGAACTCGGTGACGCGATCACCGCCGGCGCCGCCAAGCGCGGCTTCGCCGCCCGCGAGATGACCCTCGAAGTGACCGGCCTCTGCGCCGATTGTGGGAAGGCCTGAGCTCGAAGTGAACTACCTCGAGTTGCGTGCTCGAAAAGATTCGAGTATGAACCCGCCGCACTTTCACTGGAGGAGGCGAACATGTCGATAGCGACACGCTTCCCGGGTTCGATCCGCGGCTTTTGACGCGCTCGCCCGGGATCATTTCCGGGCACAGAAGCGAGCCCAACTCTTTTCATTCAGCCGGCGGTCATTGCCGCCTTGGTCCATGCGCACGAATTCTTCGCGGGCTCCCGTCGGGAGCTTCGCGCGCTCGAATCTGCTGGAACGTCAACTCCAGCGATACCGTCCGCCTTTCCAGGCGGCGGTGCGGACGCTCGCCACCCGACACAATCGGGTCGCGGACCTCGCCCTGAGCTTTCCCACACGTCTCTTTGCACTCGCAGCACCCCGCCGCGGGCTCAATCCCGCTTGCGCGATCGCCCGGGCAATCGAAGGGGCGTCGCTCGCCGAAGTGGCCGCGGCCGCCGATGTGCCGCTCTGGCTGCGGAAATTTGCCCCGGAAGTCCTGACATGTCCGCTGGCGAAGCTGCCTGACAATCGGTTTTTCCGCCGCCAGATCGCGAACCACCTGCCGTCGCGAAAGGCTGCGCCGACCTGGCTGCGTGCAGTGTCGGAAGCGGCCGAGGTGGCAGATAATGCCTTCACTGTCTGGGTAGCCAAGGAAATCGTACGCGATAGGCGCGGCGTGAAGCTCGATCGATTGCGCCGCGTCGGTCTATGGGCCTGGTTCTCTCGCCAGCCGGATACGTTTGGCCATAGCCTGATCGAGAAGTGCTGGACGCCGGAAATGCAGTTTCGCTCGGCGCTGAACGCTGCCAACGGCTGGCGAACGACCGTCGAACTGCATACCAATCTCGGAGGGGAGCCGATTGCCGACGTGTGGCTGCGGCCGGCTCTCGTGGACGGCTACTACTTCTGGCCGCTCGGGTCCGCTGCGGAGATCGCGGATGAAGCAGGCGCGATGAGCAATTGCGTGCGGACCTATGGGGACGCGGTGGTACATCATCGCTATCGCCTCTGGAGTATGCGCAGGGAAGGTCGAAGGGTCGCGACGCTGGGACTGGGCTTCCGCTCCTCTGACCCAATGCCCAATGTGGTCCAGCTCAAGGGCATCGGAAATTCAGCCGTCCCGTTCGAGGTCTGGATGGCCGCGCGTCGATGGTTGAACGGGCATGACCTGTCGCGATTCGAGGCGAAGCAACAAATGGCCTGGAACAGCATGCCGCTCGACCGAGCGACGTGGACGTCCCTCTGGCGTCCCTATTGGCTCGCCAAGCGCCGGTTTCCCGTTTGGCTGCCCTTGGCTCCGTCAAGGCGTGCGCTCGAAAGATTGTGAGCCGAAGGCCCGGCGTTCTCACTTCACGTCCGGAAGAGGCTAGAGCGTTCCGAACAGGGCGGCCAAGGCGGCTTTGCCTTCGAAGCCGATGCCTGGCGCATCGGGTGGCGTGACACGGCCTTCGGCCACCGACATGCCGTCGGCAAGTCCGCCGAAGGGTGGGAAGCTCAGCGGATTGACCTCTGCACCGCCCAGGTCGAAGGCGCTGACAACATGCAGGCAGAAGAGGTGGCCGCCATGCGGCCAGAAGGCCCGCCTCGACCAGCCCCGCACCTCGAGCGCCTCGATGATCTGCAGGTAGCCGGGCAGGCCGTAGCAATGCACCGGATCGAACACGAGGATGTCCCGGTCGCGCCTGAGGCCGCCGTGGCTGTCGAGCAGCCTGGCCTCGGCGGCGGAAAACAGCGCCTCGCCGGCGGCAATCGGCTTTCCGTAGAGGGCGGCAATCGCGGCCTGGGTCTCGAAGTCGAGGGGATCGCAGATATCCTCGAACCACATCAGGTTGAGGGGCGACAACGCCGCAGCGGCAAGCCTGCCCTGCGTGGCGTCGCATGTATTCATCGCATCGACGGCCACGCTGCCCGGTTCCGGAAATGCTTTTAGCGCGACCTCGATGCGCTTCAGGTCCTGCGCGAGCGGCGCCGCCCCGATCTTGATCTTGACCCGGCGGTAGCCGAGATCGCGCAGGACGCGCATCTCATCGGCGAGCCTCAGGAGATCGTTGTCGGGATAGAGATAGCCGCCGCTGGCATAGGCTTCAACGTCGGCCGGTGCCGATGCGTCGCCGCCGAAGCGCTGGCGCAGGAGCCGATGGAGCGGCAGCCCTTCGACCTTAGCCGCGGCGTCCCACAGCGCCATGTCGAGCGTGCCGACGGCGACGCAGCGCTCGCCGTGGCCGCCGGGTTTCTCGCCCTTCATCATCGCCGCCCAGGCGCCGAGCGGATCGACGTCGCCCGCCGCGAGCAGGCGCGGCGCGAAGCGCTCGCGGATCAGGCCGCTCTGGGCGAAGCGTCCCATCGATGAGAAGCCATAGCCGACCACCGGCCGGCCGTTGCGCACGACGTCGGTCGTGAGCGCCACGATGCTGGTGGTGAGGCCCCCGGAGAGGATCGACGAGTCACGGTATCGCGAGATGTCGATCGACCTCTCGCGGATATCGACGACGCGCATTGTCTAAGCGTTGTGCGCCCGGTTGAGGCGCTCGAAGCCTTCGGCGAGATCGGTCTTCAGGTCCTCGACGTCCTCGAGGCCGATGTGCGTGCGCAGCAGCAGCTTGCCCTGCGGCCAGGGAACGGCAGTGCGGTACTGGTCGGGATGGGCCGGGATCAGCAGGCTCTCGTAGCCGCCCCAGCTCGCCCCCATGCCGAAGATGTCCATGCCATCCAGCATCGCGGCCAGCGCGTTCTTGCTGAAACCGTCGCGCAGCGTGAAGGAGAACAGGCCCGAAGCGCCCTTGAACTGCCTCTTCCAGTTCTCATGGCCGGGGCAATCGGGCAGGGCGGGGTGCAGAACCTTGTCGACTTCCGGCCGCGCCTTCAGCCAATGGGCGATGGCCAGGCCGCTCACTTCGTGATGGCGCAGGCGGACACCCATGGTGCGCAGGCCGCGCAGCGCAAGATAGCAGTCGTCCGGCGCGGCGTGGAAGCCGAAGGACTGGCAGGCGGTCTTGCAGACCTCGAACAACGGCCGCGTGGCGCACGAAATGATGCCCATCATCGCGTCGGAGTGGCCGACGATGTACTTGGTGCCGGCGTGCACCGAGATGTCGCAGCCGTGCTCGAACGGCTTGAAGTAGAGCGGCGTCGCCCAGGTGTTGTCGATGATCACCGTGGCGCCCGCCTTCTTGGCGACAGCGGCGATGGCATCGACGTCCTGCACTTCGAAGGTCTGCGAGCCCGGTGCCTCGAGATAGACGACTTTGGTGTTGGGGCGGATCAGCCTCTCGATGCCGGCGCCGATCATCGGATCGAAGTAGGTCGTCTCGACGCCGAAGTTCTTGAGCGTGGTGTTGGCGAAGCGCCGAGCCGGGCCGTAGGCATTGTCGGTGATCAGCATGTGATCGCCCGCCTTCAGGAAGCCGACGATGGCGCCGGTCACGGCGCCGAGGCCGGACTGAACGGCGATGGAGCGGTGCGCGCCTTCGATGGCGGCGACGGCGTCCTCGAGCGCCTTCTGAGTCGGCGTGCCGTTGCGTCCGTAGCCGAAGCCCTCGAACGGCACGCGATTCTCGAACTTCTCCATGGTCGGAGAGAGGATCGTCGAGGCGTGATAGACGGGCGGATTGACGATACCGAAGTTGTTGGCGGGATCGCGGCCGGCAACGGCCAAAACGGTATCGGGTCTGGTATAAGTTTTCTTGGAGGTCATGAATCCGACTATGGCACAGGCATTACGCCGGCGGCCAGCGATAGACCTCCGGCCACAGCACTCGCGGGTCCTGCAATTCCTTGCTCTCGCTGCGCACGGAACGAAAGCCTGCCCTGCGGTATGTGTCGAGCGCCTTAGGGTGGTCGAGGGTGTTGGTGTTCAGGACCACTCGTGTCGCGCCGCGGGCGAAGGCGCGGTCGATCGCGCGGTCGAGCAGCCAGGGGCCGATCCGGCGGCCGATGTAGTCGAGCGTAAGGCCGAAAAAGACGATCTCGTCGTCCTGCAGTTCGAAATAGCCGACCAGCGCGCCGTCATGGCGGGCGACGTGGAGCTCGTGCCCAGGTACCGCCATCAACGCGGCGAGAGCGCCGTCGGTAAGAAGTCGGCGTTCGTACCAGAGCCACGCGCGGCCGACGCGATCGTAGAGGTCGCGATAGAGGGCGACTGTCGGCTCCTCGATGCGTTCGATCGAAACGGCGAGATCGGGCGACCGCCCGCGCTCGGTCCAGTCGGCGCGCGTGAGTTCTAGGTAGGTGATGCGGACTGGCAGCCGCCCATCGCCGCGCGTCGGCGGCTGATGGGCGAACAGATCAGGGACCGGTGACAATGGGTGTGTCGGTCCTTCCGCCCCATTCTGT
>JACPVT010000049.1 GCA_016191685.1 Rhodospirillales bacterium | reverse complement strand
GCCGGCGCGGGAAGCGCGCAAGGACGATCGCAAAGATGACCGCAAAGACGATCGCAGAGACGATCGCCGGGACGACCGGCGCGACGACCGGAGGGACAAGTTCGGGCGCACGCGTCCGGTCAAGTACGAGGGCGGGCCTAATGGTATTCAGACGGGCGACGCCCGCTTCCGCACCGTGCGCATGAAGGGCGGCGTCGTACCCTATGGCCGCATCTATTACTGCCATCACTTCACGCGCGAGTTGGTGTGGCGCGACGAGTGGCGCCATCACGCCAACGGTACCGTGGCCGTGGCCCGTGCCCTGATCGTCGAGCCCGATCCGGCTGCGGCCGCCAGGCTCTATGCCGACATGTTCGGTACCGACAGCGTGCGCGATATCGCGGGCGGAAAGACGGTGATCGTCGGCAACTCGCGCTTCGACATCGTCACCGAGCCGACGCTCAAGGCCGAGTTCGGCGCTGCTGTCCCCGATGCCGAGGGACGCAAAGCCTACATGGCTGGCCTCAGCTTCCGCACGACCTCGCTCGCCAAGGCGGCCCGCGCCTTGCACGCCGGCAGGATCGAGGGTGTGGTGCAAGACAAGAACCGCGTCGTCGTCCCGGCCAGGCAGGCCTTCAACGCCGTTCTGGAGTTCGTCGAGTAGATGGTCGAGATCCCCTACGACAACCAGGGCGACGCGATCTCGCGCCAGGTGCCGCGCGAGGCCGTGGCGCTGATCGATGCCGGCGGCAACGGCAGCGAACGCACCTACACTTACGCCGACATTGTGCGACTCTCGGGTGCCGTGGCGCGGGGCCTGCAGAAACGCGGCCTCAAGCGCGGCGACCGCGTGGCCATCCTGTCGGCCAATCGCGCCGAGTTCCTGATCACATTTCTCGGCACCATGCAGGCAGGTCTCGTCTCGGTGCCGGTGAACTGGAAGCTGCCGGCCGAGACCGTCGCCTACGTCGTCGGCGATTGCGACGCCAGGCTGGTGATCGGCGACGACGCGCGGCTGGCGCTCGCGCCCGATGGCGTGCCGAAGATCTCCTTCGACAAGGACTTTCCCGCGCTCCTGGACGAGGGTCCGTTCACGCCGCTCGAGATGAAGCCTGAGGAACCGGCGATGTTCCTCTACACGCGATCAGCCAGCGCGTGCGCCGGCCGGTGCCGATCGGCCAACGCTCGCTGGTGGCCGCGCCGCTCTATCACATGAACGGGCTGGCCATGTGCCAGACCACCCTGCATCAGGGCGACACCATCGTGCTGCTGCCGCAGTTCACGACCAGGGGCTACATCGAGGCCGCCGCCAGGCATCGCGTGGCGTTCCTCACCTCGGTGCCGACCATGATCGCCATGATGCTGCGCGAGCGCGAACTGCTCGCCAGCAGCGACCTCTCGGCGGTCGAGGCCGTGCGCATGGGCTCGGCGCCCATCACCCAGGCGCTGATCGACCAGGTACGCGCCGTCTTCCCCACGGCGCAGATCAGCAATGGCTACGGCACCACCGAAGCCGGCCCGGTCGTGTTCGGCCCGCACCCCAAGGGCATCCCGCAGCCAGAACTCTCGACCGGCTATCCACATCCGGATGTGCAGCTCCGCCTGGTCCGCGATGGCCGCGAAGTGGAGGACGAAGGCGAGCTGCAAATGAAGTGCGGTGCGCTGATGACGCACTATCACAAGCTGCCCGAGGTCACCGCCAAGGCGATGACGCCGGACGGCTACTACCGCACCAGCGACGTGTTCCGTCGCGACGAGAATGGCTTCTTCTATTTCGTCGGCCGCGTCGACGACATGTTCGTGTGCGGCGGCGAAAACATCTATCCCGGCGAAGTCGAGAAGATGCTGGAACGTCATCCCGGCATCCACCAGGCCGCCGTTATCGCCATCCCCGACGAACTGAAAGGCCACAAGCCCATCGCCTTCGTGGTCAAGTCGCCCGGCACATCGGTCGACGAGCAGGCGATCAAGACCTACGCCTTGGCCAACGCACCGGCTTACCAGCATCCGCGCCGCGTCTTCTTCGTCGACGAGATGCCGCTCGCCGGCACCAACAAGATCGACAAGCGCGTGCTCGCCAAACAGATCCCAACGGGAGGAGACATCTAGAGATGAAAGCCGCAGTCGTTCGCGAGCATGGCGGCCCCGCCGTGCTGAACTTCGAGACCAACTTTCCCGATCCCAGGCCCGGCGCGGGCGATGTGATCGTTGCCGTAAAAGCCTCCTCGCTCAATTACCACGACGTCTTCACCCGTCGCGGCATGCCCGGCATCAAGGTGCCGATGCCCTGCATCATGGGCCTCGATGTCGCGGGCGAAATCGCCGAGGTCGGCCCCGGCGTCACCGGCTGGAGCAAGGGCGATCGCGTCCTGATAGATCCGATCAACCGCATCGAGGGCGGCCTGATGGGCGAGACCATCCACGGCGGCCTGGCCGAGCTTTGCCGGGCCAAGGCCCATCAGCTCGTCAAGATCCCCGAGGGCGTGTCGTTCTCCGACGCCGCTGCCCTTCCCGTCGCCTACGGTACGGCACTGCGCATGATGCGCACCAACGGCCATGTCGCCGCGGGCGAAAAAGTGTTGATCCTGGGCGCCTCGGGCGGTGTCGGCGTGTGCTGCCTGCAGCTCGCCAAGATCGCCGGCGCCGAGGTCATCGCCTGCGCCGGCACCGACGCCAAGGCCAAGCGCCTGGCGGCACTCGGCGCCGACAAGACCATCAACTACGTCGAAAAGGATTTCATGAAGGAAATCTTCGCGATGTACGGCAAGCCGACGCGGCGCGGCGCCGGCACCGACCAGGGCGTCGACGTGGTGGTGAACTACACGGGCGGCGACACCTGGGTGAACTCGATGAAGTGTCTCAAGGTCGGCGGCCGTCTGCTGACCTGCGGCGCCACCGCGGGCTATGACCCCAAGGAGGATATCCGCTTCATCTGGACCTTCGAACTGAAGGTGCTGGGCTCCAACGGCTGGGCGCGCTCCGACATCGTGACGCTCCTGGAAATGGTCCAGCAGGGCAAGCTCAAGGTGCTGGTCGACAAGGTTTATAAGCTCGAGGAGGCCCGCGAGGCCTTGGCTGCCATCGAGGACCGCCAGGTGTTCGGCAAGATCGTGGTGGCGCCATGAGCGACGCCCCCAAGCCCCTGAGCGGAGCCGAGCTGCAGGCGATGCTCGACAACTCGCCGTTCATCACTTTCCTCGGCCTGAAAGTCACCGAGGCCGACCCGGCCGCGGAGCAGGTCACCATGACCTGCGTCATGCGGCCGGAGTTCGAACGCGGCAAGGGCACCGGCCAATGGCACGGCGGGCCGATCGCTGCGATCATCGACACCGTCGGCGACTATGCGCTGATCATGGCGCTGCGCCGCGGCCTGCCGACCATCAACTTCCGCGTCGATTATCTCCGGCCGGCGATCAAGACGGCGCTCACCACCACGGCGCGCGTGCGCCGCGCCGGCAATAGCGTCGGCCTGGTCGATGTCGACGTCTTCAACGACCAGAAGGCGCTGGTCGCCGTCGGTCGTGCCACCTACTCGACGTTGGCCGGCTGACCTCCGGGTCGGTTATGATCGGTCGCATGAAGATCCACCTTGCTGCGTGCGCCCTCGGCCTCGCTGTCCTTTCCGCCCCCGCGGCTGCCCAGACCATGGAATTCGGCTGCCCCGACGTCGGCACCACCTTCACCTTCGACAGCGGCACCAAGGTCGTCTCGCGCGGCCGCGACGGCATGGACTGCAAAATGGACGCGGTGGGCGGCCAACCGTTCAAGGTGCGCGGCCTGATCCTGGCCAACCCGGCGCCCGACGGCGCCGACACCTCGGCCTTCATCGCAGCGCTCCGGCCCGAGCGGCTGTGGCCGCTGGAAGTCGGCAAGAAGATCGAGGCGCGCTACAGCGCCGGCGGCCGCACCTGGAACTACATCCTCTCGGTGCCGCTCGCCGAAAAGCGCCCCGGTCCCGGCCGCGCCATGATCGACACCTTCGTGATCGAGATGAACGAGCAGGGCGACAAGGGCGAGCGCTCGGTCTCGCGCTGGTGGATCTCGCCCGCCGACAAGTACGCCATCCGTTTCGACTCGACCAACAGCGCCGGCGTCGCCAACCGCGCCGTCGTGACCGAGGTCACGCGCTAGGCATCCACAAGCGGTTCCCACCGCCACCACTTCTCGACACCGTAGTTGCGGGCGGAGATCTTTTCCAATCGTCGAAAGGCGCTGTTCGTAGCCCCTTGTCCCTTTTCGAGAACCCGCGTCAGACGCTCGCAACGTTGGCGCGGTTTTTCGTCCACCCATCCGAGAGTTCCGGGAACGACAATGCCTCGAGCCAGCTCGAGAGCCTCCGCGCGACGCCCCGCCAGGGCGTAACTGAAGGCCATCTGTCTTGCGATCGTAAAGGCGAATGTCGAGCGCTTGAGATAGCTCGACATGCCCTCGGGGGTCTTCGTGGCTTCAATCTCCGGAAGAAGCTTGTTCAGAACCACGTCCGCAAGCACTTCGCCGCACTTTGGCCACGCGAGATTCCACGAGGACGCATCGCGATCGTCGGGCACCGACACGTTCCAACCCTCCATCGGCAAGGCGCGCTTTCTGGCCGGATGTGCCAGCATCGTCGCGACCGGATGCAAATAGAAATTGCCTTTGGTCCAGCCCGACGACCGTAGATAGACGCCGTGCATCCAGTGCGTGATGGGTCGCATCAGGATCAGGCGTTTGGCGACGAACCACCGCGGATCGCGCTCGCGCAGCTCGGCCGTGACCCTCTTGATGTCGGCGGCGATCGTCATGGCACCCAGATCTCCGTGAAAGTCGCGCGGTTGATCTTGCCGAAAAACGTGTCCTTGAAAAGGCGATAGATCCGCGCCTCTTTCTCGCGTGCTGATCCCGTCTTCAACTCGTAGATGCGCGCCTCGCCGTCGCCAAGGTCGCGATAGATGTCGACGCGCGGCTTTCCTTTCTCGCCGCGGCGTGGCGGATCGTATTTATCCTCTCCCGCCGTGTACTCGACGCGGATTTTCTTGCGCTCCTCCTCGGTGAACTCCGCCTCTATGAGCTTTTCGACTTCAGAGTGGATCCGTTTCCCGCGTTCCGGCCCCTTGCCGGGCCCGACGATCTCGGCGGCGCGCTCGGCAAGCTTCTTGAACCTGCCATACATCGGGTCCGCCGCCGCGAGGTCGGCCTCCTCGACATGGCCGATCTTGCCGATGGCGCCGCCCTTCTGCTCGCCATGCAGCATCTCGATCGCGAGGACGAGAATGCCCGGGACATCGTCGGGCACTTTTCCGGGAAACGTGATCGGTCCGCCCGGCGGGATGGTGAAGTCGCCGCCTGCGATCGGCTTCAGGATGCCCTTGAGGTCAGGTGGAACGAACCCTTCGTTCTTCGGGAGCTCGGGTGGCTTGTCCGGCGTCGGCGGCAGACGCGGCGGCTCGGGCACTGGGGCGGAAGGCGGCACCGGACGCGGCGGCACGTCGCGCGGGTCGGTCGGCGTGAACGGCGAGGTGTCTCGTTTGCGGCCCGCGTCTGGCACCGGCACCGGTGGTGGCGGCACGGGCGTCGGCTCCTCGCGTCGCAGAAGTGCGCCTGCACGTTTGGCGATCTCGACGAGTACGCGGCCGGCATTGGCTTCAACGACGTTTGGCCGCTTCCCGATCGAAACTGGAGCGAAAGGCGGATCCGATCTCGGCTGCCCCAGAGCGCCGCCGGCGTCGGACCACTGCAAGGGCACGACGAAGGACGGGGACTCCGGCCGAGGCTCGTCCGTATCCATGGTCGGATAGAGCGCCCGCGCTCCTTCCAAGGGTGGCTGGATCGCTCCTGCGCCGGTCGACGACCGCAGGTTTTGGAATTGGCACATGATCCTCTCCAAAGAAAAAGCCGCCCCGGAGGGCGGCTTGGCTGGGTGATGCATCGACAAATTGCTGGGGTAATTCTTCAGCTCTCCGCACGCCGGAAAGCCAGGAACGGCGGGCTTTTCGCCCGTTATTTGTGGACACCTGAATGTAACGAGTGTTGTCCGGGATACTGTCCACAATTCAGAGATAAGCCTTGTTCGACGGGCTTTTACGCACCTCGCGATCGCTTCGTTCGCACAAGCCCCGATGCACCCTGTTTTCAGGATGTCGTTATGTGTCTGTTCCGGCGTCGTTATCTGCGCGCGGTTGGGACGGGGTCGTTCTTGGGGCTGTCCACGACTTAGGAGCCGTGGCGGCTACACCGGCGCCCGATCAAGGAAGGGGCGCGCAATCCCGCGGGCGGCCGCGGTCAGGTCTTGCCGGATACGACAAAGCCCGGCGGATTTCTCCGCCGGGCTTCACGATAGGGTTTCCCACTCAAGCAAAAAATCTAGCAGAAACCTGCTGAAGCTGCAAAAGAAAAATCGGCTACTCGAGCTGCAGGTGCTTGCAGTGCAAGCAGAGTCATTCGGAACCTCCGCCGCGCCGTTTGCGCGAAGGAGGCGGCACAGGTAGCGCCGCGACCCGCGCAATCCAGGTGCGGAAGGTCCGCACCTTCGCCACCTCGGCGGCATCGGCGGGACAGACGAGGTGATAGCGCCGGCCGCTCGGCACGAAGCCCAGTGGCGCCACCAGCCGGCCGAGTTTCAGGTCCTCGGCCACCAGCGGCCGGGGCGCCATGGCGACGCCGAGGCCGCTCACCGCCGCCTCCAGCATGAAATAGAAATGTTCGAAGCGCGTTCCAGCTGACGGTTCGAGGGCGAGGCCGGCCACGCCGCGGCGCGCCGCCCAGTCGGCCCAGGCGTCCGGCCGCGTGTCGGTGTGGAGCAGCGCGTGGTGCCTGAGGTCCGCGGGCGCCTTCACCTTGCGCCGGACCAACAGGGCGGGGCTGCACACCGGGCCGATCTCCTCTTCAAGGAAAGGCAGCGCCTCGATGTCTTGGGGCCACGGCCCGCCAGCGTCCAACCGGATCGCGACGTCGATGCCGTCGCGCGCGAAGGCGACCGGCGCCGAGGAGGCGGAGAGGCGGACATCGATGCCGGGATGACGCGCCTTGAAGTCGTAGAGCCGTGGGATCAGCCAGCGCATCATGAAGGTGGGCAGGCACGACACCACCAGCGCGCCCGACCGGCCGGCACCCGCGACCTGCAGCGCCCCCGCCTCGACGACATCGAGCGCGGTGCGTACCGCGGGCAGCAGCGCAGCGCCCGCGGCGGTGAGTTCGAGACCGCGGCCGAGGCGGCGAAAGAGGCGGACGCCGAGATGGTCCTCGAGGGATTTCATCTGACGGCTGATCGCGCCGTGGGTCAGGTGGAGCTCGGCCGCGGCGGCGCTGAAGCTCAGGTGCCGAGCGGCGACCTCGAACGACGGCAGCGTTTTCAGCGGCGGCAGGCGGCGGGGCATCGCGACCTTTTCTGTGATTATTCCTCACAGATTAGGTGAGTTTTGATGGTTTGTCGTGGGGCCCGGGGCTTGCTCACCTGTGAGGGAAATGATGCGCCCTACAAACAGACCGAGAAACCCCTGCTTCTCCTCCGGCCCCTGCGCCAAGCGGCCGGGCTGGACGCTGGATGGCCTGGCAGGCGCGGCGCTTGGCCGGTCGCACCGTTCGGCTGCGGGCAAGGCGAAACTCGCCGAGCTGATCGAGCGTACGCGCGCGGTCCTCGGCATCCCGGCCGACTATCGCCTTGGCATCGTGCCGGCCTCCGACACCGGCGCCTTCGAACTGGCGCTGTGGTCACTGCTGGGGCCGCGCGGCGTCGACGCCTTCGCCTGGGAGAGTTTCGGCGAGACCTGGATCGCCGACATTGCGGGCCAGCTCAAGCTCGCGGACGTCAGGACCTTCGAGGCGCTCTACGGAAGGCTGCCCGACCTCGGCCGCGCGGCGCCGGATCGCGACATCGTCTTTGCCTGGAACGGCACGACCTCGGGCGTGCGCGTGCCGCATGCCGACTGGATCGCCGGGGATCGCAGCGGCCTCACCCTCTGCGATGCCACCTCGGCCGCCTTCGCCATGGACCTGCCGTGGCCAAAACTCGATGTCGCGACCTGGTCGTGGCAGAAGGCGCTGGGCGGCGAGGCGCAGCACGGCATGGTGGCGCTGAGCCCGCGTGCGGTCGAACGTCTGACAAGTCACAAACCGCCCTGGCCGATGCCCAAGATCTTCCGCCTCATCCAGGACGGCGCCTTGATCGAAGGTGTGTTCCGCGGCGAGACGATCAACACGCCCTCGATGCTGGCGGTCGAGGACCATCTCGATGCCCTGAAATGGGCGGAGCGGATCGGCGGCCTGCCGGCGCTGATCGCGCGCAGTGAAGCCAATCTACGCGCGATCGAGGAGTGGGTCGCGCGCACGCCGTGGATCGACTTCCTGGCCGAAGACGCGGCCACGCGCTCCTGCACCTCGGTCTGCCTCAAGGTTTCGGATTCCGCCCTGCCGAAGAAACTGGCGGCGCTGCTCGAGGCCGAGGATGTCGCCTACGACATCGACGCCTACCGACACGCCCCACCGGGCCTCAGGATCTGGGCGGGCGCCACGATCGAGACCGACGATCTCCACCGCCTGTTCCCTTGGCTCGACTGGGCTTTTGCGCAGGTCACCGCGTCATGACCCGGATCGCGGCCACGGTCGATCTCGACGGACCGGGGCTAAGCCACGGATTCCTGAAACTGCCGCACTCCACGCACGAGTCGGCCTACGGCTGGATTCCGATTCCCATCGTCGTTGCGGCCAACGGCAGCGGCCCTACGGTGCTGCTGGTCGGCGGCAATCACGGCGATGAATATGAGGGCCAGATCGCGCTGATGCGGCTGGTGCGCTCGCTCGATCCTTCATCGTTGCAGGGGCGGCTGATCGTTCTGCCGGCCGCGAACTTTCCCGCCGTCATGGCCGGCCGCCGCGTCTCGCCGATCGACGGCGGCAACCTCAATCGCGCCTTCCCAGGCAATGCCAATGGCACGCCGACCGAGATGATCGCCGACTACATCGAAGGCGTGCTGCTGAAACAGAGCCAGGTCTGCCTCGACCTCCACTCCGGCGGCAGCTCGCTGGAATACGTGGCGCACGCTCACGCGCGGCGGCCAGACGACCCCGACCGGCGGGCGCGCACCTTGGCGCTGATAAGGGCCTTCGGCGCGCCCCATGGCGGGCTGGTCCGTCCGCTGCAGGGCGAGCCGCGCACCCTGTCGGCCGCCGCCGAGCGGCAGGGCGTCGACTACATGAATGTCGAGCTGGGCGGCGGCGGAACCGTGTCGCACGATCTCGTGCGCCTGGCTGAAGCGGGCATTCGCCGTGTGCTTGCCCAGCTCGGTGTGATGCCCGACGACAGCGCGGATACACCGGCGACAGAAGTCCAACCCTTCGCCATCGAGGGTGCGGCCAACTATGTCTATTGCCTGGAGGACGGGCTGTTCGAGCCCTTCGCCCGCTTGCAGCAAACCGTCGAGGCCGGCCAACCGGCGGGCGCCATCCATTTTCCCGGCACGCCGTGGCGGGCCGAAGCGGTCGTGACGTTCGAACGCGCCGGCATGGTGCTCTGTCGGCGCTTTCCGGGCTGGGCGCATCGCGGGGACTGCCTCTATCAGATTACGAGCCCGGCATGACCGTGAAGGGACGAAACGAGCTATGCCTGACGCTGGCCGTGCTGGCCTACGTCGCCGCGCGGCTGGCACCTCCCCTGGCTGGGCTGACCGAGGTGGGCCAGGCCGCCATGGGTGTGGCCACGGCCGGCATGATCCTCTGGATCTTCGAGGCCGTGCCCATCGGCGTCACCGCGCTGATCGTGATCATCCTGCTGGCACTCAACCCCGGCATGAAGCTCGGCGATGCCGTGCACGGCTTCACCTCGGAGGTCGTGTTCTTCCTGATCGGCGTCACTGCCCTCGGCACTGCGGTCGAAGCGAGCGGCCTCGCGCAACGCGTGGCGCGCTTCCTCGTCCGCCATGCCGGCGGCAGCCCCACCCGGCTCTACATCCAGATGATCGTGGCGCTGCCGGCGCTCGCCTTCCTGGTGCCGTCCGCGATCACGCGCAACGCCATCATGATCCCGGCCTATCGCGAGGCGCTTTCAGGGATGGGCGTGGGTCCGACCGGCCGGGCGGGACGCGCGCTGATGCTGGCGCTGGGCATGCTCAACCCGCTCGCCTCCTCGGCCCTGCTCACCGGCGGCATCGCCTCGATGGCGGCCGCCACGCTTCTCGGCGGTTTCACTTGGCTCGGCTGGTTCTCGCTGATGGCCGTGCCCTACTACGCGCTGATCTTTTTGGGCGGCATCTACCTCCGGTTCATGGTCGGTCGGTTCGAAGCCGCCGCGGCGGTCGCTGCCGACGCACCGCCGTCGACACCCCTCTCCGCCGCGGAGCTGAAGACACTGGTCGTGCTGGCGATGGCGTCGATCCTGTGGCTCACCGATGCATTCCACAGCCTGTCGCCCGCCATTCCCGCGCTCATCGCCGCCGCCATCCTTCTTTGTCCCCAGGTCGGCGTACTTTCGTGGAAGGCCTTCGAGGCCAAGCTGTCGTGGGGCCTGATCCTGACGGTCGGCGCCTCGATGTCGCTGGCGCGCAGCATGACCGAAACCGGCGCGGCGGCGTGGCTCGGCAAGCTGTTCGTGGCCCATCTCGCGAGCGTGACGGCGGCGCCCGCGCTCATCGTGGTCCTGCTGGTGATCGCCGTGGCGCTGGCCCATCTCGCCATCACCAATCTCGCCGCCTGCCTGGCGCTGCTCATCCCGGTGGCCGTCACGGTGGCGGGCGCAGCCGGCCTCAATCCGCTGGTCTGCGGGCTCGTCGTGGCGATCGCCGTCGATGCCATCATTCTTTACCCGGTCCAGACCGCGGCCAACCTGCTGGCCTACGAGAGCGGCTTCTTCGATGCCCGCGACGTACGGCGACTGGGGCTCGGCATGCTCGTCCTCACCATCGCTGTGGTGCTGCTGGTCCTGCCGTACTGGTCGATGCTGTCGCTGCCGCTGCGGAGCTCGCTATGACGCGCCGCCCGACTCCGCGTCACTGAGGAAGCAATGAGTACTGAAATTACGCTTCTCGTATTGCTGGCTGCCTTGCTCAACGCAGGCTGGAACGCCGTCATCAAGGTCAGCGGAGATCGCATCGCGGTCATGGCCGTCGTGACGTTGTCGGGCAGCTTGATTTCCGCGCTGACGCTGCCCTTCGTCGAGCTGCCCGATCCTGCGAGCTGGCCCCTGCTGGCTTTGGCGATCCTGGTCCACACCGGCTATCACTTTGTCCTTCCGGTGGCCTATGACCATGGCGATCTTGGACAGGTCTACCCGATCGCCCGCGGTTCCGCGCCGCTCCTCGTCACTTTGGGGGCAGCGTTCCTTGCCGGAGAGGTACTTGGTGCAATCCCGTTGTTTGGGGTGATCTTTCTTGCAGTTGGCGTCATGGCACTCGCCTTCGACCGGCGGACAGGACTTAGGCGGAATCCGCGTGCGGTTCTCTTTGCACTCGGAACAGGCGTCTGCATCGCCTGCTACACTTTGATCGATGGCTTTGGCGCAAGGCAGGCTGGATCGGTCATTGGCTTTGCGGTCTGCTTGACGATCGGCGACGGCGTCCTGACGTTTCTGATTGCATCGATCTGGAAGGCCGGAGCCATAAAGCGGGTCGCCAAGACGAACCTTGCACCGGCGATGGTTGCGGGTGGAATGCAGATCGGCGCCTACTGGATCGTCATATGGGCTTTGGCCCATGCGCCGCTCGGGATGGTATCGGCGCTGCGCGAGACCAGCGTCCTCTTTGCGGCTCTGATCTCGACTTTCATTCTGAAAGAAGGTTTTGGCGTCTGGCGCTTCGTATCGGCCGGCCTGATCGCCTGTGGGATCGGCTTGACGCGCTATAAGCCCTAGTTGCGCTGGTGCCCAGGTGACCGATCAGACCACCGACCCTGGATCGGTGTTGGCGCCGCACACCAGGGTGGCCACGCGCTCGCCCGCCACCGGCTTGTAGGCGCCGGCCATCAAGGCGGCGAGACCGGTGGCGCCTGCAGGCTCCGCCACGACACGCAACTCTTCCCACAGCGCGCGTTGTGCTGCGCGCACCGCCTCGTCGCTGACGAGCACCGACTCACGCACCAGCTTCTGCGCCACCTCGAAGTTGGGCGTCCCGATGCGGCTGGCACCCAAGGCGTCGGCGGCGATGCCGGAGATTTTGACCTCGACCGGCCGGCCGGCTTTCAGCGCCTCGTGCAGGGTCGGTGTGCCGTCGGTCTCGACGGCCACGATCTTTGTTGCCGTACCGATGGCGGCCGCGCAGCCGGCGATCAGGCCACCACCGCCCACCGCGACCAGCAGCGTGTCGAATTGGGCCTGCTCGGCGAATTCCAGCGCGACGCTGCCCGCGCCCGCGAACACCACCGGGTCCTCGTAGGCCGGCACGATCAGCGCACCGGTCTCGGCCGCGCGTTTCTCCGACGCGGCACGTGCTTCAGCATAGACGGCACCGATCTGATGGACGACGGCACCGTAGGTTTTCAGCCGCGCCACCTTGGCGGGCGAGGCGATGGTGGGCACGAAAATCTCGGCCTTGTGGCCGAGGGCGCGGGCGGCATAGGCCGCGGCGGCACCATGGTTGCCTCCTGACGCCGCGACGATGCCGGCGGCCGGGACCTTCGAAGCCAATAGCTTATGGAAGGCGCCGCGGCCCTTGAACGAGCCGCTGAGCTGCAGCGATTCGAGCTTTAGCGCCAATGGCACCGCGATGCCGAGCGACCCAGCGGCGAGTTCGATCACCGGCGTGCGGCGGACATACGGGCGAATGAGGCCCCAGGCGGCCTCGACGTCGGTACGGGAGATCATGGCGGTGTTCTTCTCATCTCATTCTCCTCCCCCGCGTAGCGGGGGAGGAGAAAAGGGTCAGCGACGGCAGGCCTGAACGTGGCGTAGGTAGTGGTCGAAGTCCGGCGTCTGGGCCTGCGGGTCCTTCGCCTCCTCGTCGTAGCGCCTGAGCCGCACCGCCTCGGCATGGAAGGGATTGGCGCGGAAGGCCGCTATATCGTCGGCCGACATCGGCCCGCCCTGCAGGCCGAGGCTGCGCACCGAATCGGGCGAGAGCTTGCCGAAGTAATCCGGCTCGACGGCGCAGAGATAGCGCTTGGCCGCGACGTGCAGACGAACGGGCTCACAGACGGCGGGGCCGAAGCGCTCGGCCAGCCAGCGGGCACCGAGTTCCTCATGCACGTCGTCGACGCCGCGCGCCGCCGGATCCTCGCCCAGCCCGTGGATCATGTGGCCGACGTCGTGCAGCAGCGAGGCCAGCACGGTGGCGGGCGGCGCGTCATCGGCCTCGGCGAGCGCCGCGGCCTGCAGCGCGTGCTGGAGCTGGTTGATCTCGGAGAGGCCGTAGCGGCGCGTGGCGCGGCCAACGAAAATTTCCAAGAGTTCCTGGCGGAGTGGATCGCTCATGCGCCCTTTTTAGCACGAACCGGCGCATAGCCGGGAATCATCGCCAGCGCCTTTTCGAGCGGATCGGGCTGCCAGGCGCGCGTAACAAAATCGCCATGCATGTCGAGGCCGCCGGTGGCGACGAAGGCGGCGGTACCCGGAGACAGGGTCCTGGGCAGGCTGCGCGTGAAGGGGATGCGGCGCTTGGCGAGCAGGCCCTGCAGCGTGGCGTTCTCGTCCCTGGTCGAGTCGGTATAGGCGCTGAGCAGGAAGGCCTGACGTCGCCGCGCCGCGAACCAGGTAGCGAACTTGTCCTCATCGCCGTAGAGCGCGTCCATCAGGATGACGCCCTTGATACGGTGATTGGCGCCGCCGCGTTCCAGCGCATAGGCGGCGGAGAGATAGCCGCCGCTGTAGGCCACGATCACCACCGGTGCGAGATTGAACCCGCGGCCTGCGCTGCGCTGGCCGTAGAGCCGCATCAACCGCTCGGCCGCTTCGTCGATGTATTTGGCGAAGTGGCCGCCACGCCAGAAATTGCCGGCACTGGAATCGCCGGCGTCGAGGGCAAGCTGCGGTGCCACCAGGGCGATGTTGGCCCCAGAGTCGGCGACCTGGCGCGGCACGGCCTGACGCACCATCACGTCGCGCTCCAGGGTGGCGCCCTGGCCGTGGAGGTAGAGAACGATCAGGACCGGCCGCGCCGGATCGAAGCCCGGTGGCAAATAGAGCAACGAACGGCGGTCGCTGTAGGTCGGATCCTCCCAGTAGACGTCGCCGCGCAGGCTGGTGTGGCCGCGCCGCGTGCCGTCGCGGGCGTCGAGAAACGGTTTGGTCGTGTTGGGAATGAAGCCGCGATAGGGGAAGGCCGAGGCGTCGAAGGCCACGAGCTGGGTCTTTGCCTCGCGTGGCGGTGGAGGCGGCGGCGGAGGCGGTTTCTTCGCCGCCGGTTTCGCGGCCTGTCGCTTGCGAGGTGTCTTGCCGGGTTTCTTGCTCTGGGCGTGCGCAGCAGTCGGCATCATCAAGGCCCCCAGCAGCAGCGCCCGCCGCTTCACGCCACAGCGGGCCGCCCTGCCCCCGTTGCCTGGGGCTGGAGCGGCATCAGGACGGAGAAGAAGGCGGGCAGTGCGATCAGGTAGGCGAAGGCGCCCACCAGCACGACGGCCGGCAGGCCGAAGCTGGTCGCCACGATCGGCACCAGCGCGGCGCCGATCACCGAGAAGCAGCCGTTGATGCCCCAGGCCCACAGGAACATGTGATCCTTGCCCAGGCGGCCGAGCGTGGTCATCGCCGTCGGCATCGGGAAGCCCATCAGGAAGGCCGGCGGAAACAGCAGCAGCATGCAGAGCGCGATGCGCAGCGCATAGGGAAGCGTGCCGATCCAGTCGAGCGCGTAGTCGATGGTGAAGGCATAGAACGCCAGGATCAGGAAGATCGCGAGGAAGACCTTGGGCATGAAGGTCCGCGCCCGGTCGAGGAAGCGTTCCGAGAAGAAGCTGCCGCAGCCTGAGAACACCAGCATGCCGGTGATCAGCACCGACGCCGACACCGTGGCGTTGGAGAGCGCCAGGATGAAGTGCGAGATCATGCCGACCTCGACGATGATGTAGCCGAGGCCGAGGCAGAGGAAGTAGACCATCGTGCCCGCCTTGCCGGGATAGCGGCTGAAGATGGTCCGCCAGCCGAAGATCAGCGGGAACAGCACGAGCGTGAAGGCGAAGATCGAGGCGATGCCGAGCGTCGCCCACAAAAGCAGGTAGCCCCACTCGTCCTGCACCAGTTCCAGCCGGTCGGTGAACTTCAGGAGGTCACCCACCTTGATGTAGGCGGCGAAGTAGGGCTGATGGTTGGTCAGCATGCGCGTCTCGAAGACGTAGCCGTCCGCCACCTTCTGCTGCCAGTCGCCATTGATGAGGTAGTGCCAAGCCAGCCGGCCGAGCACGGTGGCCGGCACCTTTGGCGCCGGCGGCGCGTCGCCTTCCTTGACCTCGGTCGTCCCGGCACCCGGCGCTCCGGGCGGCGGCTTGTCGTTGGGTTCTTTTTCCGAAGGCGCCGTCGGATCGGACGTCTCGCCGAAGAACTGGTCGCGGTAGTCGGACAGGATCTGCGGCAGGTCGGAGGTGTCGACCTTGAAACCGGGATAGTAGATCTCGTCGAACGACATCGCCTTGGTATGGGCGTTGAGTTGGGCGATCTCCGCGGCCGTGAAGCCGTCGCGCTTGTAGAGCACCGTCGCGGTCGAGAGGTAGGACGAGACGACGTAGAACTTCCGGGCGATGTCCTTGCCGCCATCAACGTCGCGGGCCGCCGCGGCCATCGTGGCGTAGAGCTTGAGCACCGACTTGGGCGGCTCTTCCTTGTTCCACAAGGTGACCGAGAGGACACCGCCGGGCGTGAGCGCGCGCATGTAGGCGCTCATCGCCTCGCGCGTATAGGAATATTTCTCGACGATAGAGAAGCCGCCGGGACTCGAGAGGCCCGCCGAATCGGCCAACGACAGGTCGATGATGTCGTAACGGTTCTTCGTGCCGGCGACATATAGGCGGCCGTCGTAGTCGATGACGGTGACTTTGGGATTGTTCAGCACGTCGCCGGTGAAGTCGCGCAGGCCCTTGTCCTCGCGGAACGCCGTCAGCAGCGCCGGATTGCCCTCGGCCACGGTCACGTGCTTCGAGCCCGACTTCAGCGCCACCGCGGTCGAAATGCCGCCGCCGAACTGCACGACGAAGGTGTTGGGGTCCTTCTTCAGCAGGTACGGGTAGTACATCGGCAGATACTTGAAGTAGGCCGTCTCGTCGGCCGGCAGATCTTTTATGATGCCCGACGGCCCCTCGGAATCGATGTAGAGGCCGAGATAGGCGTTGGCCGGCATCTTGGGCAGGTTGAAGGCGGCGTTGTCGGACTGGCCCGGCGCGAAGTGGAGATACGAGCTGGAATAGACCTCGAGGTAGCCGAACGGCGAGGCGCGCTCGTAGGTGCGCTTGTTGTCGGGGAACTTGCGGGCGTAGGACACGCCCTTGTAGTCCGAGACCGCGAGCTTGGGGATGCCGAGCAGCGGCGGGGCCGCGTAATGCACGACCGCCGACAGCACAGCGACACCTGCGATGACGGCGATGCCGCGCCGGTCGCCCATGGCCACGAACCACAGCACGCCGCCGGCCAGCCACAGGATCAGCGGCGCCATGATGAGATCGTCGGGATTGAAGAAGTACATGGCGAGCAGCACGGAAAGTCCGCACAGGCCCGAACCCACGAGGTCGGCGAAGTAGACGCGGTTGAAGGTCTTCTGCGCCTTGAGGAAGACGACGCCGAGATAGAGGGCGCCGGCCAGAAACGGCATGAAATAGAGCACGAAGTTGGCGAGCAGGCGCCACTTCTGCATCGGATCGGAGATCAGGAAGATGGCGTTGAACGGCACCTGCTGGGCGGCGAGGTTGCACACCACCATCAGCGGCCCGAAGGCCAGCAGCGCGCCCTTGACCGCGCCCTCCCAGTGGCGCTCGAACCAGCCCTTGCCGACGCACATGACCGCGCTGGTGAGGCCGAAGCCGAACATGGCGAGGCTCACGACCAGCGAGCCGAAATGGGCCCAGCTGCCGACCGAGAACACCCGCATGATGCCGATCTGCAGCGCGATGATGCTGCCGGCGACCAGGCCCACGGAGAGATAGAAGGAAAGCGACGGACGATTGTCGAGATCGACGGAGACGGTCAAAGGGGGAGGCTCCGTTTGTTTTGTTGGACCGCTTTGCGCAGTCTTTAGAAGGGACGCACGCTTGTGGTCCCTAAACAGATGTCATCCCGAGCGCAGCGAGGGACCTTTCGCTGCGTCCGATCAAAGGTCCCTCGCTACGCTCGGGATGACACCATTGCCTTGATGTCTCCCGAGCGCCGCTCAGCGGTTGTGGGTGCCGGCGATCTTGTCGCCCTCGAGCTTGGTAAAGGGCACGAACGGCACGATCTTGCCGCCGTAGATGTCCTCGCGGCTGGTCGTGATGGAGCCGTCGGCGCCCTGGGTCTTGGAGACCTTGAGCACGCGCTGGGCGCCCGGCGGGCCGACCGGGATCACCATCAGGCCGCCGGTCTTGAGCTGCTGCAGGAGCGGCGGCGGCACGTGGTCGATGCCGCAGGTCACGATGATCTTGTCGAAGGGGCCGGCTTCTTCCCAGCCGTAATAGCCGTCGGCGTTCTTGGTCTTGATGTGCTTGTATTCGGTGTAGCCCTTGTCGATCAGCTTGTCGTAGAGCGCGCGGGTGCGCTGGGCGAGCGGCGCGATGATCTCGATCGTGTAGGCATTCTCGGTGAGGTTGGCGATGTAGGCCGACTGCACGCCGGAGCCGGTGCCGATCTCCAGCACCTTCTCGCCGCGCTTGACGTCGATGACGTTGGTCATGCGGCCCTGCAGATGCGGGCCGGACATGGTGACGCCGTAGCCTATGTCGAGGAAGTTGTGCTCGTAGGCGCGCTTGTAGATCGCCGGATTGACCGAGGCGAACTCTTCACGCGGCGTGAGCAGGAAGGCGCGGATGGTGGCGGGGCCCCAGATGTCCTTGTTCTTCAAGAGCGCCTGGAAACGGTCCCAGCGCTGGCCGAGGAACACGGGATCCTCGCCGCGGGCCTTGCCCCAGGCGATGAAATTGTCGCGCGTGTCGGTCGGCGGGTTGAGGTCCCAGCTGTAGGGCTTGACGGTCGCGGCGAAGGCCGGCGAAACGACGCTCGCGGCAGCAAGTGCGGCCGTACCCGAGACGAAAATGCGTCTCTTCAAGATAGTCCTCCTTGGCGCGGGCCCCGTGAGAGAGGGGGAGGCGAAACCGCCGGAAAAGCCCGGCGACTCGGGGGCAGCCGCACAGCGACTAGATACGGGAATTGTGGCGGATTTGCCAGTGCGGCCAAGGGCCTAGGGGGGTCATTTTCACATGATCTGGTTGACCACGCCGCCATCGACTCGCATGGCGGCGCCCGAGGTGCCCGACGCCGCCTCGCTGCAGAGATAGACGCCCAGCGCCGCCACCTCGTCGGCGCTGGTGAAGCGGCGGATCAGCGAGGTCGGCCTGTGGTCACGCAGGAAGGCCGCCTCGATCTCGGCCACGGTCACGCCGGCCGCCTTGGCCCGTTCGGCGCGCAGCCTGTCGGTGGTCTCGGTATGGGTCGGACCCGGCAGCAGGGCGTTGACCGTCACTCCGGTGCCCGCCAGCTCCATGGCGAAGCCATGGCTGACCGAGAGCTGGGCGGTCTTGGTCATACCGTAGTGGATCATCTCCGGCGGGATGTTGAGCGCCGATTCGCTCGACACGAAGAGGATGCGGCCCCAGCCGCGTTTGGCCATGCCCGGGGCATAGTGGCGGGTAAAGCGGATGCCGCTCAGGACATTCGTCTCGAAGAAGCGCCGCCATTCGCCGTCGTCGATCTCGAAGGCGGGCTTGCGGCCGTAGATGCCGAGATTGTTCACCAGCACGTCGAGTTCGGGCACGCGCTGGAAGACCGTGGCGGCCCCTTCGGCGGTGGCGCAGTCCGCCGCGATGCCGCTCACCCTGGCCTCGGGCACGGCTTCGCGCAGGCGTTTGAGGGCCGCCTCGACACCTGCCTGCGTACGGCCCGTGATCACCACGCTGGCGCCTTCGGCCGCCAGCCCCTTGGCGAGGGCGTAGCCGATACCGGCGGTCGAGCCGGTCACCAGCGCATGCTTGCCGCCCAGCCCCAGTTCCATCGCGCCCTCACGTATACTTGCGGACGTCGTCGATCACCTTGCCGTCGTTGGGCAAGGAGCCGGGCTTGGCGAACTCGACCTTGCCACCGACCTTGCAGACGGTACGGATCGTGTCGGTCATCGCCTTCTCGAGGTCGGGCGACGGCTGTGCCGCCTCGACCTTGAGGGTCATGGTATCGGCCTGGTTGACCCAGTCGATCACCAGGCGCAGGCGGCCGAGGCCGGGATGCTTCCTGGCGATCTCGGCGATCTGTTCGGGATCGACGAACATGCCGCGCACCTTGGTGCGCTGGTCGGCGCGGCCCATCCAGCCCTTTATGCGCATGTTGGTGCGTCCGCACGGGCTGGGGCCCGCCAGCACCGCCGACATGTCGCCGGTGCCGAAGCGGATCAGCGGATAGGCGCGATTGAAGGTCGTGACGACCACTTCGCCGACATCGCCCTCGGGCACCGGGTCGCCGGTGCCTGGCCGTACGATCTCGACGATCACGCCCTCGTCGACGGTCATGCCCTGGATGGCCTCGGATTCGTAGGCGATGGTGCCGAGATCGGCGGTGCCGTAGCTTTGCAGGCAGGTCATGCCCTTATCGATGAACATCTGACGCAGCGACGGCGGCAGCGCCTCTGCACCGACGAAGGCGTGCTTGAGCGAGGAGATGTCCTTGCCCAGTTCGGCCGCCTTCTCGATCAGGATCTTCAGGAACGACGGCGTGCCGACATAGCCCTTGGGCCTGATCGCGGCGATGGCGTCGAGCTGCAGTTCGGTATTGCCGACGCCGCCCGGCACCACGGCGCAGCCGAGCGCCCGCAGCGCCGATTCCATCATGATACCGGCAGGCGTCAGGTGATAGGAGAAGGTGTTGTAGACGACGTCGCCGGGACGGAAGCCCGCGGCATGCATGGCGCGCGCGCCGCGGAAATAGTCGGGTTCGTCGGTATCGATCTCGAAAATCGGCCCGGGCGACATGAAGACATGGCGCACCCTGGTCATCGGCACGGCGATCAGGCCGCCCATCGGAGGGTCCTTCTTCTGCACCTCGCCCAGCACCGACTTGCGCAGCACCGGCAGCCTAGCAAGCGCCGCGCGCGAGGTGACGGACGCCGGATCGACATCCTTCAGCCACGAAGCGAAGAACGGCGCGTTGGCCTTGGCATGGGCGATCTGCTGCGGCAGCGCCTGCATCAGCGCCTTCTCGCGTTCCACGGCCGAGCGTGTTTCCAGCGTGTCGTAATGCTTGGACATGGCGTTGTGCTTCCTTGGGCGTTTCCCTTGACTTGCCGGCAACCGTAGACCGAACGCGTGGCCTTGAAAACAATATCAGTACTCTGATATTCTACGTCGAATCCGGAGAACACCCCATGTCCAACGTCCGCATCGCCTACGACAGCTTCGCCAAGACCGCGCCCGCCGCCCAGGCCGCCTTGCTCGCCATGGGCAAGACGGCCGACGAAGCCGGCCTCGACAAGGAGATCGTGGAGCTGGCCAAGCTCCGCGTCTCGCAGATCAACAACTGCGCCTTCTGCCTGCAAATCCACCTCAACGTCTCGCGCCAACTCGGCATCGCCCAGGAGAAGCTCGACCTTGTGGCGACCTGGCACGAGGCCGGCATCTTCTCCGAGCGCGAGTGTGCCGCCCTCGCCTGGGCCGAGGCGTTGACGCATCTGGCCGGTCACAGCGTCTCCGACGCGGCCTATGAAACCGTGCGCAAGCATTTCAGCGAAAGCGAGGTTGTGTTCCTGAGCACCGCCATTGCCACCATCAACGCCTGGAACCGGCTGGGCGCCGCCTTCCGCTTCGCCCCGCCGATCCCGAAGAGAGTGACGACTGCGGCGTCGTGAGGGGATGCATATCTCTTCCTATCCTGCGCGGCCCTCCTTCCGCTCAAGCAGCTGATTTCTCTTCATAATCCGTCGATTCCAGCGACGCGAAATGGGAAACGAAGTGCGACATTTCACTTCCTGGCGGGGAAAGTACGAAAGTTTCACGGCCGTCGTCTTCGCTCTCTTTTTGGCGGATCGGGCCGATGACCGTTCAATAAGATTATCCTATCATCATGTCAAGCCGAGGCGCGTCACGCCCTTACCTGCCACGTAATTGCCCGGACCGCGGGCCGGCGTAAAAGCTGCCGGTATGTGGACCTCGCTCGCTTTCGCCGTCGTTGGCGCCATTCACCTGATGCCGATCGCGCCGGTGTTCGTGCCCGAGACGCTCTCCCGCCTTTATGGTGTCGCTCCCGGCGATTCGACACTGCTGATCCTGCTGCGGCACCGGGCGCTGTTGCTGGCGCTGGTCGGCATCCTCTGCCTGTGGGCGAGTTGGTCCGCGCCCGTCCGGCCGGCGGCGTTGCTGGCCGCGGCGATCAACGTCGTGGGCTTCCTGGGCTTCTACGCACTCTACGGCAACCCGGCCGGTGCGTTACGCACCATCGCCGTCGCCGACCTGATCGCCCTGCCGCCGCTTGCCTTCGCGGCGTGGACGACGCTCGGCCGCAGCTAAAGCCAGCGCTTGCGCCGACGGTAGTGCTTTACGTCGCGGAACGAGCGGCGGCCTTCGCCGGCGATGCCGAGGTAGAATTCCTTCACATCCTCGTTTTCGCGGAGCGCGTCTGCCTTGCCGTCGAGCACCACCCGGCCGTTCTCGAGGATGTAGCCGTAATGGGCGTAGCGCAGTGCCACGTTGGTGTTCTGCTCGGCCAGCAGGATGGAGACCTTTTCCTTCTCGTTGAGGTTCTTCACGATTTCGAAGATTTCCTCGACGAGCTGCGGCGCCAGCCCCATCGATGGTTCGTCGAGCAGGACGGTGGTGGGCCGGCTCATCAGGGCCCGGCCGATCGCCACCATCTGCTGCTCGCCGCCCGAGGTGTAGCCCGCCTGGCTGGTGCGGCGTTCCTTGAGGCGCGGGAAGTAGTGATAGACCTTCTCCAGATCGTCGGCGATCTGGCGGCGCTTGCTGCCGTGGATGAAGGCGCCGGTCAGCAGGTTCTCCTCGACGGTGAGGTGGCCGAAGCAGTGCCTGCCCTCCATCACCTGGATCACGCCGCGCCGCACCAGGTCGTTGGGCGTGAGCCCGTCGACACGTTCGCCGCGGCAATGGATGTGGCCCTTGGTGACCTCGCCGCGCTCGGTGCGCAGCAGGTTGGAAATCGCCTTCAAGGTCGTCGACTTGCCGGCGCCGTTGCCACCAAGCAAGGCCACGATGCCGCCCTCCGGCACCGACAGCGAAACGCCCTTCAACACGAGGATGACGTGATTGTAGATCACCTCGATGTTGGCCACGTCGATGACATTGGTCGACGTGGCAGGAGCGGCCGCTGCCGTCGGTGCCGGAATGGCGTTCATCGCCGGATCAGCTCTCCTTGGAGCAGTCGCGGACGGTGAGCTTCTTCTCCTCGGCGTACTTCTTGGCCGCCGCATCGACCATCGGCTTCAGCACCTTGTCGTCGGACTGGTACCAGTCGGAGACCACGACCCACTTGGCGCCGTCCCATTGTTGGACGCGGCCGGCGCGCGTGCCTTCATGATCGCTGCAGGTGACTTTGAGCGGCTGCAGCATGCCCTCGAAGCCGAGCTCCTTCAGCCGTGCCGCACTGAGATCGAGGTTCTCGATGCCCCAGCGGACCTGTTCGCCGGTCAGCGGCTTTTTGCCGAACTTGGTCTGCGCCTTGCGGATCGACTCGACGCCGAGCATGGCGTTGACCAGGCCGCGGTTGTAGAGGACCTCGCCGACCTCGTCCCACTTCGCCGAGCCCTTGCCCTTGTCGTAGAGGAACTTCTTGAGGTCGGCATGGACGCCGAACTGGCCAGCGCCGTGCTGCAGCATGGCGGAATGGTATCCCTTGGCGCCGCCCTCGGCAGGGCGGACGTCAGGTTCGGCACCCGACCACCACACGCCGAACATCTTGTCGCGCGGGAAGCCGACCGCGGCCGCTTCCTTGATCGACGTCGAGTTCATGACGCCCCAACCCCACAGCAGGACGTAGTCGGGGCGGTTCTGGCGGATCTGCAGCCAGGTCGCCTTCTGCTCGACACCGGGATGGGTGACCGGCATCGGCGTGAAGGTGAACCCGTGCATCTTCGCGCGCTGCTCGAGAAGCGCGATGGGCTCCTTGCCGTAGGGCGAGTCGTGATAGACCAGCACGATCTTCTTGCCCTTGAGCTTGTCCAGCCCGCCCTCCTTGAGGGCGATGTGCTGCATGATGATGTCGGCCGCCGACCAGTAGGTGCCGAGCAACGGGAAGTTCCACTGGAACACGCTGCCGTCGCGGCTCTCCGAGCGGCCGTAGCCCATCGAGATCACCGGGATCTTGTCGATCGGCGCCTTTTCGGTGAGCGCGAAGGTGATGCCGGTGCTGAGCGGATTGACGTAAGCTGCACCCGTTGGGCCCTTGTTCTTGAGGCGCTCGTAGCATTCCACGCCGCGGTCGGTGGCGTAGCCGGTGTCGCATTCCTCGTAGAGGATTTTCACGCCGTTGATGCCGCCGTCGCGCTCGTTGACGAGCGCATAGTAGTCGGCGACGCCGTTGGCGAATGGAATGCCGTTCGGCGCGTAGGCGCCGGTACGGTAGATCAGGCCCGGAATGAACTGCTCGTTCTGGGCCTGGGCGGCCGACGCGAGCGCCAATCCCGCCGCCGCGATCGATGCGCCCAGAAGCACTGCCTTGCGTAGTGTCATCGTGTTCCTCCTCAAAATATGGGCGGTCCTTGCCGGCCTGCCCTTGCCAGAAACCTAGTTGATCAGTGCGGGAACGGCCAGAGCCGCAACTTCTCCTTGGCGACCGCCCAGAGGCGCGCCAGGCCGTGCGGCTCGACGATCAGGAAGAAGACGATCATGGCGCCGAACACCATGAATTCGAGGTGGCTGAGGAGCGCCGTCGACATCCTGATGCCGAACCAGCCGGGAAGCTGGTTGAGCAGGATCGGCATCAGCACGATGAAGGCCGCCCCCAGGAAGCTGCCGAGCAGCGAGCCCAGGCCGCCAATGATGACCATGAACAGGATCTGGAACGACCGGTTGATGTCGAACGCCAGCGGCTCCCAGGCGCCGAGCCGCAGGAACGCCCACATGGCCCCGGCCACGCCGATGAAAAACGAACTGACGGCGAAGGCGGTGAGCTTGGTGCGCAGCGGCCTGAAGCCGATGATCTCGGCGGCGATGTCCATGTCGCGGATCGCCATCCACGAGCGTCCGATGTGGCCGCGCACCAGGTTCTTGGCGACCAGGGTAGCCAGCACCACGAGGCCCAGGATCAGTAGGTAGCGATCGGCCGGTGTCTCGATCTTCCAGCCGAAGACGCTGAGGTTGCCCACCGCCACCGAGCCCGACGGCGTGTAGTTGGTCAGCCACTTCACGCGCGCGAACAGCCAGTCGAGGAAGAACTGCGAGGCCAGCGTCGCCACCGCTAGGTAGAAGCCCTTGATGCGGAGCGACGGGATGCCGAACAGGATGCCGACGGCTGCCGCCATCACGCCGCCGAACAGGAATACCACGACGAGATTGTTGACCTCGGGCACGCGGAGCCAGAGATTGTAGGCGGCGTAGGCGCCGACCGCCATGAAACCGCCGGTGCCGAGCGACACCTGCCCGCAATAGCCGACCAGGATGTTGAGGCCAATGGCGGCCAGCGACAGGATCAGGAACGGGATCAGGATCTCGGTGTAGAGATAGGGCGAGGCGAACATCGGCACGGCGAGGAACGCCACGACGGTCACCGCGAGCACGAACACCCGGTCCTGCAGGATCGGGAAGATCTGCTGGTCGGCGACGTAGGTCGTCTTGAACTGGCCGGCCTCGCGGTAAAGCATCGGCTACACCCGCTCCCTCAAACTCGTTCAATAATGCGTTCGCCGAACAGGCCCTGTGGCCTGAACAGCAGGAAGACCAGCGCCAGCATGTAGGCGAACCAATTCTCGATGCCGCCGCCGGCGAGGTCGAACTGCTTGACCAGGATCGGCGCCAGGAACACCTCGGAGAGCTTCTCGCCGGCGCCGATGATCAGGCCGCCGACGATGGCGCCCGGCACCGAGGTGAAGCCGCCCAGGATCAGCACCGGCAGCGCCTTCAGCGCGATCAGCGAGATCGAGAACTGGACGCCGAGCTTGGCGCCCCAGATCAGACCGGCGGCCAGCGCCACCAGACCCGACACTGTCCACACGATCAGCCAGATGGTGTTGAGCGGAATACCGACCGACTGGGCGGCGGCGTGATCGTCGGCAACAGCGCGGAGTGCGCGGCCGACGCGTGTCTTCTGGAAGAAGATCGCGAGCACCACGACCAGGCCAGCCGCAATGGCGGCCGCCACGAGCTCGCCCGGATCGACCAGCAGACCGCCCGGGAATACGCCCTCGAACAGGAAAATCGGATCCTTGGGCAGGCCGAGATTGATCTTGTAGATGTCGCTGCCCCACAGGGTCTGGCCTAAGCCGTCGAGGAAGTTGGCGATGCCGAGCGTCGCCATGAAGAGAATGATGCCTTCCTGGTTCACCAGATGGCGCAGCACCAGGCGTTCGATGGCATAGGCGAGCAGGCCCATGATGGCGGCGGTGGCCGCGATCGCGAGCCACAGCGGCCATGCGCCCTTGCCGTAACTGTAGGCGGCAATACCGCCGACCAGCGCGCCGACGGCCGCCAGCACCAGCATCCGGCGCCGCTCGCCCGGCCCGGCGCCGCGCGCGACATACTCGCGCCACGCGTACCAGCCGATGAACGCCACGGCGACGCCCAGAATGGCCGCCGCCACGACGAAGTTCGCGAGATGGACTTCCTTGCCGTCGATCTCGCCGCTCAACCGGGCGATCGTGAGGGCGGCGAACAGCACCATCGCGCCCTGTGCGAAGTTGAAGACGCCGGATGCCTTGAAGATCAGCACGAAGCCCAGCGCAACCAGCGAATAGAGCACGCCGGTGAGCAGGCCGCCGATCAGGGTTTCGAGGAACGGGCCCAGCATGTCCACACCACTCAGTGACTGACGCCGAGATAGGCGGCAACGACCGCTTCGTTGCTCCTGACCTCGTCGGGCACGCCGTCGCCGATCTTGCGGCCGTAGTCGAGGACGACGACGCGGTCGGAAATATCCATGACCACGCCCATGTCGTGCTCGATCAGGCAGATTGTCGTGCCGAACTCGTCGTTCACGTCGAGGATGAAGCGGCACATGTCCTGCTTCTCCTCGATGTTCATGCCGGCCATCGGCTCGTCGAGCAGCAGAAGCTCGGGCTCGGCGGCGAGCGCGCGGCCGAGCTCGACGCGCTTCTGCAGGCCGTAGGGCAGCTGGCCGACCGGCGCCTTGCGGATGTGCTGGATCTCGAGGAAGTCGATGATCCGCTCGACCGCCTTGCGGTGCTCGATTTCCTCGCGTTGCGCCGGACCGATGTGAAGCGCCTGCCAGAACAGGCCGGTCTTCATGCGCAGATTGCGCCCGGTCATGATGTTGTCGAGGGTCGACATGCCTCGGAACAGCGCGATGTTCTGGAAGGTGCGCGCGATGCCCTGCTCAGCCGCCTCGTGCGGCCTCATCTGGCTGCGCCTGACGCCCTTGTAGGTGATGGCGCCCTGCTGCGGATGATAGAAGCCGTTGATGCAGTTCAGCATCGACGACTTGCCGGCCCCGTTGGGACCGATGATGGCGCGGATTTCGCCCTTGGCGATGTCGAAGCTGATGTCGGTCAGCGCCTTCACGCCGCCGAACGACAGGCTGATGTTGGCGACCGAGAGAAGAACGTCGGGAAAGGAACGTACGCGACCGGCCATGGCGTTCAACTCGCCTTCTTCAATGCCGGTCGCGCCGCCGAATGGGGGGCTAGGTCGCGGACCTCGACGTCGCCCTCGATGGCGCCCTTGCGGCCGTCCTCGAAGGTGACATCGACCCTGATATGGGCGGTTCTGGAACCGTCGTAGAGCGCGTCGACCAGGGGCTTGTAACGCTCGCCGATGAAGCCGCGGCGCACCTTGTTGGTGCGCGTGAGTTCGCCGTCGTCGGCCTCGAGCGCCTTGTGCAGGATGAGGAAGCGGCGGATCTGGGCGCCCGCCATGCGCGGATCGGCGGCAAGGTCGCGGTTGACCTGCTCGATCTCGCCCTGGATCAGGTCGTAGACCTCGGGCAGTCCGGCCAGCTCCTGGTAGCTCGCGTAGGAGACGTTGCGCCGCTCGGCCCAGTCGCCGACGGCGATCATGTCGATGTTCACGAACACGGCGACGTAGTCACGGCCGTGGCCGAACGCCACGGCCTCGTTGATGTGCGGAA
>JACPVT010000048.1 GCA_016191685.1 Rhodospirillales bacterium | reverse complement strand
CGGCACGGCGGAAAAGCCCTCGCGCGGCGGCTACCGCCAAAAAGCCCTGATCAGTTCGTACGTTGGCATGTTTCCCATGAACGATCCGAAATTCGTCATCCTTGCCTCGCTCGACGAGCCCAAGGGCCTTCCGGAAACCGGCGGCTATGCCACCGCCGGCTGGGTGGCCGCGCCGTCAGTCAAGAACATCATCGAAGGCATCGTGTCGCTCTATGGCGTCCTGCCGGGCGACCTCAAGGAGGGCCTGCCGCCGCTTGAGATCGCCTCGACTCCGGTTCCCGCGCCGTTGGTGCCGCCACAGTTCGTGCCGGCCAATGCGCGCCAGCGTGCGGCCGAGCAACGCAAGGCCCTGCCGGCGTGGCCCGGCCCGGCGCAGACCGCGGCGGCACCCGCAGCGGGAGTGCGTCGCGTTGCGGCTGAGTGAGCTCATGCGCCGCAGCGCACATGACGCCGCGACTTCTCCCGTACTGCCGCGCGATCCCGTTCTCGCCGGCCTGACCCTCGATTCGCGAAAAGTCCGACCGGGCTACCTGTTCGCTGCTCTGCCGGGGACACGCCACGACGGCGCGGCTTTCGTGGCCGACGCGGTCGGCCGCGGCGCGGCGGCCATCCTCGCCGCGCCCGATGCGCCACTGCCGGCCCTCGATCCCGGCATCGTCGTCGTGCGCGACGCCAACCCGCGGCGGCGCGTGGCCCTGATGGCTGCGGCGTTCGCTGGCCCGCAGCCTGCCACCATCGCTGCCGTCACCGGCACCAACGGCAAGTCCTCGACCGTCCACTTCGTGCGCGAGATCTGGGCGGTGCTCGGACTGAAGGCGGCCAGCGTCGGCACGCTCGGCATCGTCTCGCCGGGCCTCGCGCGCGAGGCCGGCCTCACGACACCCGATCCGGTCCAGCTCCACGAGGACTTGGCGACGCTTGCCCGCGAAGGAGTTGCACATCTGGCGATCGAGGCATCGAGTCACGGCCTCGACCAGCATCGCCTCGACGGCGTGCGGCTGTCGGCGGCAGCCTTCACCAACCTCACGCACGAGCACCTCGACTATCATGCGTCGATGGATGCCTATTTCGCGGCCAAGGCGCGGCTGTTCGACGGCCTCTTGCCGGCCGGGGGGGCGGCGATTGCGAATGCCGACAGCGATCGCGCCGAGGCCCTGGCCACGATCTGCCGGCGCCGAAATATTCGTTTCTGGACCTATGGCGCCAAGGGCCGGGAAATCCGGCTGCTCGGCGACGATCCGACTTCGACCGGGCAGCACCTGAAGATCGAGCTGCTGGGCGCCCGCCATGAAGTCGATCTGCCGCTGGTTGGCGGCTTCCAGGCCTCGAACGCACTCGCAGCCGTCGGCCTCGTCGTGGCGACGGGCGGCGATCCGGCGCGCGTCGTGGCCGCACTTGCGAGCCTGACCGGGGCCCCCGGCCGGTTGCAGCTCGTGGCGCGCCATCGCTCCGGCGCGCCGATCTACGTCGACTATGCCCACAAGCCGGAGGCGCTGGAGACCGTGCTGCGTACGCTGCGCCCCTTTGCACGGGGCAAGCTGGTCGTGGTGTTCGGCTGCGGCGGCGATCGCGATCGCGCCAAGCGGCCCGTCATGGGCGAGATCGCCACCCGGCTCGCCGATCTTGCGATTGTCACCGACGACAATCCGCGCAGCGAGGAACCCGAGGCGATCCGCGCCGAGATCCTGCGCGGCATCGCGGCCGATCGCAGAAACTGGACCGAGGCCGCCGATGGACGGCATGCCGCCATCGAGGCAGGCATGGCCGCTCTCGGCAGCGCCGACGACCTGCTGCTGATCGCCGGCAAGGGCCACGAGACGGGACAGACCATCAAGGGCATCACTCATCCCTTCGACGATGCCGAAGTGGCACGCGAGCTTGCGGGAGCCCTCGCATGACCGCGCTCTGGACTTCCGACGAAGTGAGCAGGGCGCTGTCGCCGGTTGCCGCCGTGGCGTCCTTCGAAGCCAACGGCGTGACGTTCGACAGCCGTGCCGTCGGCAAGGGCGATCTCTTCTTTGCGCTGGGCGGCGAGACCACCGACGGCCACGCCTTCGTGGCCGACGCCCTGGCGCGTGGCGCCGCGGCAGCCGTCGTCTCGCGCGACGTGGCCGGCGCGCAGGGCCCGCTGATCCGCGTTCCCGACACCATGAAGGCGCTGGTCGACCTCGGTCGCGCCGGCCGCCGCCGCAGCAAGGCCCGCATCGCCAGCGTCACCGGCTCGGTCGGCAAGACCAGCACGAAAGATGCATTGCGGGCCATGTTGTCGGCCCAGGCCCCGACTTCGGCAAGCGTGGCGAGCTACAACAACCACGTCGGCGTTCCGGTCAGTCTCGCGCGCCTGCCGCGCGAGGCGCGCTACGGCGTCTTCGAGATCGGCATGAACCATCCCGGCGAGATCGAGCCGCTCGCCCGCCAGGTCGAGGCGCATGTCGGCGTGATCACCAACGTCGAGCCGGCACATATCGGCCACATGGGATCGGAGGAAGCGATTGCCGACGAGAAGGCCTGCCTGTTCGCCGGCATGGCCGATCGTGCAGTCGCCGTGCTCAATCGCGACAACCGCCACTACGAGCGCCTGCTGGGTCATGCCCGCCGGTTCGGGGTGGCGCGTGTCGTCGGATTTGGCCGCTCCGAGGCCGCCGAGGTGCGCCTTCTTTCTTGCAACCTGCAGGATTCAGGCAGCGATGTTGTGGCCTTGATCCATGGTCGTCGGATCGAGTATCGCCTGGGTGCGGCGGGCAGCCACTGGGCGTTGAACAGCATTGCGGCACTGGCTGTCGTGGAGGCGCTCGGCGCCGATGTGGCCGCCGCCGCCGCGGCGTTGGCAAACGTCAAGGCATCGCCGGGTCGTGGTGCGCGCCGGATGCTCAAATTCGGCGCCGGTACGATCGAATTGCTCGATGAGAGCTACAACGCCAACCCGGCGTCGATGCCGGCCATGCTGGCCGTGCTGGCGCACACCGTGCCGGCGCCCGGCGGGCGACGGGTACTGGCGTTGGGCGACATGCGCGAGCTGGGCGAGGGCGCGGATGCCTACCACGCCGGGCTCGCCGACGCGGTGGCCGCGAGCGGAGCTGCGCAGGTGTTTCTGTGCGGCCCGCACATGCAGGCGCTGTGGCGGCGCCTGGCGCCGGCGCAGCGCGGCGTGCATCGGCCGGATTCGACGTCGCTCGCGGGCGACGTCGCCACGGCTCTCCGGGCCGGCGATGTCGTCGCGGTGAAGGGGTCGCTGGGTTCGAAAATGAAGATCGTCGTAGACGCCATCGTGGCGGCAAGCGACGGCGAGGCGGGGCGCTAACGATGTTCTACAACCTTCTCTATCCGCTGGCGGACGTCTTCACCCCGTTCAATTTGTTCCGCTACCTGACGTTCCGCTCGATCGGTGCGTTCCTGACCGCGCTGGTGCTGAGCTTCCTGATCGGTGGCGTCCTGATCCGCTGGCTGCGCAGCAAGCAGCAACAGGGCCAGCCGATCCGCGACGACGGTCCCGCCAGCCACCTCATGACCAAGAAGGGCACGCCGACCATGGGCGGCCTCCTGATCCTGATCACGCTGGCGGTCGCCACGCTGCTGTGGGCCGATCTCACCAACCGCTATGTCTGGATCGTGCTCGGCGTCACCTTGGCGTTCGGCGCGATCGGCTTGTGGGACGATTTCCTCAAGGTCACAAAGCGCAACTCCAAGGGTGTGCCGGGCAAGGTGAAGCTCGCGCTCTCGATCGTGGTGGCCGGCGCCGCGGCGTACCTGGTCGCGCAGCTGTCGCCGCCGCCGCTGCGCTACATGCTGGCGTTGCCGTTCCTCAAGGACGTGCTGCTGCCGCTGGGCGTCGTCGGCTTCGTGGCTTTCGGCGGTCTCGTGATGGTGGGAGCCTCCAACGCGGTCAACCTGACCGACGGGCTCGACGGCCTGGCGATCGGCCCCGTGATCATGGCCTCGGCGGTGTTCGGCCTGATCACCTATGTGGTCGGCAACATCATCCTGACAAACTACCTCTATCTTCATCATGTGCCGCGGTCGGGCGAACTGGCGGTGCTGCTGGCGGCCCTCATCGGCGCCGGGCTCGGTTTCCTGTGGTTCAACGCGCCGCCCGCCATGGTGTTCATGGGTGACACCGGATCGCTCGCCATCGGCGGCGCGCTGGGTGCCGTGGCCGTCGTCACCAAGCACGAAATCGTGCTGGCGATCGTGGGCGGCTTGTTCGTCCTCGAGACCGTCTCGGTCATCGTCCAGGTTCTGTCCTATAAATGGACGGGCCGCCGCGTCTTTCGCATGGCGCCGCTCCACCATCATTTCGAGCAGAAGGGCTGGGCGGAGCCCACCATCGTCTTCCGCTTCTGGATCATCGCCGCCATCCTCGCGATGGCGGGCCTGGCCACGCTGAAGCTGAGGTGAGCGGATGATCGATCTCGCCGTCCTCAAGGGTTCGTCCTTCGTCGTGTTGGGGCTCGCACGCTCCGGCCTGGCGACGGCGCGTGCCCTCGCGGCGGCGGGGGTCGGATGCGTCGCCTGGGACGACAACGAGGCGTCGCGCGCCACCGCTGCGGCCGCCGGCGTGGCTCTGGCCGACCCGGTGTCGATCGACTGGCCGCGCATGACGGCGCTGATCATCAGTCCGGGAATCCCGAGTCGTCTGCCCGCGCCGCACCCTGTGGCGAAGGCGGCGCGAGCGGCAGGCAAGAAGATCATCTGCGACGTCGAGCTGCTGGCCCGCGCTGCGCCCAGGGCGCGTTTCATCGCCATCACCGGAACCAACGGCAAGTCGACGACAACGGCGCTGATCGGCCACATCCTCGGTCAGGCCGGCGTGCGTTGCGAAGTAGGCGGCAACATCGGCCGCGGCGCGCTTGATCTCAGCACCCTGGGCGAGGGTGGTGTCTACGTCCTCGAACTGTCGTCGTATCAGCTCGAGCTGCTCGAGACCTTCCGCGCCAATGTCGCCGTCTGGCTGAACGTCACGCCCGACCATATCGACCGCCACGGCGACATGGCGGGCTACGTCGCGGCAAAAGAAAACATCTTCGCCCGCCAGCAAGCTGGCGACTGCGCCGTGATCGGCGTCGACGACGAGCCGTCGCGCGCGGTCCACGTCAGGATCTCGTCCCGGCCGGGCGTCGTTGCCGTGCCGGTCGCCTTCGATCGCCCGATTGCCGGCGGCGTGTCCTTTCGCGCCGGCCGGCTGGTCGACGCCGACGGCTACATGGTCGACTTTTCCGAAGTGCCGACGCTGCCGGGCGACCACAACGCGCAGAACGCGGCCTGTGCCTGGGCGGCCTGCCGCTGGCTCGATGTGCCGCGCGAGAAGATCGTCGAGGGTCTGCGCAGCTATCCCGGCCTGCCGCACCGCCAGGAGCGGGTCGCGTCCGTAGGCAACGTCGTCTACATCAACGACAGCAAAGCGACCAACGCCGATGCCACGGCGCGCGCTCTCTCGAGCTATCGCGACATCTACTGGATCCTCGGCGGCCAGGCGAAGGAGGGCGGCGTGGCGCCGCTCGCGCCCTGGTTCGACCGCATCCGCCATGCCTTCCTGATCGGCGAAGCGACGGATCTTTTTGCCAGTCAACTCGAGGGCAAATTGCCCTACAGCCGCTGCGGCGATCTCCAATCGGCGCTCGATGCGGCGCACGCACGCGCGCAACGCGAGACCCCCGGATCGGGTGGCGGGCCGGCCGTGGTGCTGCTCTCGCCGGCCTGCGCGTCGTGGGACCAATGGAAGAGTTACGAGCATCGCGGCGATGCCTTTCGCGCCATGGCGCGGGCTCTGCCGGGTGCCCAGCGTTTGGGGAAGGCGGCATGATCCAGGTTCCACGTGACGACCGCAGCGTCATCGGTCAGTGGTGGTGGACGGTCGACCGTTGGTCGCTGGGCGCGATCCTGGCGATCATGGCCTTCGGCGTGATGCTCACTCTCGCGGCCTCGCCACCGGCGGCCGAACGTATCGGCGCCGACTCCTTCATGTTCGCCAAGCGTCAGTTCATCTTCCTGCCGATGGCGCTCCTGGTGATGCTGGCGATTTCGCTGGCGTCGCCGCGCCACGTCCGGCGGCTCGCGCTGTTGGTGTTCTGCGGCAGCGTAGTGCTGCTGGCCGCCACCTTCGTGATCGGAGTCGAGATCAAGGGCGCCCGGCGATGGATCTCCGTGCCCGGGCTCTCGAGCCTGCAACCCTCGGAATTCGCCAAGCCCAGCCTCGCTGTGATCTCGGCCTGGCTGCTGGCGCAGAGCCGCGCCGAGCGCCGGATGCCCGGCTACTTCCTTTCGACCCTGCTGGTAGGCGGCGTGCTCGCTCTTCTGATCCTGCAGCCCGACCTCGGCATGAGCATCGTGGTGATTGCCGTGTGGGGCGTGCAGCTCTTCGTCGTCGGCCTGCCGATGTGGGTCGCCGGCGTCGGTGCGGTGGGCGCCGGCGCCGGCCTGGTCGGCAGCTATTTCATGCTCAGCCACGTGCGCAGCCGCTTCGACCGGTTCCTCGATCCGTCGTCGGGCGACAACTACCAGGTCAACACCTCGCTGGAAGCCTTCATGAACGGCTCGCTGTTCGGCCGTGGCCCCGGCGAGGGCACGGTCAAGGCGCAGCTTCCCGATGCGCATACCGATTTCGTGATGGCCGTGGCCGGCGAGGAATTCGGCCTTGTCGTCTGTCTGCTGATCCTGGGCCTGTTCGCCTTCGTGACGCTGCGCTCGATGTCGCGCGCGTCGAAGGAGACCAGCCTGTTCATCACGCTGGCGGCAACCGGCCTTGCCGTGCAGTTCGGCTTGCAGGCCGCCATCAACATGGCCTCGACCATCCAGCTCATCCCGGCCAAGGGCATGACGCTGCCGTTCATCTCCTACGGCGGCTCCTCGGCGCTGGCCATGTCGATCTGCCTCGGCATGCTTCTGTCGCTGACGCGCGAGCATGCCGGCCTCAGGGAGGCGGTGTGATGGCCGCACTCCGCGCTCCCTTGGCTTCCGCGATTGGGCCCGTGGTCCTGGCGACCGGTGGTACCGGTGGGCATGTGTTTCCGGCCGAGGCGTTGGCCGGCGAGCTCGAGGCACGCGGCCTGCCGTTCGCGCTGGTGACGGATTCGCGTGGCCGGCAATGGCAGGGCGCCCTGTCGCGCCGGCCGATCCACTATATCCATTCCGCGAGTCCCACCGGTTCGCTGCGCCGCCGGCTGTCGGCGGTCCTGGCACTCGGACTTGGCCTGTTCGATGCCTGGCGCGCATTGGGCCGCATCGGCCCGTCCGCCGTCGTCGGCTTCGGCGGCTACGCTTCGGTGCCGACGTTGATCGCCGCCCGGCTACGTCGGCTGCCGGCGATGCTGCACGAGCAGAATGCGGTTCTCGGCCGGGCAAATCGCCTCGTCCTGGGCGGTGCCGCACGCGTGGCGACGTCGTTCGCGAGGACGCAGTATGTCGCCGCCGATGACCAACGTGCCCGCCTGGTCGGCAATCCGGTGCGCGAGCCGGTGCGGGCGCTGCGCAGCTCGCCTTATCGTGCCCCCGCAGAGGGCCGTATCATCGATCTCCTGGTGTTCGGCGGCAGCCAGGGCGCCCAGTCGTTCAGCCAGGTCGTTCCCGAGGCCATCCTGTCGTTGCCTGTCCCGCTGCGGGCACGCGTTCGACTGGTCCAGCAATGCCGGCCCGAGGATCTCGATCGTGTCCGCGCGCGCTACACCGCGGCCGGCGTCGTGGCCGAACTCGCGCCGTTCTTTGCCGATCTGCCGGCCAGGCTGGCGGCGGCGCATCTCGTGATCGGTCGCGCCGGCGCCTCGACCGTGGCCGAATTGGCCGCCATCGGCCGTCCTTCCATCCTGGTTCCCTATCCTCACGCGGCCGACGACCATCAGAGTGCCAATGCCCGGGCCTTCGAAGCGACGGGGGCCTGCATTGTGATGGCTCATGCGGCCTTTACCGCCACTGCCCTTGCCTCCCAGTTGAAGGCGCTGTTCGAGGCGCCGCAGCGTCTCGGGGCGATGGCTGCCGCTGCCCATGCCGCGGGGCGCCCCGATGCGGCCGCACGCCTTGCCGACCTGGTCGTCGAGATGACCGGCTTCTCCCTTTCCCCGTCAGGAGTCGCCGCATGAGGGCGCTGCCGCTGGATATCGGTCTCATCCACTTCGTCGGCATCGGCGGCATCGGCATGTCCGGCATCGCCGAGGTGTTGCACAATCTCGGTTACCGGGTGCAGGGCAGCGACGTCGCCGAAGGTGCGAACACGCGCCGGCTCGCCGATCTCGGCATCAAGGTGGCGATCGGCCACCGCGCCGACAACGTCTCCGGCGCCCAGGTCGTCGTCGTCTCGAGCGCCGTGAAGAAGGACAATCCCGAGGTGCTGGCGGCGCGGGCGCGCCTTCTGCCGGTCGTGCGGCGCGCCGAGATGCTGGGCGAGCTGATGCGCTTGAAATGGTCGATCGCCGTCGGCGGTACCCACGGCAAGACCACGACGACGTCGCTGGTCGCGGCCATGCTCGATACCGGCGGTCTCGACCCGACGGTGATCAACGGCGGCATCATCAATGCCTATGGCACCAATGCGCGGCTGGGCGCCGGCGACTGGATGGTCGTCGAGTCCGACGAGTCGGACGGATCGTTCCTGCGCCTGCCCGCCACCATCGCGGTCGTGACCAACGTCGACCCCGAACATCTCGACCACTATGGTACCTTCGACGCGCTGCGCGAGGCCTTCGTGCGTTTCGTCGAGAACATCCCGTTTTACGGCTTCGCGGTCCTGTGCTCCGACCATCCCGAGGTCCAGGCACTGATCCCGCGCGTCGCCGACCGGCGCATCGTCACCTACGGCATCGGCGCCAATGCCGACGTGCGGGCGATCAACCTGAAGCTCGACCGCAGCGGCGCCGACTTCGACGTCATGATCGAGCACCGCACCACCAACGAGTCGCGGATCATCAGCGGCCTGCGTCTGCCGATGTTCGGCCAGCACAACGTGCAGAATGCGCTTGCCGCCATCGCCGTGGCGCAGGAGATGGGCCTGCCGGACGACACGATCCGCCGCGCGCTGGGCACCTTCGCCGGCGTCAAGCGGCGCTTTACCAAGACCGGCGAAGCTCATGGCATCACCGTCATCGACGACTACGGCCATCACCCGGTGGAGATTGCCGCCGTTCTGCGTGCGGCCCGCCAGGCCTATGGCGGCTCGGGCCGGGTCATCGCCGTCATGCAGCCGCACCGCTATACGCGGCTCGCCTCGCTGAAAGGCGAGTTCGCCGCCTGCTTCGGCGACGCCGATGCGGTGATCATCGCCGATGTCTACGCCGCGGGCGAAACGCCGATCGAGGGTATCACCCGCGACATGCTGGTCGATCTGGTGCGCCGCGCCGGTCATCGCGACGTGACGCCGCTCGGCGCGCCGGGTGATCTGCCGACCCTGATCTGGCGGGTCGCGCGGCCTGGCGACGTCGTCGTCTGCCTGGGCGCCGGCAACATCACCGCCTGGGCACATGCCTTGCCCGGCCAGATCCAGCAACTCGCCGCCGAGCAGGCCGGTCCGCGCGCCATCGCCAACGACCCGGGATCGGCGGCATGATGGCGCTCGCGACCGTCCATCCTCACCTGATCGACCGGCTGGTCAAGCCGCGCGGCCGGCTCGTGGCCGATGCGCCGCTCGGTCCGCAGACCTGGTTCCGTACCGGCGGGCCGGCCGAGGTCCTGTTCCGGCCGGCCGACGTCGAGGATCTGGCGTCGTTCCTGGCCGCCCTGCCGGCCGACGTTGCGGTCACGGTGCTGGGCGTCGGTTCGAATCTTCTGGTGCGCGACGGCGGCGTGAAGGGCGTGGTCATCCGGCTGATGCGCGGCTTCGCCGCCATAACCGTCGACGGCCGCGACGTGGTGAGCGGCGCCGGCGCGCTCGATCTCAACGTCGCCCTGACGGCACGCGATCACGCGCTGGCCGGTCTCGAATTCCTGAGCGGCATTCCTGGAACTATCGGTGGCGCCGTCGCCATGAACGGCGGCGCTTACGGCGGTGAACTTTCGCAGGTGCTGGTGTCGGCCGAGGCCGTCGACCGCGCCGGCGTCGTCCATCGTGTCGGTGCGGCCGACATGGGATTTGGCTATCGCCACAACGAGGCGCCGGCCGACTGGATCTTCACTTCGGCGCGTCTGCGCGCGACGCCGGGCGACCAGCTCGCCATCGCCCGCCGGATCGCCGAGATCGATGCCGCCCGCACCGAATCCCAGCCGCGCAGCCGCACCGGCGGCTCGACCTTCGTCAATCCGCCCGGCCACAAGGCGTGGGAGCTGATCGATCGCGCCGGCTGTCGCGGCTTGCGCATCGGCGAGGCACAGGTCTCGGAGAAGCACTGCAATTTCCTGATCAATCTCGGAACCGCAACGGCTGCCGACATCGAGGCCCTGGGCGAGGAAGTGCGCCGGCGCGTCTTCGCGCACAGCGGCGTGCGACTGGAGTGGGAAATCAAGCGCATCGGGGAGGCGGCATGACACGCACCGTCGCGGTCCTGATGGGCGGCTGGTCACCCGAGCGCGAGGTCTCGCTGGTGAGTGGCCGCGCCTGCGCCGAGGGATTGCGCGAAGGCGGTCACAAGGTCGTCGAATACGACGTGAAGCGTGACCTGCGTGCGCTCGTCGAGTTTCTGCGGCCGGCCGCAGGCGGCGGACCGGACGTCGTGTTCAACGCCCTGCATGGCCGCTACGGCGAAGACGGCTGTATCCAGGGCGTGCTCGAGATCATGGCGATACCCTACACGCATTCCGGCGTGCTCGCCTCGGCGATCGCCATGGACAAGCCGCTGGCACGACACGTCTTCGCGTCGCTTGGCTTGCGGGTTGCCGATGGCCGCGTGATCGAGCGCCGGTCGCTCGCCGTGGGCGATCCGATGCCGCGACCCTACGTCGTGAAGCCGATCGACCAGGGCTCCAGCATCGGCGTCCACATTGTGCGCGACGGCGACAATCTCGCCGCCGTCGAGGCTGCCGAGGCGGCGTTCGGCGAGCGTGTGCTGGTCGAGAAGTTCGTGCCGGGCCGCGAGCTCACGGTCGCGGTGATGGGCGACAAGTCCATCGCGGTGACCGAACTCCGGCCGCGCACCCGCTTCTACGACTACGAAGCCAAGTACACCGACGGCATCACCGAGCATCTCGTGCCGGCGCCGGTACCGGCCGATGTCTACGAGGCGGCGAAGCAGTGGGCGCTCGCGGCATATCAGGAACTTGGCTGCAATGGCCTGAGCCGCGCAGACTTCCGCTGGGACGATTCGAAGCCCGGCACGTCGGGGCTCGTCATCCTCGAGCTCAACACCCAACCCGGCATGACACCGCTGTCGCTGGCCCCGGAACAGGCGAAATGGGCCGGCATCTCGTGGCCCGAACTCATGACCTGGATGATCGATCACGCGAGGCATCCGTCGTGAGCGCCGCACCGAAGAAGGCGACGGCCAAGACGGCGGTCAATCGGCGGGACTACGACCGCCGCAAGAAGCGGCTGCGCAGCGAATGGATGCAGACGCTCACCAATCGGCCTTGCCGTGCTGCTCCTGAGTTGCGGCGGCGGCGGCGGCTGGTGGGCATGGCGGCAGGGTTGGCTGGTCGAGGTCCAGTCCCGGATCGATTCGGCCTCGCGCAGCGTCATCGGCGCCATCACGCCGTTCAAGCTCGCCGACGTCACCGTCGAGGGCCGCGACTATGTCGAGCGCGGTGCCATCCTGGCCGCCCTCAACGTCAAGCCGGGCGATTCGTTGCTGGGCGTCGACCTTCAGGCTTCCCGCCAGCGTCTCGAGGCCATCGACTGGGTGGCCGGCGCCACTGTCGAGCGTCGCCTGCCCGACACGCTTTACGTGACCTTGCGCGAGCGTCGTGCTGTCGCTCTCTGGCAGAACGGCTCGGAGTACACCCTGATCGACCGGAACGGCCGCACCGTGCGAGCGAGTCGCATGCCGCCCGGTGCCGAGTCGCTGCTGTTGCTGGGCGGCCCCGGCGCCCCCGAGCATGTCGGCGAGTTACTGCTGCTGCTGGCCTACGAGCCGGGTCTCACCCGCCAGCTGCGTGCCGCCGTGTGGGTCGGTCAGCGCCGCTGGAATCTGGTGTTGAACAACGGTGTCGAGATCTGGCTGCCCGAGGAGGATGCGGTTGCCGCTCTCCAGCAGATCGCCAGGCTCGAGGCCCAGCACAAGCTGCTGTCGCGCGAGTACGGCGTCGTCGATCTCAGGCTGCCGGACAAGCTCTACCTCAGGAAGCGAGGCCCGGGCGATGCGTCCCCCGGGCCGGCGTGACGTCCAATGAAACCTAAAGTGTACGCGTAGAGACGGGGGACATCGTGGCGAAGGCAAGAAATGGCGTCATTGCGGCGCTCGACATCGGAACCAGCAAGGTCGTCTGCTTCGTGGCGCGGGTCGACGGGCAGGGCCTGCGGGTGGTCGGCATCGGCCACCAGGCCGCCCAGGGCATGCGCTCCGGCAATATCATCGACATGGAGGCGGCCACGCGCGCGATCTCCTCGGCGGTGTCGACGGCCGAGGAGATGTGCGGCGAGCATGTGCGCGAGGTGATCGTGGGTGTGAGTGGCGGCTCGGCCGCCTCGCACAACCAGAGCCTCGAAGTCGCGATCGGCCATCACGAGATCGGCGAGCGCGACGTCCGCCGGGTGCAGACCCACATTCACCTGCCGGCCGAGACGGCCGACCGCGACATCATCCATTCCGAGGCGATCGGCTACAGCGTCGACGGCATCCCGGTGCGCGACGCCCGCGGCATGTTCGGCGAACGGCTCAGCGTCGATGTGCATCTGGTGACGGCGACGAGCGGCGCCATGCGCAACCTCCAGGTCTGCGTGCGCCGCGCCCATCTCGAGATCGCCGAGCGTGTGGTCGCCGCCCACGCCGCGGGCTTGAGTTCCCTGGTATCCGACGAGCGCGATCTCGGCGTCACCCTGATCGACATGGGCGGCGGCACGACGTCGATCGCGGTCTTCTATGAAGGCCATCTCGTCCACGTCGACTCGATCCCGGTCGGTGGTGAACATGTCACCCGGGACATCGCCCGGGGACTGTCGACCCCGCTCGCCCACGCCGAACGGATGAAGACCCAGATCGGCCGCGCCGTCGCCAAGCCGAACGACGAGTACGACATCATCGACGTGCCGCTGATCGGCGAAGAGGAACGCACACGTCCCAATCACATCCCGCGCTCGATCCTGGTCGGCATCATCCGGCCGCGTATCGAGGAGACGTTCGAACTGGTGCGAAACCGCCTCGAAGCCAGCGGTGTGGATAAGTTGGCTGGCGGCCGGGCCGTCATCGTCGGCGGCGCCTGCCAACTCGACGGGGTTCCGGAGGTCGCGGCCGCCGTCCTCAACAAGAAGGTCCGGACGGGGGCGCCCCTGCGCCT
>JACPVT010000047.1 GCA_016191685.1 Rhodospirillales bacterium | reverse complement strand
GTTCTCGGTGTCGCTGGCGCAGAGCCACTCGCGGCCCGACGGCTGGCGCCGCCTGCTCGGCCTGGTCGATGGGCTGGCCGCCAAGGGTCACAACGCCAAGGCACAGGTGGCGCCGCGGCCGATCGGCGTGCTGCAGGGCCTGCAGGCCAGCCGCACGCCGTTCTCGATGTGCGCCGCCTACAAGGCGATCAACGACAAGCCGGTGGCCGAGAAGCTCCGGATCATGCACGACCCGGCGTTCCGTGCGCGCCTCTTGAAAGAGTCGCACGAGCCGCTGCGCTCGGAGATGGCCGCGCGGCTCACCGACTACGATCGCATGTTCCCGCTGGGCGATCCGCCGGACTACGAGCCGCCGCAGGAGAGGTCGCTGGGGGCGCAGGCACGCCGCGAGAACCGCGATCCGCGCGAGGTCGTCTACGATTACCTGATCGAGGGTGAGGGCAGGAACTTCATCTTCGCACCCTTCGCCAACTATGCAGCCTACAACCTCGACTGCTGCAGCGAGATGATGCGTAGCCCGCACACCTTGATCGGGCTCGGCGACGGCGGTGCTCATGTCGGGCTGATCTCCGATGGCTCGTTTCCGACGTCTCTGCTGGCCCACTGGGGGCGAGACCGTGCCACGGGCCGGCTCGACGTGAGCTGGCTGGTGAAGCGCCTCACGCTCGACAATGCCCAGGCGGTCGGCCTCAACGACCGCGGCCGGGTCGCGGTGGGCGCCAAGGCGGACCTCAATGTTATCGATTTCGGCAAGCTCCGCGTCGAGGCGCCGGTGATGAAGTGGGATCTGCCCGCCGGCGGCAAGCGCCTGCTGCAGAAGGCCCGCGGCTACCGCGCCACGATCGTCTCCGGCGCCGTCACCTACCGTGATGGCGAAGCCACCGGCGCCTTGCCGGGTCGGCTGGTGCGCGGGCCGCAGGCCGCCTGACGCGGGTCGGCGGCGCTACTGCGCCGCGAGGGCCGCAAGATAGGCCTCAGCGCCTGCTGCGTCGGCCGCGCTGCCGGCAAAGCCGACATAGCCGTCGGGGCGGACGAGGGTCAGGTTCTTGCCATCGACCTTGTCGGTGGTAGGCGCCGCCAGGACCAGACGGGGAAACTTCGCCGCCAGGGTCGCCACGGCATCGGCCGGCCCGATCGCCGTGAAGCGTGCCTTGCCGGCGTCCATCGGAAGTCGATCCGACCAGCGCTTGCCGGGCTTTGTTTTGTCGCCTTTCGTCCCGGCTGGATGATGCGCGCCCTTCACCGTCAGCGGACTGTTGGGATAGCCGATGTCGAGCTCGGCCAGCGTATTGGCTGCGGCATGGCTCAGTTGCGGAAAGCCGAAGGCGAATTTCACCACGGCATTGCGCAGGCCTTGCGCGATCGGGTTGCGCATGATGGCGACCTCCGTCATCCGGCCGGCGTTGCTCAGGACCCGGTCACCGACGGCGCTGCGCTCGAGCGAATAGCTGTCGAGAAGTGACGGCTTGCACACGCCGCCGATCACGAGGCTGAGCTTCCAGGCGAGATTGAATGCATCCTGCATGCCGGTGTTCATGCCCTGGCCGCCGGCCGGGCTGTGAATGTGGGCGGCATCGCCGGCCAGGAAGGCGCGGCCACGATTGTATTGTGAGACCTTGCGTTCATTGATGCGGAACGCCGCCAGCCAATAGGCGTCCTTGATGACGATGCCTCCGGAGCCGCGCTGCGTCAGAATTGACTGAATCTCCTCCAGGGTCGGGTCGGCGCGGTGCGTGCTGCCCTCTGCCACGCCGACGTCGGCAACGACTCGCCACCGCCCCTGGACTATCGGGAAGAAGGCAAGGATGCCCTCCTTGTGCCAGAAGATATGCAAGCGATCTTGCGGGTCGAGGCCGGTGAAGTGGCCGTCGGCCAGCAGCCAGTCGCTGGGCTGCGTCGTTCCATCGAAAGTGAATCCCAGCCCGTGCCGCACGACCGAATGGGCGCCGTCGCAGCCTATCAGCCAGTCCGCCGTGACCGTTTCGGTTTCGCCGCTGGTCTTGCGCAGCACGGCCTGCACCTGCGTGCCTTGATCAATGAAGCTCTCCAGCGTGATGTTGCGCCCGACGGTGACGCCGCGCTTTGCAAGGTGTTCTTCCAGGATGCGTTCGGTCTCGTTCTGGGGGATCATCAGCGCGTAGGGATAAATACTATCTATGTCGTCGAGGCTGATACGCGCCATGATCTCCTTGCCGTTGGAGATGTTCGCACCGTGGGCCTGCATCCCGGCCGACAGAAAATCGGCGACATAGCCGGCATGGTCGAACAGCTCCAGCGTGCGACTCCACAACACCAGCGCCTTCGACTTGTCGGTTCTTTCGGCTGCCTTGTCGACGATACGGACGGAGATGCCATAGCGTGTCAGTTCATTCGCCAGCGTCATGCCGACGGGGCCGGCTCCGGAAATGATGACATTTACATTGCCTGCCATTTGAACCTCCGAATAACCACGACGCACGGAAGTTTAGGCAACGGCAAATCCGTGTCTAGTCACTCTTGATGTTGTTGTCCTTGATCACCTTGAACCAGCGTTCCTGCTCGCTCTTCTGAAACGCGGCGAACGCCTCGGGCGAGCTTGCCAGGATCTCCATGTCGATCAGCTCGGCGAACTTCTGTGCAACGTCGGGGGAGCGCGCCGCCTTGGTGAGTTCGACGCTCATGCGATCGACGATGGGGCGGGGAGTGCCTGTCGGCACATAGACGCCCCACCATGAGTAGGTCGGATAGGTCACGAGTCCTTGCTCGGCGAGGGTGGGAACGTCCGGCAAACTCGGTGCGCGCTTGTCGCCGGTGGTCGCCAGAGCCCGTAGCTTGCCGCTGCGGAAGTGTGGTTGTAGCGCGCCGAGCGTGGTGATGGTGACGTCGGTGACTCCAGCCAGCACGTCCTGCACCGTCGGCCCGCCACCTTTGTAGTAGATCTGGTTGAGTTCGAAGCCGTTGGCCTTCTGCAGGTAGGTGGCGAGCAGCAGCGCGCCGCTGGCCGACAGCAGTCCGATACTGACCTTGCCGGGACGGGCTTTCGCGTCGGCCATAACGTCGCCAGCTGTTTTATAGGGCCGGTCGGGGTGGCAGGCGACTGCCAGCGGTGCACGGCCGACCTGCATGACGTTGAAGAGTTCGGAGTCCTTGTAGGGCAGGTTCGGCGTGAAGGCAGAACTCAAGATGTGGCTGTCGAAGGTAATCATCCAGGTCTGGCCGTCCGGCGGGGCCTTGGCCGCGATTGCCGCGCCGATAGCACCGGCGGCGCCGGGCTTGTTGTCGATCACAGTCTGCCAGCCGGTGTTGTCACTGACCTTGGCGGCAAGGAGACGGGCCACCGGATCCGTCGTACCGCCGGGCGGGAAGGGCACGATGACTTTGATCGAACCCTTGGGCCAGTCGCCGCCTTGCACCAGGAATTGCGCGCCGGCGATGCCAGGTGCGGCGAGTGTCGCAGCACCCCCGATCAAAGGCAGGAATTCTCGGCGAAGCAGTCTCACGGCACGACCTTTCGCAAGAGTCCAATGCTGTCGCCTGCACCTGATACGCTGCTCGGTGAAAGGCAGCGCATCAGGCACATGTCGGTAACTCCGGTGCGCCCCGTTGTTGAGGCGTCACCCTGCCCTGAGGTTGTTCTCCTTGATGACCTTGCCCCAGATCTCCTGCTCCTTCTTGACGTAGGCGGTGAAGGCCTCAGGAGAGTTGAGCACGATCTCCATGTCGAACTGGTCGACGAACTTCTTGGTGACGTCGTCGGTGCGGACAGCCTTGGAGATCGCCGCGTGCATCTTGTCGATGATCGGCTTGGGCGTTCCGGTCGGCGCATATACGCCCCACCAGGAGAACGAGGGCAGCGCCTTGACGCCCTGTTGCGCAAGAGTGGGCGTGTCGGGCGCAAGCTTGCTGCGCTGCTCGCCGGTAACGCCGACCAATTTCAGCTTTCCGGCCCTGACGTGCGGCATCATGTTGGCGAGGCTCGTGACCGACAGATCGGTGACGCCGGCCAAGGCATCCTGATAGAGCGGTCCACCCCCCTTGTAGGGGATGTAGTTCATCTGGAAGCCGTTCTCCTTCTGCAGGAAGGCGATGAAGATCTGGGCGAGGCTGGAGCCGAGTGAGCCGATGCTGATCTTGCCCGGCTCGGCCTTGGCCGCCTTGATGGCTTCGGCGAAGGTGTTGTACGGCCGCGACGGATGTGCCGCGATGCCTTGCGCGCTGCGGCCGATCTGCATGACGGGTGTGAGTTCACCGTCGTTGTACGGCAGATTGTCGTTCAAGAGCGAATTGAGGATGTGGTTGTCGAATACGATCAGCCAGGTGTTGCCGTCGGGCGGCGCCTTGGCCGCGATAGCGGCTCCCACGACGCCGCTTCCGCCCGGCTTGTTCTCGACGATGATATTCCAGCCGGTTTGCTCGATGATCTTCGCCTGAATGATGCGGGCGATCGGATCGGTCGAGCCGCCCGGCGGGAAGGGCACGAGGAACTTGATCGGGCCCTTGGGCCAGTCGGCTTGAGCATTGGCAATGGCGGGGGCGCCCAGCGCAGCAGCTGTGGCGCCGGCCAAGACGGCGCGGCGACGCAATACAGACATTTTAGCCTCCCAGATACGTATTTGTTATCCGGGAGGCTGACGCGTCGGAGGCTGCACTGCAAGATATTTTGCAGGGAGAGTCGAGCTTTTGCTACTCAGGCTTGAGATTGTTGTCCTTGATCACCTTGCTCCAGAACGCCTGCTCCTTGCTCTGGTAGGCGGTGAACTGTTCCGGCGAACTCAGCACGATGTCCATGTCGAACTGGTCGACGAACTTCTTGGTGACGTCGGGCGAGCGCACGGCCTTAGTGATTTCGGCATGCATACGATCGACGATCGGCTTGGGCGTGCCGGTCGGCGCATAGAGGCCCCACCATGCATAGGATGGGGCCGCCTTGATGCCCTGCTCGGTGAGCGTAGGGGTGTCGGGCATCGCCTTGCTGCGCTGCTCGCCGGTGACGGCGAGCAGCTTGAGTTTGCCGGCGCGCACGTGCGGCACCATGTTGGCCAGGCTGGAGACGGAAAGATCGGTGACGCCGGCAAGGGCATCCTGGAACAGCGGCCCGCCGCCCTTGTAGGGAATCGTGTTCACCTCGAAGCCGTTGTCCTTCTGCATGGCTGCGAACAGGACCTGGGCCAGGCTAGCGGCAAGCACGGCGACGCTGATCTTGCCGGGTTGGGCCTTGGCCGCTTTCACCGCTTCGGCGAAGTTGTTGTAAGGCCGCGTCGGGTGGGCCGCGATGCCTTGCGCGCTGCGGCCTATCTGCATGACCGGCATCAATTCACTGTCCTTGTAGGGCAGCGCCGGCGTCCAGATCGAATTCAGAATGTGGCTGTCGAATACGATCAGCCAGGTGTTTCCATCCGGCGGCGACTTGGCAGCGATTGCAGCGCCGACCACGCCGGTGCCACCTGGCTTGTTGTCGACCACGACGTTCCAGCCGTTGAGCTCGATCAGCTTGGCCTGGATGATCCGCGCGATCGGATCGGTCGATCCGCCCGGTGGGAAGGGCACGATGAACTTGATCGGGCCCTTGGGCCAGTCGGCCTGGGCATTGCCGATGGCGGGTGCGCCGAAAGTTGCGGCGGCGGCGCCGGCCAACACGGAACGGCGGCGGAGAATTGTCATCATAGCCTCCCGGGGGGGTGTCTTTGTGGGCGGCGAGCCTAAGCATGGACAGGCGACGCGCAAGTGCCTATTTACCCCGTCATGTCCATGATCAAAGGCGAAACTGGCGACTGGGAAATCGTCCTCGGGCTGGAAGTTCATGCCCAGGTCGTTTCCGAGGCCAAGCTCTTCTCCGGCGCCCCGACCGCGTTCGGCGCCGATCCCAACACCCAGGTGTCGCTGGTCGACGCTGCCATGCCCGGCATGCTGCCCGTGATCAACGAGCGCTGCGTCGAGCAGGCAGTGCGCACCGGCCTCGGACTCAATGCCAGGATCAACCTGCGCTCGGTGTTCGACCGCAAGAACTACTTCTACGCCGACCTGCCGGCCGGCTATCAGATCTCGCAGTACAAAGACCCGATCGTGGGCGAGGGGGAGGTCGAGATCGACCTGGCCGACGGCAGTACGCGCCGCATCGGCATCGAGCGCCTGCATCTCGAGCAGGACGCCGGCAAGAGCCTGCACGACCAGCATCCGAGCCAAACCTACGTCGACCTGAACAGGTCGGGGGTGGCGTTGATGGAAATCGTCAGCAAGCCCGACATGCGCACGGCCGACGAGGCAGCGGCCTACCTGAACAAGTTGCGCTCGATCGTGCGCTATCTCGGCACCTGCGACGGCAACATGGACGAGGGCTCCATGCGCTGTGACGTCAACGTCTCGGTGCGCAAGCCGGGTGCCGAACTCGGTACGCGCTGCGAGATCAAGAACGTGAATTCGATTCGCTACGTCAGGCAGGCCATCGAGCATGAGGCGCGCCGCCAGGTCGAGATCATCGAAAGCGGCGGCAAGATCGTGCAGGAAACGCGGTTGTTCGATCCCGGCCGCGGTGAGACGCGGTCCATGCGCTCCAAGGAGGACGCGCACGACTACCGCTACTTCCCTGATCCCGACCTGCTGCCGCTGGTCTTCACCCAGGAATACGTCGACAGGATCCGCGCCGGCCTGCCGGAACTGCCCGACGCGCGGAAGAATCGCTTCATCAAGGACTATGGCCTCACGCCCTACGACGCCGGTGTCCTGGTCGGCGAAAAGGACACGGCCGAATTCTTCGAGGCCGTTGCCAAGGGCCGCGACGCCAAGCAGGCGACCAACTGGGTGACCGGCGATCTGTTCGGCATGCTGAACCGCCGCGGGCTCGGCATTGCCCAGTCGCCTGTGAGCGCTGCCTCGCTCGGCAAGCTGCTCGACCTGATTGCCGATGGCACGATCTCGGGCCGCATCGCCAAGGACCTCTTCGTCGCCATGGAAGAAACCGGCAAGGACCCGGCCGTTCTGGTGGAAGAGCGCGGCCTGAAGCAGGTGACCGATACCGGCGCCATCGAGGCCGCCATCAAGGCAGTGATCGACGCCAATCCGGGTCAGGTCACCGCCTACAAGGCCAAGCCTACCCTGATGGGCTGGTTCGTGGGCCAGGTTATGAAGTCGACCGGCGGCAAGGCCAACCCCAAGATCGTCAACGAGTTGCTGAAGAAGGCGCTCGACGCTTCCTGACCTTCAGGGATCGGCATAGCGCACCAAGTAATCAAAAGTTTTACTACGATTCAGCACTACAAAATGTTAGACATGGAGAACAAAATGGATGTAAATATTTCTCAAATGTAAAACATATGT
>JACPVT010000323.1 GCA_016191685.1 Rhodospirillales bacterium | reverse complement strand
CCCGGCACCCCGTCGACAGGCCCGACCATAGCATGAGTTGTGCTGCGGCGGGCTATTCGAACCAGCCGCGGCGAACGGTCCGGCGCGCTCGCGTCACGCCGCCTTGGGCACGTCGTTTGCCGCCTCGATCATCGCGCCAGCCAGGATCGTGTAGGCGGTGGTCCAGGCATTCTCGACGTCGTCCGTGAAGGCTTCGCCCAGGCCCTTTTCCAGCGTCCACAGAAGCGCCGCGCCGACTGGCGCGTAGTGCTCGGCGGTGACGCCGTAGCCGGCGTGGCGCTGGCCGAGGGCCCGCACCGCCGGCAGAAGCGTGTCGAGATGGCTGAGACCGGCGACGGCGGTGCCCAGCATCGCCATCAGCTTCTTCTTCTGGCCCGAGAGATCGTCGGGAAACATCGCGCGCACCTGCGGCGCGATCTCGAACAGCCGGCCGTAGAAAAGGTCGGCGGCGGTGGCGGCGATCGGGGCGACCTGGGCGAAACTCGTCTGCACGAGCTTGATCTGATGCGGCGTCATGGGCGGTCCTCGGTGGGCGGGTTGCTTCGCCCCGGCGGTCTACGCCCGGTCTGCCTCGTCCCCGTGTCGCGGTGGTGGTAATCTGTATCGCCTGTATCGCGTGGTCCATGGAGTCGGGACGAAATGGCCACAACCGGACCGGCCAAGGATCTCGAGACGCTGCGACACGAGGCCTCCACCCTGAAGGCCATCGCCGCCGCCGCGAGCCGCACCTACGACCGCGAGACCTGGGTCAGGTTTACGCTGGTCTTCTTTCCGGTGCCCTTCGTCGTGGTGCTGCTCCGCCTGCGGATCGAGACCTGGGGCTACTATGTCGCCGGCGCCCTCTTCATCCTGTCGGCCATGGCGCTCTACAGGCTCGACGGGGTTGCCGCGGCACGGCGCGATCGCGCCGTGCAGGCGGCGGACGAGGCGCAAAAAGCCTACGACGACGCGCGGGCAGTCCGAATCGACTAGCCGTTCGAAAGTCGCGGCCACTCGCGCGACGGCCGCAGCAGCGCGTCCCGCGCCTGGTCGACTTTCCTCGTGAAGTAGGTCGATCCCGAGTGATCGGGATGGACGAGGCTTGCCAGGCGCCGGTGAGCCGCCCGAATGGCGGCCTCGTCGGCCCCGGGCGTGAGGCCCAGGACTTCGAGGGCCTCGGCGCGCGACATGCCGTCTTCGGTCGGCGCCGGCAGCGCGGCGCGTTGGACATAGGCCTCGAGGATGGCCGCCGCGCGCTGCACGGTCTCGGCATCGGGCGCCATTTTCATGTCGAAGGGCCGCGCCTTGGGCCGGAAACGGTCGAGCATCGCGCGCAATGGCGCCAGTATCGCCCGCCATTTCAGGAAGGTGGCGACCATCAGCAGGCCGGCGCCCAGCAGCATCGCCGCCGGCCATCGTCCGTCGGCGATCATCCAGACCACAACGGGGATGCCGGCGAGCACCAGAAGCAGCAGCATCCAGCGGCTGACCCGGACCATGGTCGGCGGATCGGTGTGGATGAACCAGTCGAGAAACTTCGCAGCCGTCGCCAGCACGGAAAGGCCGAGTACGACGGCGCTGATGATGACGACATAGTCCATCGGCCAAGACTAGCCGCGTTGCGACTGGAAATCAGCCGTCAGTTCTTCAATTTTCGGAATGTTCTTCGCAAAACGCCGCGTCTAGTATTTGCACCGCACGACAACGGGGGAGTGAGGCATATGGTTGAGCCGACCAGGGGAACGCCCAGCAAGACAGCCGCTCCTGACGCCCCGTTGATCACCCCGATCGCCACCGACGGCGTGGCGCCGAATCTTCCGGCGCGCAAGGCGTCGATCGACGACTTCCTCAAGCGCAACGCCGAGGTGCTGGAAAAGGATCGCGCCGAGTTCCAGACCTACCTGGTCGCCAAGCATGAAGAAGCGACGCGCAAGGCCAAGGCCGCGGAGGCCGCGGCACCCGCGCGCAAGACCCGGATGAGCCGGCGCACGATGCTGAACGTCGCCGTTGGCACCGCGGGCGTCGCCGAAGCCGCCGTGCTCGGCTACAACGCTCTGGGCGGCTCGTCGGACAATGGAATTTTCCAGGCCGTCGGCACCGGCGCCCAGCAGTCGCACATCACCCGCGAGATCGTCGACTCGAAGGCCGACGTCAAGGGCCGCAGCCTCGGCCAGTGGATCGCGCTGTTGCCGACCAAGCTCGGCGGCGGCACCTACGCCATCGATCTCAACTCGAACCGCGTGCTGGCCTCGATCTGGTACTGGAACTACGGCGACTACAGCCCGATCAGCCATCATTTGTGCGCGTTTCCGAGCTCGGACCCGTATCACGGTTTCGAATTCGTCAACTCGACGCAGGGCGGCAAGAATTCGCTGATCTACGGCATCCCGACCGCCATCACCGAGCCGGCGCCGGGTACCAACATCTACCGCGTCCGTTTCGACGGCACGCAGATGCAGATGATCGAGAACGTGTCGGAAACCACCGGTCTCGGCCTCGGCGTCCATGTCACCGTCAATCCCAAGGATGCCCAGTCCTACTTCGTGACCGACGGCCAGAAGGACATCGCCGCCTGCTTCGATCGCACGACATCGAAGGTCAAGGCCGCGCTCAAGTTCGACTGGGCGCCCAACGTACCGGATCTGCGCGACGCCTGGATCAAGGGCGGCACGCTCACCATCAGGAAAATCTACCCCGACGCCAAGACCGGCCTCTACGACTACCGCGGCACCAAGGGCAACAAGATCGACTGGGAGATGGTGCCCATGGGCGAGCTGTTCGTCGAGGAAGGCTCGCTGCCCGGCGATGCGCCGCTCACCCTGACCGGCGCCGACGGCACGGTCTGGCACCCCGAGGGCCGGTGGGCCGCCACCGTGGTCCGTCTCTGCGGCGGCATCTGCATCCTCGACCCGGAGAAGAATTTCGAGCCGGCCGCCTTCCTGCAGTTCAACAAGGATTCGCAGGACCAGTATCCGGTCGAGCAGATCGACAAGGACACGTGGAAGGTCGTCTTCGACAAGATCCACTCGCCCGGCCACGAGATCGGCTTCTCGCCCGACGGCAAGTTCCTGGTGATGATGAACAACCTCAGGGAAAACAACTGCTCAATCTTCGCCTGCAGCGACCCCGATCCGAAGAAGTGGCGCAAGGTCGCCCATGTCGAGGATCCGCTATGGCGCGGCAAGTACCCGAACCCGTTCCACATGGTCTTCTCGATGGACAGCTCCAAGCTCTACCTGTCCATTCTGCATCCTTCGCCGGCTTACAGCGGCCTCATGGTGGTCGACACCAAGACCTGGACGATCCTGAAGGAGATCCAGGGCATCGGCCCCGACCTGCAGACGCCGGCAATCACCTACGACGGCAAGTACGTTCTGACGCCGTTCAGCGGCTTCCAGCGCCAGTCGAGCGGCATCGCGATCGTCGACACCTCGACCGACACGCTGGTCGGCATCCTGCCGAGCAATGGCGGGCACCATGATTGCGTGATCATCCCGACCAAGCTGGAGCACATGAAGCACACGCGCTCCTGTACGCTCTGAGTGGGCACGCTTTGAGGCTGCTCGCCAGCCTTGCCCTGCAGAATCTCGGGCGCCGCAGGGCGCGCAGCTTCCTGCTGATCGCCGCGGTGGCGATCGGTAGCGGCGTCGTCTTCACCGGCGCCACCCTGATGCGCAGCATCGACGACAGCATGGCGGTGGGCTTCACGCGGCTGGGCGCCGACATGATGGTGGCGCCCGAAGGCGCGCTCACCAACATCACCGCCGCCTTGCTCACGGTCGAGCCCACCGACCTGGTGCTCGACGCCGACGCCTTGTCCAAAGTGCCTCTCGCCAGCGTCGGCCGGGTCGCCCCGCAGAAGGTCGTGCGGGTCGAGCATTCCGGCATCGGCGGCCATCACGAGCTGGTCGACCTGTTCGGCATCGATCCGGCGCGCGACTTCACGATCCAGCCCTGGCTCCGCGAGAAGCTTAACCGCGAGCTTCGCGCCGGCGACGTGATCCTGGGCGCCGGTCGCGACGCGCCGCTGGGCTCCCAGCTGCTGATCTTCGGCAAGCCCCACCTGGTCTACGGCAAGCTCGGCCGCACCGGCGTCGGCACCCACGAGCGCGGTGTCTTCATGTCGTTCGCCACGCTGGCGGCGCTGGCCGGCAGCATGTCCCAGATGGGCGGCCCGCGGCCGGCGGCGCTGACGCCGGGAAAGGTCACGGGCTTCCTGGTCGAACTGGCGCCGGGCGCCACGCCGCAGCAGGCGCGCTTCGCCATCCTGTCGGCGGTCAAGGGCGCCAAGGTGGTGACCGGCGATTCGTCCCTGTCCGGCATCCGCCAGGGCCTGTCGGCGCTGCTGCAGGGCATCCTTGCCCTGATGGTGCTGATGTTCGCCAGCATGGCGGTCATGGTGAGCGTCCTCTTCTCGGCGATCGTCACCGAACGCCGTGGCGAACTCGGCCTCCTGAAGGCGATCGGCGCGCGGCGGGCGCAGATGGTCGGGACGATGGTGGTCGAAGCCATGATCGCCACCGGCGTTGGCGGCGTCCTGGGAGTCACCCTGGGCGTGCTGGTGATGCGCCTCTACGAGCGTTCGCTGGTCTACTACCTCGAGAACATCGGCGTGCCGTTCGTCTGGCTCGACCTGCCGCGGATGGCGGCCTTCGCGGCGGCGTCGATCGTGCTGGCGTCGATGATCGGCGCCCTGGGCGCGCTCTACCCGGCATGGCGGGCGAGCGGTCGCGACGCCTACGATCTCGTGCGCGGCGAGGGCTGAGCGATGCTCAAGTGCCGCCAGGTGAGCAAGAGCTACAGGACCGAGCGCGGCCTCGTGACCGCCGTCGCCGGCGTCGATCTCGACGTGCCGGCCGGCCGGTTCGCGGCCATTATCGGCCGCTCGGGCTCGGGCAAGTCGACCCTGATGGCGATGGCGGGCGGCCTCAGCCGTCCCTCGGCCGGTATGGTGGAAGTCGACGGCACCGATGTGTGGCGCCTGTCGGACAATGCGCTGGCTGCCTTTCGCAACGAAAAGGTGGGCTACGTCTTCCAGTTCGCAAGCCTGCTACCGACGCTGCGGCTGATCGACAATGTCGCCCTGCCGGCGATGCTGGGCCGCCGCCATGGCGCCTCCGGCACCTACGCCCGGGCCGCGGCTCTGCTCGAGCGGATGGGCCTGGGCGGTTACCTCGACGCCTATCCCGCCGAGATTTCCGCCGGCGAGCAGCGTCGCGCCGCGATCGCCCGCGCGCTGATCAACGATCCCGCGCTCCTGCTGGCCGACGAGCCGACCTCCGATCTCGACGAGCAGACCGAGATCGAGATCATGGACGTGCTGCGGACGGTCAACCGCGAGGTTGGCACCACGCTCGTCCTGGTCACGCACAATCTCGCCCTGGCCGAGCAGGCGCAGCAGATCGTCCACATCGCCAACGGCGCGATCGTGGCATGAGCGGCCAGCCTCCCGATCCGGCCGGCCTTTCGTCCGAGCAGAAGGATGCGCTGATCCGCGACCTGCGCCGCCAGCTCGCCGCTCTGCAGCGGCCGAAGCGCGAACTGCTCGACGAGTTGCGCGAGGCGCCGCGCAAGGCTGCTGCGTCGCCGCCCGGAACGTCGATGAAGCTCGGGCGACACCTCGGCCTGTGGCGCTCGCCCGTCGTGCTGGGCGTCGTCGTGGCCGTGATGCTGGCCTTTGCCGTCGATGCCGGCGTCGGCCGTTACCAGGCCTCTCTCGCCAAACAGCAACGCCAGGCGCGGCTGCAACTCGAGAATGCCGCCATGCGGTCGCTCTATGTCGAGCTGAAGCGGATCGTCGCCGAACCGGACGGCAAGTCGTTTCGCATGACGCTGGCGCTGCAGAACACCAGCCCTGACGGCCCGCTCTACGTCATGCTCAATCCGGTGGCGGTCTACGTGCAGTCCGGCATGAGCTGGCGGCAGGTGCCGTCAAAGCCCGTCGATGGCGGGGGCGTGGGCGTGGTCACGCTGGCCAAGGCTCACTCCTATGACGTGGTCTTCACGCCCGACGTGGAAAACTGGGCCGAACTCATCCCGGGCTATATGCATGTGCGTATCCAGGACGACCTGCTGGTGAGCCGGCGTGCCCAGCCCGGCGACGATGTCGTCGAGCGGCGGACGCCGTTCTACGTCTATCTCTGGCCTCCCGGCGCTGCTGCCACGCCGCCGCTTTTCATCCCGATGCCGCCGCACTGACGGCCGATCCGCCGAGCGCCGCCTCGCTCCCGGGATCGCCGGCGATGCGGCTGTGCCACATCACGCGCGGCTGGGTCATGTCCCAGGGCGTTGCCTGGTGGAGCAGGCAGCGGTTGTCCCACACCACGGCGTCGCCGGCCGTCCAGTCGTGGTGGTAGACGCGCGGCGGCTGGCAGGCGAAGTCGACCAGTTCCTGCAGCAGCCGCTCCGATTGGGCCTTGTCCATGCCCGGGATGTTGTGGGCGTGGCGGCCGATCAGCAGCGACTTGCGGCCGGTCTCGGGGTGGACCTTGACCAGTTGGCGCAGCGGCACCGGCCCGTCATGCAGGCCGTAGCCGCTGTATTCACCATCCTTCTTCGTGGTCTGGTGACCGAGCTTGGACTGGCTGTGATGCAGCGAGTGATGAGCGGCGAGATTCTCGACCCTGGCCTTGAGCGTGCCATCGAGCGCCTCGTCCGCTGCCGGCTTAGCGCGGTCGTAGAATCACAGTGTGGCGCTAATCCCTTGATCGCGCGGAACAGGAATCTCCAATGACGGATGCACGAACTCTGG
>JACPVT010000388.1 GCA_016191685.1 Rhodospirillales bacterium | reverse complement strand
TGTTCGGCCAGTTCGGCGATGTTGTAGCCACGGTGCAGAAGGAGGCCTTCGTCGCCGTCGATGTAGGTGATCTTGGATCCGCACGAACCGGTCGAGGTGAAGCCCGGGTCGTAGGTGAACATCCCGGAGTCGCCATAGAATTTGCGGACATCGACCAGACGCGGCCCGATCGTGCCGTGGATGATCGGCATTTCGTAGGTCTTGCCGGTTTCGTTGTCGGTCAGGGTCGCGGACGATTTGGCCATTGGTGAACTCTTTTCGGCTCGGTTCGGGCAAGGCGCAGGACCGAGGAAAAGGCGGTCACGCCGGGTTCGCGGGCACCCTAACAAGCCACCTCCGGGGGCGCAATTGTGCCGGCGGACCGCTATTTCGCGGCGCGTAGCCGGGCTGCGATCCGGCCGTCGATGGCAGCCAAACCGAGGCCGATCAGGGCCATTCCAGCGTAGTGTCGCAGCTCCAGGTGCTCCCCCAGGAACCCCGCGCCCAGCAGGATCGCGGTGACCGGTATCAGGAAAGTAACAAGCAGCAGGTTGGTCGCACCGGCGGCCGCGAGGATGCGGAAATACAGCACATAGGCGAGCGCCGTCGACAGCAGCGCCAAGCCGACAAGAGCTGCCCATACGGTCATCGATGGCGGCCCCGCCAGTTCCCAAGGCCGATCAACGACCAGCATGATTGGCAGAATCAACACAGCGCTCGTCGTCACTTGCCCGGCTGCGGCCTGCATCGGCCGTACTCCCATGATCTGGAAGCGGCGGCCGTAGACGCCGGCAAAGGCGTAGGAGAGGGCGGCACCGAGGCAGGCTATCTGGCCCATGAAACTGAAGTCGTCTCCGACCAGGACGTTCGGGCCTACGAGCAGTACCACACCGGCGAAGCCGAAGAGCAAGGCAATCGCCTTGGCGGCATTGATCTTCTCGTCGCGTGTCAGAAGGTGCGCGACGACGAGGGTGAACAGCGGAGTCGTGGCATTCAGGATCGAGGCTAGCCCCGAGGCGATCTGGGTCTGGCCCCAGAAGATGAGGCTGAAGGGAACCATGTTGTTCAGTAGTCCCATGACAACGAAGGTTGCCCAGGGCGTACCCTGTCGAAACAGACTGCGTCCGGTGAGCGATAGCATCAGATTGAGGGCAAGCGCTGCCATTGCGACGCGGGCGAAAACGACGGTGAACGGCCGCAATTCACCGATCGCCAGCTTGGCGAAGAAGAACGAACCGCCCCACAGGACCGACAGCAGGACGAGGAGAGACCATTCGCGGGCGCGCACGCCCGCTGGTCACATGCCGGCCAAAACCGGTCTATCCGCTGGCCGCCAGCAATCGCGCCTCGTCTCGGGGCACTACTACTCTTAACTCTGGACCTGCACCTTTGCCCAGGTGTCCCGCAGCTCGATCGTGCGGTTGAACACCAGAGCCTTCGACCGGCTCGCGAGGTCCGGGCAGAAATAGCCCAGCCGCTCGAACTGCACGGCTTCCCCTTCAGATGTCTCCGCCAATGAGGGCTCCAGCAGCGCGCCCGACAGGACTTCGAGCGAGCCTGGATTCAGGTCGGCGTCGAGATCGCCACCGGCGCCCGGGTCAGGGCGGTTGAAGAGCGTGCTGTACAATCGGACTTCGGCGGGAAGTGCATCCCGGGCGGACACCCAGTGCAGGGTGGCCTTTACCTTTCGACCGTCCGGCGCATTGCCGCCGCGGCTCGCTGGATCGTAGGTGCAGCGCAGTTCGACCACGTTGCCGTCGGCGTCCTTGACCACCTCGCGGCAGGTGACGAGATAGGCGTAGCGCAGCCTGACTTCTCGCCCCACCGCCAGTCGGAAGAATTTGTTCGACGGGTTCTCCATGAAGTCGTCGCGCTCGACGAAGACTTCCCTGCGGAAGCGAAGGGTACGCGTGCCGGCGGCCGGATCCCCCGGGTGATTGACGGCCTCCAGCTCTTCGACGTGGTCTTCGGGAAAGTTCTCGATCACGAGCTTGAGCGGCCGCAGGACCGCCATGCGACGCTGCGCTGCCTGATTGAGATGGTCGCGGATCGAGTGATCGAACATGGCGAGATCGACGACGCTGTTGGCCTTGGACATGCCGATGCGCCGAACGAAGTCGCGGATCGCCTCCGGCGGCACGCCGCGACGGCGCAGGCCTGCCAGCGTCGGCATGCGCGGATCGTCCCAGCCACTCACAATGCCGCGCCGCACCAGATCCGTCAGGTAGCGCTTGGAAAGGACCGTGTACCCGAGATTGAGTCGGGCGAATTCGGTCTGGCGCGGGCGCGCCGGCACTGGCAGGTGGTCGAGGAACCAGTCGTAGAGCGGACGATGGTCCTCGAACTCCAGGGTGCAGAGTGAATGCGTGACGTGTTCTATGGCGTCGGACTGGCCATGCGCGAAATCATAGGTCGGGTATATGCGCCATTGCGTGCCGGTGCGCGGGTGAGGCGCGTGCAGGATGCGATACAGGACAGGGTCGCGCAGGTTCATGTTGCCGGAAGCAAGGTCGATCTTCGCTCGCAGCACGCAGGCACCGTTGGGAAACTTGCCGGCGCGCATGTCGCGAAACAGGCCGAGATTGGTTTCCACCGAGCGGTCGCGGTGCGGCGAAGCGCGGCCCGGTTCGGTCAGCGTGCCGCGCATTGCCCGCATCTCGTCGGGCGGGGTGTCGTCGACATAGGCGAGGCCGGCGCGAATGAGATGCTCGGCCCAGTCGTACAACGTCTGGAAATAGTCCGACGCATGGTGCAGATGCTCGCCCCAGTCGAAGCCGAGCCAATGTACGTCCCGCTTGATGGCGTCGATATATTCCTGCTCCTCCTTCACGGGGTTGGTATCGTCGAAGCGAAGGTGGCAGCGGCCGCCATATTCGGTCGCAAGTCCGAAATTCAAGCAGATGGACTTTGCGTGGCCGAGATGCAGATAGCCGTTCGGCTCCGGTGGAAAGCGGGTAACGATGCTCTGCACTTGTCCGCGGGCGAGATCGGATTGGACCAGGTCACGAATGAAATCCTTGGCCTCTTCGTTCCCAGTGGCCTCCAGCATCGGCTTCTTATCATCCATTTCCCTGTCAACCTCCACGCGGGCGCGTGCACGAGCAAGCCAATTGTAACATTGCCAGCTATCCAGCAGCCGCCAGCAATCGCACCTTGCTCTCGGCGGGCCCCAGCACGGCCAGCACTTCGAAGATGCCGGGCGACGCAGTCGAGCCGGTCAGCGCGACGCGGAGCGGCTGGGCGACCTGGCCGAGCTTCAGCCCATTCGCCTCGGCGAACTTGCGCACGGCTTCTTCGATCGCCTTTTCGCTCCAGTCGCTCGCCTGCGCCTCCAGCGCCGGCGCGAGCCTGGCCATGACGGAACGGGCGTCGGGCGTCAGCACGCCGCGCGCCTTGTCGTCGGACATCGGCGGCGCCCCGGCGCGTGCGTAGAAGGCAAGACTGTCCGCGAGTTCGACCAGCGTGCGCGCGCGCGGCTTCACGCCGTTCAAGCCGCGCACGATGCGCTCGCGGCCGGCGTCGTCGATCTTGCCGCCGAGCTTTTCCTCGATGCGCGGCAGCACCAGCGGCAGCAATTCAGGGTCAGGCGTTTCGCGCAGATAGTGCGCGTTGAGGTTGGTGAGCTTGGCCACGTCGAAGCGCGACGCTGAGCGGCCGACGCCGGCCAGGTCGAACCACTCGATCGCCTGCTCGGTCGAGATGATCTCGTCGTCGCCGTGGCCCCAGCCGAGCCGCAGCAGGTAGTTGCGAAGGGCCGCCGGCAGGAAACCCATGTCGCGGTAGGCGTCGACGCCGAGCGCGCCGTGGCGTTTGCTGAGCTTGGCACCGTCCGGCCCATGGATCAGCGGGATGTGGGCATAGACGGGTTCCGGCCAGCCCATGGCGCGGATGATCTGGAGCTGCCGGAAGGCGTTGTTCAAATGATCGTCGCCGCGGATCACGTGCGTCACGCCCATGTCGTGGTCGTCGACCACGACGGCCAGCATGTAGGTCGGCGTTCCGTCGGCGCGCAGCAGGATCATGTCGTCGAGCTGGGCGTTTTCGACGGTGACTTCGCCCTGCACCGCATCGTTGATAACGGTCTGGCCGGTCTGCGGCGCTTTTAGGCGAACAACCGGCTTGATGCCGGCCGGCGCTTCCCTGGGATCGCGGTCGCGCCAGCGGCCGTCGTAGCGCATCGGCTTGCCGGCGGCCTTCTGGGCTGCGCGCATCTCGTCCAGTTCCTGGGGCGAGGCGTAGCAATAGTAGGCGTTGCCTGACGCCAGCATCTGGTGCGCGACCTCGGCATGCCGCGCGGCGCGGGCGAACTGGTAGGTAACCTCGCCGTCCCACGGCAGGCCGAGCCACGAAAGCCCGTCGAGGATCGCGGCGATCGCGGGCTCGGTCGAGCGCGCGCGGTCGGTGTCCTCGATGCGCAGCAGGTATTTGCCGCCGTGATGCCTGGCGAACAGCCAGTTGAACAGGGCGGTGCGGGCGCCGCCGATGTGCAGGAAGCCGGTCGGCGAGGGGGCGAAGCGGGTGACGACTGTCATTGCCGTGGGATCATTGCTCGACATGCGCAGGTTTGGCCGCATTTCGGCCGGAAAAGCGCGCCGTAGGTAGGGGAGCGTCCCCGTAGTGTCAAACTTCCGCGCCTGGATCTCAAAACAGCTCGACGCCGAGCGCGGCCGCTGGATGCTGTGGCTCCCCGTGGCAATGGGCCTGGGGATTGCCGTCTATTTCGAACTGCCGAGCGAGCCCGCCCTGTGGGTCGGGCCGGCCGTGGCGGTCGCGGCCCTCATCGCGGCGTTGTTTGCCCCGCCGGGGAGCTTCGCAAGGGCTCTCGCCGTCGGCCTTGCCGCGAGCGCCGTCGGTCTCGGCCTCGTCGCCTGGCGCACGGCGAGCCTGGCCGCACCGACACTCGGCCGGCCGCTGTTCAGCATCAATGTCGAGGGCCGGGTGGCCGACATCCAACGCCTGCCCGACGGGGTGCGCGTCGTGCTCGAGGCGGTGCGTCTCAAGGGCAACGGTGTGCCGCCGGCCGAGATGATGCCGCTCAAGGTGCGCGTGTCGCTCGGCAGGGGCGCGCCAAGGCTTACCGTCGGCGATCGCCTGCTGGTCCTCGCCAACCTGTCGCCGCCGGCGGGTCCCGCGGCGCCCGGCGCCTTCGATTTCCAGCGCCTCGCCTGGTACCAGCGGCTCGGCGCGGTC
>JACPVT010000387.1 GCA_016191685.1 Rhodospirillales bacterium | reverse complement strand
AGTGAGGCGTAGGGGTTCGCGGGGGACGTGCTATTTGCGCTGGTCGTCGTCGTGGGGGTAGTGGTCACCGTGGTGGTGGGTGTGGTCGTGGTGGGTGTCGTGGTGGCAGGTTGCAGCAGGGCGTGTAGGTCCGCAGGACCGCCGCCAGGGCTACGGCCTTGCTGTCACAATCGCCCCGGTTTTGCGCCAGCAATGCGGGGCCAGGCAGGAAATCACCTCCCCGCCGCATCCCGTCGCCTAGCGACGCGTAGGGGACCTGCTGGAAAAAGGCGAGCGCCAAATTCGCCCGGGCCCGATCGTCATCGGCAATGCCCGGCGTGGCCCCCAGTGCCTTCGCAACGGCGCGCATCGGATCCTGCAGGGCACGGGTGGCGGCAGCGAAATCGACCATGATGCGGCCCTCGTCGAGCCGCTGACGCAAGTGTCGGGCGAGGTAGGCTTTCTGCGATCGCGTGAATCGTTCGTTAAGACGCTTGATCAGGGCCTCCTGCGACGCAGGATCGCGGACCTTCACGGTCCAGCTCAGGCGGTCCCCTCCCCGACGGATCTCGATCTGCGCGCCATTGCCGAACTTGGCGGTCTCATCGCGCAAATTAGTCGCAATGTCCTCCCACATGCCGTCGAGGCTGAAATCCTTGAACGAGGCTTCGGCTTCCCTGATGTCCTGGCGGGTCAGCGTAAAGACCGTCGCCTGCTCGCGGCGGTCGAGATCGCGCCAGCGGTAGCTCAGGCGTTCGTCACCGCTACGCGAGACACGCGAAAAATCGAGCTGCTGCGCCTCAGCGACACCGCCCCAAAGAACCGCGAGGATCGGCATGGAGGCGAGGGCAAGCCGGCCCAGCCACATGTCAGCGTCCCCGGAAAGCCGGCGCGCGACGCTCACGCAGTGCCGCCAAGCCCTCCTGCAGGTCTTCCGAGCCGGCGCAGGCTTTCGCGCTCTCGCGGATCGACGGTATGTCCGGCGTGGCCTGGGCGAACTGCTCGATCGCACGCTTCATGCCCGCCATGGACAGTGGTGCCAGCGAGGAGAGTTTGGCGGCCTTTTCGTCGACCTTGGCCCTGAACTCGGCGCGCTCGACCAGCCAGTCGAGATAGCCTACGGCCAGCAACTCCGTGTCCGAGAAATCCTCCGACAGCAGGAAGGCGCGCTTGGCGAAGCTCGGGCTCACTTTCTGGGTGTAGCGACGCAAGCCGCCCGGATAGTAGTGCAGGCCGAAGCGGGCCGCCGGCATGAAGAACTTCATGCCCTTTACACCGAGGCGGAAATCGCAGGCGAGCGCCAGGTCGGTGGCCCCGCCATAGACCCCACCATTCAGCGCGCAGAGGGTCGGCATGCGCATTGCCTCGAGGCGATCCATGACCTTCTCGAAGCTGTCGTCGTTGGCCGACTGGGAGCGGCGCTCGCTGGCCGAGATCGAACCGAGGTCATAGCCCGAACAGAAGGTCTTCTCACCTGCCCCCGTGATCACGGTGACGCGCACGGCGGGATCGGCATCAGCCTTTTCGATGGCCGCGCGCAACGCCTTGAGGCCGGCGGGATCGAGCCGGTTGTGTTTGGCGGGATCGTTAAGGGTGATGGTGGCCCGGGGGCCGGCTATTTCCAGAAGGACTGGGGCAAGCTGAACGGTATCGGTCATGTTACCGACAAGGTACCTGAGCCGGTCGCCAAAAGCGACGGGGCGCGGCATATTGCGGCCCGGAGGGAAACACATGACTTACACTGCCCCGCTCGCCGACATGCGTTTCGCGCTGCGCGAAGTGGCCGGTCTGGCACGTGTTTCGACGCTGCCCGGCTACGAACACGCCACCGACGACACGGTCGATGCGGTGCTGGAGGAGGCTGCCAAGCTCGCCGGCAACGGTCTGGCACCGCTCAACCGCGATGGCGACAAGGTGGGCGCCAAGCTGGAGAACGGCGTTGTCCGCACCGCGCCGGGCTTTGCCGGCATCTACAAGGAGTTCGTCGCCGGCGGCTGGAACTCGCTCCCTTTTGACCCCGAGTTCGGCGGCCAGGGCATGCCGTGGCTGCTCGCGACCACCGTGCAGGAGATGTGGCAGGCGGCCAACATGGGTTTCGGCCTGGTGTTGCTGCTGAACCAGGGTGCGATCGACGCCATCCATCATCACGGCTCGCCCGAACAACGTGCCACTTACCTGCCCAAGATGATTTCCGGCGAATGGACCGGAACCATGAACCTGACCGAACCGCAGGCCGGCTCCGACCTCGGCCAGCTCAAGAGCCGGGCGGTCCGCGACGGCGACCACTACCTCGTCACCGGCCAGAAGATCTTCATCACCTATGGCGAGCACGATTTGACGGAGAACATCGTGCATCTGGTGCTGGCGCGCACGCCCGACGCTCCGGCCGGGGTCCGCGGCATCTCGCTGTTCATCGTGCCGAAATTCCTGGTCGGCGCCGACGGCGCGCCTGGCAAGCGCAACGACCTGCGTTGCGTGTCGCTGGAACACAAACTCGGCATCCACGCCAGCCCGACCTGCGTGATGTCGTTCGGCGACGACGGCGGCGCCGTGGGCTACCTGGTCGGCGAGGAGGGCCGAGGCCTTTCCTACATGTTCACCATGATGAACAATGCCCGGCTCTCGGTCGGCATCCAGGGCCTGGCGATAGCCGAGCGTGCTTATCAGCAGGCCGCAGCCTTTGCCCGGACGCGCGTGCAATCGAAGGACGACGGGAGCCCCAAGCCGGAATCGGTGGCGATCGTCCATCACGCCGACGTGCGACGCATGCTGATGACCATGCGCGCCCAGATCGAGGCGATGCGGGCATTGGGCTATTACACGGCGGCCGGCATCGACGGCGCCCTGAGACACCCCGACAAGGAGGCCGCCCGCAAGACGCAGGACCGGGTCGACCTGCTGATCCCGATCGTCAAGGCCTGGTTCACCGACCTCGGCAACGAGATCGCCTCGACCGGTGTGCAGATCCATGGCGGCATGGGCTTCATCGAGGAGACCGGCGCGGCGCAACACCTGCGTGATGCCCGCATCCTGCCGATCTACGAGGGCACCAACGGCATCCAGGCGCGCGACCTGGTGGGCCGCAAAGTGGCCAAGGACGGCGGTGAGACCATGTTGGCGCTGGTGGCCGAAATGCGCGCCCTCGCCACGGAGCTGCAGGCCGCCCCTGGCGACGATCTGGCGGCGATCCGTACCGGAGTGCTGGCCTCGGCGGAAGCCCTGGAAGACGCCACCAAGTGGGTGGCGCAGTCGATCAAGGCCGACCTGGTCACGGCGCTGGCGGGCTCGGTGCCCTTCCTGCGGCTGGCCGGCACGGCGCTGGGCGGCTGGCTGCTTGCCCGCAGCGCGCTGATCGCCCAGACGCGGCTCGCCGCACGCGACGGCGATCCCGCGTTCTTGGAGGCCAAGCTGATCACGGCGCGGTTCTATGCCGAGGTCATCCTGCCGCCGGCGCTGGCTCAGCTCGGCCCGCTCAAGGCCGCCGGACGGACGGTGTTCGCGCTCAAGGAGGATCAGTTCTGAGCGGGAGCCTCATCGAGCTGCCGGCGGACGAGGCCCAGGCCTTCGCCGGGCGCTTCGATCTGACGGCGCTGGAGCGGGCCTTCCTCGACGATCCGTTCCCCTACTACCACGCACTGCGGCGCTTCGCGCCGCTGAAGCGCCTGCCCGACGGCAGCGTCTTTCTTTCGCGTTACGCCGACGTCGCGGTCTGCTACCGCGACGCCCGCATGAGTTCCGACAAGAAGGCCGAGTTCGGCCCCAAGTTCGGCGTCGGCACGCCGCTCTACCGCCATCACACGACCAGCCTGGTGTTCAACGATCCGCCACTGCACACGCGGGTGCGCAAGCTCCTGGCCGCCGCCTTCACGCCGCGCGCGCTGGCGGCCATGCAGCCCAGGATCGAAGCGGTGGTCGACGGCCTCATTGCGCAGCACGCTGACCGTGGGCGTATGGACCTGATCGAGGATTTCGCCTTCCGCCTTCCCGTCGAAGTGATCTGCGATATGCTGGGGGTGCAGGCCGGCGAACGGGCGCCCTTCCGCCGCTATTCGCTGGCCATCCTGGGGGCGCTGGAGCCGGTCGCCGGCCCGGAGCGGCAGGCCGCCGGCAACGCCGCGGTGGCCGAGTTCTCCGCCTATCTGGACGATCTCGTCGGCGAGCGGCGCACGCGTCCGGCTGATGATGGCGACGTCCTGGGCGTCCTCATCCACGGCGAGGTCGACGGCGAGCGGCTGAGCCACGAGGAGTTGGTGCAGAACTGCATCTTCCTACTGAACGCCGGCCACGAGACCACCACCAACCTGATCGGCAACACGATCGATGCGCTGCTGCGCTTTCCTGGCGAACTGCAGCGGCTGCGGCACGAGCCGTCGCTGCTCAAGAGCTGCGTCGAGGAAGGGCTGCGCTTCGAGAGTTCCAACCAACTCGGCAACCGCCGACTCACGGCCGACCTCGAGATCGGTGGCGAAGTCCTTGCCGCCGGCACCTACCTGCATATCGGCATCGGCGCGGCCAACCGCGATCCCGCGCAGTTCCCCGAGCCCGACCGGTTCGACATCGGCCGCGATCCCAACCGCCATTTTGCCTTCGGCTCCGGCGTGCACATGTGCCTGGGCGCCGTCCTGGCACGTCTGGAAGGCACGATCGCCATCGGGCGGCTGGTCCGCCGCCTGGACGGGCTACGCCGCGAGGGTGCACCGGAACGCGGCGGCCGGGCGCGCTTCCGCGGCTTCAACCGCTATCCGATCGCCTGGATCGCCTAGAGCGGCTTCACCATGAATACTCGCATATGCGCGTCCATGCCGTGCGAGGGCGGGCCGCGGCGCACGATCTCGAAGCCATGCCGGCGGTAGAGCCGGATGTTGCCCTCCGCCATTTCAGCCGTCTCGAGCGACAGTTCCTTGAGGCCGCTCGAGCGCGCGATTTCCTCAACCCGCTCCAGGAGGAAGCTGCCCAGGCCTGTGCCCTGGCGCGCCGGCGCAACACCCAGCCGGTCGATGTATATGCCGTCGTCGCGCCGCTGGGTCGCGGCCACGCCCACGATCTCTCCATCCTCCAGCGCGAGGTAGACGTCTCCGCGCTCGATGGCGGCGGCGAGGAATGCGTAGTGCTGGGCGGTGATCTCGCGGCCGAGATCGCGGGCGTAGGGCGTGAATGCTGTCCACAGGATCCGCTGGGCATCTTCGCGCTCCGACGGAACGGCCTTTCTGAACGTCAAAGACATGGCGAAAAGCCTATCAAAGAAAAACGCCCGGGGCAGTGCCACCGGGCGTTTTCAAAGGTCGTGGATGAGAGAGGCTTACGCCGCTTCCTGCTGCTCGGCCGGCTCGGCCGAGGGGCCGCTGTCCTGGCCCTTGGCAGCGGTATCGCGCTCGATGAACTCGATCACGGCCATCGGCGCGGCGTCGCCGAAGCGGTAGCCGGCCTTCAGCACCCGCAGATAGCCGCCGGCACGCTTGGAATAGCGCGGGCCGAGCGTCGTGAAGAGCTTGTCGGCGACGTAGGGGTCGCGCAGGAAGCCGATTGCCTGGCGGCGGGCATGCAGCCCGCCCTTCTTGCCGAGCGTGACCAGCTTCTCGACGATCGGACGCAGGTCCTTCGCCTTGTGCAGCGTGGTCGTGATCTGCTCGTGCTTGATGAGGGCACCGGCGAGATTCATGAACATCGCCTTGCGATGCTCGGAGGTGCGGTGGAATTTCCGACCGCGATTGGCGTGACGCATGACCTGATATCCTTCCAGCCGGCCTAGTACGGCTCTTCCAGCCGCTTGGCCATCTCTTCGATATTGTCCGGCGGCCAACCCGGGATTTCCATGCCCAGGTGGAGGCCCATGCCGGCCAGCACTTCCTTGATCTCGTTCAGCGACTTGCGGCCGAAGTTCGGCGTCCGCAGCATCTCTGCCTCGGTCTTCTGCACGAGATCGCCAATGTAGATGATGTTGTCGTTCTTCAGGCAGTTGGCCGAGCGCACCGACAGTTCGAGTTCGTCGACCTTGCGCAGGAGGTTGCGGTTGAACGGGAAGTCGTCCTGCTGCTCTTCCTTGCGGACCTCGCGCGGCTCCTCGAAGTTGATGAAGAGCTGGAGCTGGTCCTGCAGGATGCGGGCAGCGAGCGCCACGGCGTCGGCCGGCATCGTCGTTCCGTTGGTCTCGACCGTCATCGACAGCTTGTCGTAGTCGGTGACCTGGCCAACGCGGCTGTTCTCGATCTTGTAGGAGACGCGCTTGACCGGACTGAACACCGAGTCGACCGGGATCAGGCCGATCGGCGCATCTTCGGGACGGTTCGCCGAGGCCGGGATGTAGCCCTTGCCGGTGGCGACCATCAGTTCCATCGAGATCGAGGCGCCATCGTCGAGCGTGCAGATCAGGTGCTTCGGATCCATGATCTGGACGTCGCCGGGCAATTCGATCATGCCGGCGGTGACTTCGCCGGGACCGACGGCGCGCAGGTAGAGACGCTGCGGGCGGTCACCCTGCATCTTCACGGCCATCGCCTTGATATTGAGAACGATGTCGACCACGTCCTCTCGGGCGCCGGGAATCGACGAGAACTCGTGCAGCACGTTGTCGATCTTGATCGACGTGACGGCGGCGCCCTGCAGCGACGACAGCAGCACGCGGCGCAGCGCATTGCCGAGCGTGAGGCCGAAACCGCGCTCGAGCGGCTCGGCGACGATGGTCGCGGTGCGGCCGGGATCGACGCCGGCCTCGGTGACAAGCTTCTCCGGCTTGATCAGATCCTGCCAGTTCTTCTGAAGCACGGGGGCTACCTCTCTAGACCGGTGTTCTGCGGACCGTCCCACTCATGCCGGGGGGCCCACGACTGTATCTTTCGGAACCGGCGACGAATGCCGCGGCTCGCTGGACAGCTCGTCTCCCGCAAGGAGAGCCGGCCGCCCGGTAGGCAAATCAGACGCGCCGGCGCTTGGGCGGACGGCAGCCGTTATGCGGGATCGGCGTCACGTCACGGATCGAGGTGACCGCGAGGCCGACGGCCTGCAGCGCACGCAGCGCCGACTCGCGCCCCGACCCCGGACCGCGCACCTGGATCTCCAGGGTCCGCATGCCGTGCTCCATGGCCTTGCGGCCGGCACCCTCGGCCGCCATCTGGGCGGCGAACGGCGTCGACTTGCGCGAGCCCTTGAAGCCCTGCTGACCCGACGACGACCAGGCGATGGTATTGCCCTGCGCGTCGGTGATGGTCACGATCGTGTTGTTGAACGACGCGTTCACGTGCGCGACGCCCGCGATGATGTTCTTGCGTTCCTTGCGACGAGGACGCGCGGCAGTAGCGGTCGTGCCACTCGCGGCGGCTGCAGGCTTGGCCATGATCCGATTTCCCTCGACTTACTTCGTGACTTTCTTCTTGCCGGCAATCGGCTTGGCCGGACCCTTACGAGTGCGCGCATTGGTATGCGTGCGCTGCCCGTGGACCGGCAGGCCGCGGCGGTGCCGCAGACCCCGGTAGCAGGCGAGGTCCATCAATCGCTTGATGTTCATCGCCACCTCGCGACGCAGGTCACCCTCGACCGTGTAGTCGCGGTCGATCGTCTCGCGGATGCGGATGACCTCGTCGTCGCTCAGCGTGTTCACGCGGCGCGCGAGTTCGATCCCCACTTTTCCACAGATCTCCTTGGCTTTCGCCGGACCGATCCCGTGGATGTATTGCAGTCCGATTTCCACCCGCTTGGCGGTCGGAATGTTCACGCCGGCTATACGAGCCAAAATCCCAACTCCTTCAAAGACTTACGGCGCGCTTACGCGCGCCCGTCAGATGTTCCGCTGGCCCCGGAAAAGCGCGCGATTATAGGTACCTGCGCTCCCGAGTCAACGGAACTCACGCTTGTCAAGTCCCCACCAGAACGGCGGAGATTTGACGGTAAACAGTGTCCATCGAGGCCATCCCGTCGACCTTCCGCAGCACCCCCCGGGCGCCGTAGTAGGGCAGCAGGGGCTCCGTCTGGGCCCGGTAGGCGGCCATGCGGGTCTTCATGGTCTCTGCATTATCGTCCTTGCGGCGGGTGAATTCCTTCGACCCGCAGACGTCGCATACCCCTTCGACCTTGGGCCGCTTGAACTTGTCGTGGTAGCCCGCGCCGCACTTGCCGCAGGAGAACCGGCCGACGATACGCTCGGTCAGCGCCTTCTCGTCGACTTCCATCTCGACCACCCGGTCGAGCTTCTTGCCCGCCTTGTCGAGCATCTGGTCCAGCGCCTTGGCCTGGGCTTCGGTACGCGGGAACCCGTCCAGGATGAACCCCTTGGCGGCGTCCGGCTGGGCGATGCGATCTTCGATCAGGCCCACCATCAGGTCGTCCGGCACCAGCTCGCCGCGTTCCATGATGCTCTTGGCCTTCTTGCCGAGTTCGCTGCCCGACGCAACCGCCGCACGCAGCATGTCGCCGGTCGAGAGCTGAACCATGCCGCGTTCCTGCTGGAGGCGCTGCGCCTGGGTACCCTTGCCTGCACCGGGAGGTCCGAGAAGGATGATGTTCATCGCCCCTTCCCGCGCAGCCGGGCCTTCTTGATGAGACCCTCGTACTGGTGGGCGAGCAGGTGCGACTGGACCTGCGTTACGGTGTCGAGCGTGACGGAAACCACGATGAGCAGGCTGGTGCCGCCGAAGTAGAACGGCACGCCGCCGCGGGCGATCAGCAGTTCCGGCAGAATGCAGACCGCGGAGAGATAGAGGGCGCCGATCACCGTCAGTCGATTGAGGATGTACTCCAGGTACTCGGCCGTGTTCTTGCCCGGGCGGATGCCGGGCACGAAGCCGCCGTTCTTCTTGAGGTTGTCGGCGGTGTCGACCGGATTGAAGACGACGGTGGTGTAGAAGAAGCAGAAGAAGACAATCAGGGCGACATAGGACAGCAGATAGAGCGGCTGGCCGTGACCGAGCCAGGTAGCGATCCACTGCACCCATCCGGCCTCGCCGGCATTGCCCTGGAACGAGGCGATGGTCGCGGGAAAGAGCAGCAGCGACGACGCGAAGATCGGCGGAATGACGCCCGACGTATTGATCTTGAGCGGCAGGTGGGAGGCCTCGCCGCCATACATGCGGTTGCCGACCTGGCGCTTGGGATACTGCACGATGATGCGTCGTTGCGCCGTTTCCACGAACACGACGACCGCCACCACCACCACCACGCCGACGATGAGGGCGATGATGAACAGCGCCGAAAGCGCACCGGTGCGGCCGAGTTCCAGGGTCTGGATCAGGGCGCCGGGCAACGCCGCCACGATGCCTGCGAAGATGATCAAGGATACGCCGTTGCCGACGCCACGGGCCGTGATCTGCTCGCCAAGCCACATCAGGAAGAGCGTTCCGCCGACCAGCGTGACCACGGTCACGAAGCGGAAGAACAGACCCGGATCGATCACCACCGGTCCCGCCGTGGCAACCTGGCTTTCCAGGCCGGCGGAGATGGCATAGGCCTGAAAGGCCGCCAGGATCACCGTGCCATAGCGCGTGTACTGGTTGATCTTCTTGCGGCCCGCTTCGCCTTCCTTCTTCAGCGCCTCGAGCGACGGCACGACCGTCGTCAAGATCTGCATGATGATGGAAGCCGAGATGTACGGCATGATCGACAGCGCCAGGACCGACATGCGGCCGATCGAGCCGCCCGAGAACACGTCGAGGAGGCCGGCGATCCCGCCGGCGTTCTGGGCGAAGATCTCGGCCAGCGCCGCGGGATCGACGCCGGGCACCGGAATGTAGGCGCCGAGACGGAAAACGACGAGCGCACCCACGGTAAACCACAGGCGCTTCTTCAGCTCGGTCGCCTTACCGATCGCGCCCCAGTTCAGGTTGGATGCAAGTTGCTCGGCGGCGGATGCCATGGAACCTCACGCGTGAACGACACAAGGGGGAGACGACGCCCCCGTTGACGCCGTCTGGCTCAGGCCGCCTCGGCGACGGGCTTGGGCGGCAGTTCGATCTTGCCGCCGGCCTTCTCGACCGCGGCGATCGCCGACGCCGAGGCGCCCGCGACCTTCACTTCGATCTTGGTCTTGAGCTCGCCCTTGCCAAGGAGGCGGACGCCGTCTGACGCATTCTTGAACAGGCCGGCGGCCACCATCGCGGCGGCATCGATCAGCTTGCCGGCGTCGAGTTTCTTGTCGTCGATCGCCTTCTGCAGCGCGCCCAGATTCACCACCTGCCAGCTCTTCTGGTGTGGCGGCCGGAAGCCGCGCTTGGGAATACGGCGGTAGAGCGGCATCTGACCGCCCTCGAAGCCCTTGATGGCGACGCCGGTGCGCGACTTCTGGCCCTTGACGCCGCGACCTGCGGTCTTGCCCTTGCCGGAGCCGATGCCGCGACCGACGCGCATGCGGCCCTTGCGGGAGCCCGGATTGTCAGCGATCTCGTTCAGTCTCATCGTTCTGTCCTCCGCACCATTGCCGCAAGCCGGCTCAGCGCGCTTCCTCGTCGATGCGCAGCAAATGGCGCACCTTGTTGATCATGCCGCGCACCTCGGGCGTATCGACGAGCTCGCGGCTGCGATGGCGCTTGTTCAGTCCCAGTCCGATCAGTGTTGCCCGCTGGTCGTCCGTGCGGCCGATGTGGCTGCCGGTCTGGGTGATCTTGATCTTCTTGATATCGGCCATGGTCGAATTCCTTACGCCGCCTCGACGACGGTCTCGTCGCGACGGCCGAGCAGGTCGCCAACCTTCTTGCCGCGGCGGGTGGCGACCATGCGCGGCGAATTGAGCTGCTCGAGCGCCTTGAACGTCGCCTTGATCATGTTGTGCGGGTTCGACGTACCGACCGACTTGGCGACGATGTCCTTGAGGCCGAGCGTCTCGAACACGGCACGCATCGGACCGCCGGCGATGATGCCGGTACCGGCCGGAGCCGAGCGCAGCGTCACCTTGCCGGCGCCGAACCTGCCCTTGACGTCGTGATGCAACGTGCGGCCATCGCGCAGCGGCACGCGGATCAGCGCGCGCTTGGCGGCTTCCGTTGCCTTGCGGATGGCCTCGGGAACCTCGCGGGCCTTGCCGGCGCCATGGCCGACACGACCGCGCTGGTCGCCGACGACGACGATGGCGGCAAAGGCGAAGCGACGGCCGCCCTTCACCACCTTTGCGACGCGGTTGATGGTGACCAGCTTGTCGGTCAGTTCGTTGTCCTCGTCGCGGTCACGGCCCCGATCGCGATCGCGCGGGGAACGGCCGGAACCACCGGGTGAACGAGCCATGTGCTAACTCCCGATCAGAACGACAGGCCGCCCTCACGGGCGGCGTTGGCCAGCGCTGCAACGCGGCCGTGATACATGTAGCCGCCGCGGTCGAAGACGACTTCCTTGACGCCGGCGGCGACGGCGCGCTGGGCGATCAGCTTGCCCACTTCGGCAGCGGCACCCTTGTCGGCGCCGGTCTTGAGCTTGCCCTTGACGTCCTTGTCGAGCGACGAGGCGGCAGCCAGGGTCGTGCCCTTCCGGTCATCGATGATCTGGGCATAGATATGCTTGCCCGAGCGGAACACGCTGAGGCGAGGACGGCCGCCGGCGGCCTGGCGCAGCGCGTAGCGCGTGCGCCGCTGGCGGCGGGCGAAAAGAGCATTGCGGTCGGACATGGTTCTCTCGCCTCTACTTCTTCTTGCCTTCCTTGCGCCGGATCGTCTCGGTCGAGTACTTGATGCCCTTGCCCT
>JACPVT010000359.1 GCA_016191685.1 Rhodospirillales bacterium | reverse complement strand
ATTCCAAGGGGAAGAGAAAGATCCTTCGCTGCGCTCAGGATGACACTATTGCTGGGTTTTACGCACCGCGCCCATGCAAAGGATGGATGTCATCCTGAGCGCAGCGAAGGATCCTTGATTCATATGCGATTGCCCTACCCGAGACGGGGGAGAGGAACATAAAGGCACTGAAATGACGCCGAAAAGACTCTAGGCGCGCTTGCGGACTTTCGCCCGAGCGCCCGCAGGCGCCTTCTTCTTCGATTTGGCTTGATTATACTCGATGGCGGCACGGACGAGATTTTTCAGGGCACGCTCATTGACCTTGTCGCCCTCGGCAAAATCGATCGCCCGCCTCGTGTTGCCTCTGTCGTCCGCGTTGAAGAGCCCGTCGGGATCCGCGAGGCGCGCGCCGTAGGCGAAGGTGAGCTTCACCTTGCCCTTGTGGGCGTTGGCGACCGCGATCATGCCGTCGCGCGACCACACCGGACTTCCCATCCACTTGAATTCCTCGACGATCTCGCGGTCGGCCGCGAGGACCGCCTTGCGGACGCTGGCGAAGGTCTTGCCACGCCAGTCCGTGATTCCTGCGATCAGCCGGTCGATTTGTTCCGATGGTTTCATTGGATCTTTGTACCTCGAACTTTGCAGGGCTCAACTCACCGCGGGCGGCGCGCCTTCCAGATAGGTGCTCTTGCCCGGGGCGAAGGGCTCCAGCACGGGCCAGATGAAGAGGACGCGCGCGATGCCCGGGCCTTCGGCGCCCCAAGCATGTGGCGTGCGCGGCGGGATGATGACGGCCTGGCCGGGAACCGCGAACGCCCTTGTATCACTCAGTTCAACCCAGATCCGCCCCTCCTCGACCAGCACGATCTCCTCGTACTCGTGAAAATGCTTTGGGGCGGCGACGCCGGGTTCGACCGTGTTGGAGAGCACGCTGGTTGTAGTCGCGCCGTTCTCGTGGCCGACGATCCACTTGCCGGTGATCCCGGTCCGCATGGGGAATAGCGGCATTGACGCGTAGTCGATGACGGGCATCGTTCACCTCATTTTGATCCGTTTTAGCCGGTCTTTCCCGCCAGGGGGAGCGAAACGCGACTCCAGTGATCTAGACTGCCGGCCCCGACAGAGGAGTGGCGACATGGACGGAGTGACCCAGATCGAGATCGACCAGCGGATCTACGATCTCTACGACGAATACTGCCACGGTCGCATCGACCGCCGCGCCTTCCTGCAGCAGGCCGCCGTGGTGACGGTGGGCGGGCTTGCCATGGCGCAGGCCCTGATGCCGCGTTATGCCAATGCCCAGACGATCTCCTTCACCGACGAACGCATCAAGGCCAACTACGTCACCTATCCGTCGCCCGGCGGCACCTCGGGCACGATGCGCGGCTACCTCGTGCAGCCGAAGGGCACCGGGCCGTTTCCGGTGGTGCTGGTGGTCCACGAGAATCGCGGTCTCAATCCCTACATCGAGGACGTTGCCCGCCGCGCGGCGACCGAGGGCTTCATGGCGCTGGCGCCCGACGGCCTGTTTCCGGTCGGCGGCTATCCCGGCAACGACGACGACGGCCGCGCGCTGCAGGCCAAGCTCGACCAGCCGAAGCTCAGGACCGACATGCTGAACAGCGCGCGCTTTCTCAAGACGCAGGCCTTGTCGACCGGCAAGCTTGGCGTCACCGGTTTCTGCTGGGGCGGCGGCACGACCAACTGGCTGGCCACGGCGCTCGGCGCCGACATGCAGGCGGGCGTGCCCTACTACGGCGCCGCGGCCGAGACCGCGTCGGTGCCGTCGATCAAGGCATCGATGATGATCCAGTACGCCCAGAACGACGAGCGCATCAATGCCATGTGGCCGGCCTACGAGACGGCGCTGAAGGCGGCCGGCACGAAGTACGAGATGTTCATCTATCCCGGCACTCAGCACGGCTTCCACAACAGCTCGACACCACGCTACAACGAAGCCGCGGCCAAGCTGTCGTGGGAGCGCACCATCGCCTTTTTCAAGAAGAACCTTGCCTAGCGAACGCGTCGTTCGCTTCAGGCCCCCAAGCTCTGCTGACACCGCTCCCCGCCCGCCCTAACATCCCAGACCATCGGGACGAGGAGGCTGGAGCGATGACGGTCACCATCCGCCAGGTCGGGCCCTGCTTCGCGGGCGAAGTCGACGGCATCGACATGCGCCGGCCGCTCACGCGCGACGAGGTGGCGGCGATCCATGCCGGCATGGACAGGTATGCCGTGCTGGTGTTCCGCGACCAGAAGATCGACGACGCCCAGCAGCTCGCCTTCACGCAGAGCCTGGGCGAGATCGAACATGCCATCGGCACCAGCCTGCGTGCCGCCAACGAGATGCGCCTGCCCACGACCTTCGCCGACGTCTCCAACCTCGACAAGAACAACACGCCCTACCCGCGCGAAGACCGCCGCCGGCTGTTCGCCATCGGCAACCGGCTGTGGCACTCCGACAGCTCGTTCAAGGTGGTCCCGGCGAAGTACTCGCTGCTGCACGCCATCAGCATCCCATCGAAGGGCGGCGACACCCAATTTGCCGACATGCGGGCGGCCTACGACGCGCTCGACGACGAGACCAGGACCGAGGTCGCGGACATGGTCTGCGAGCACAGCCAGATGTTCTCGCGCCAGATCATCGGCTTCCATGACTTCACCGACGAGGAGCGCGAGCGTTTCAGGCCGGTGCGCCAATGCATGGTACGCACCCATCCAATGACCGGCCGCAAGTCGCTCTACCTGTCGTCCCATGCCGGCGGCATCGTCGGCTGGCCGATGCCGGAGGCGCGCGGCTATCTGCGCGACCTGATCGAGCACGCCACCCAGCGCGAGTTCGTCTACACCCACAAGTGGCGGATCGGCGACTTGGTGATGTGGGACAACCGCCAGACCATGCACCGCGCCCGCCCCTTCCCGGCGCAGGAGCCGCGCGACATGCGCCGCACCACGCTGGCCGGCGACAGCCCGACCGCGGCACAGGCGGCGGCGTAGCTGCACGCTGCTTGTTGAAATCAT